>NZ_JBFUMK010000029.1:0-65850 GCF_054049415.1 Roseateles sp. P5_D6 | reverse complement strand
CTGCAGGGACTGCCCATCGGCATCCGCCCGAGCCTGGAGTGCGATGGCCTGCATGACGTGTACTTCTGCCATCAGCGGTTCACGCAGTTCGACCTGCGCGAGCCGACGTTGGACACTTGAGAAGGTGTTACCCATGTCCTGGCACGGGTGTTACCCATGTCTCCGGTCTATACACGGCGCCAGAAGAAAGTCACCAAAGAAGAGGCGCTGAACCGCACACGAGCACCACACCGCCAGGAGCGGCGCGCGAAAACGCTCACCTCCATTTCGGGCGGACGCGACCCGCTGCGCTCTCGCTGCTGTCCCTATGACGATCACCATCCAGCGCCCCTTCACGCCGCTTAACGTCGGCTGCACGCCGAACTCGTCAGGGAATGCAGCGTCGCTCGGGCGACGCGACCGCCGCGCAACCTCGGTGGTGTCGCCCGAGCGACGCTGCATTTGGTTTTCTGGTGAGCCCGGCGTGCAGCCGCGCGTTAAGCGGGCAGGTGGTGGAAGGACTGGTGCTGGTGACAGGGACAGCAGCGAGAGCGCAGCGGGTCGCGTCTTCCCGGTCAACGAGTGGCTGTTGCACGGCGCAGCTCGTGCATGTGGTGCTGGTGTGCGGTTCAGGGCCTCTTCTTTGGTGACTTTCTTCTGGCCCCGCAGAAGAAAGTTACCCGGCTGCCGGGACGGACTCCCGGCAATGCAGCGAGAGGACACTCGCTCCGCAAAAGCAACCCACATCAACTCACCACCTCCATCAACTCCCTCAGCGACTCCAACGTATCCGCCTCCCACAACGGCTTGTCCTCCCGAATCCGCAGCATGCGCGGAAACCGCACCGCGATGCCGCTCTTGTGCCGCGTGCTCGCCTGGATGCCTTCGAACCCCAACTCGAACACCATCGTTGGCCGAACCCTCCGCACCGGGCCGAACTTCTCCACGGTCGTCTTGCGGATCTCTCGATCCACTCGCTTGATCTCCTCATCCGTCAGCCCGGAATAGGCCTTCGCAAACGGCACCAGCATCAGCTCCCCACCTGTCGAATCCAGCGCCGCCTCAGCCTCCGCCGCATCGCGCGGCGCGCGGTTCCAGACGGCAAAGCTGTAGTCGGTGTAGAGGTTGGCGCGACGGCCGTGCCCCGCCTGGGCATAGATCAGCACGGCGTCGACGCTGAGCGGTGCGACCTTCCATTTCCACCACGCGCCGACTGTGCGGCCGATGCCATAGGCCGACTCGCGGTGCTTGAGCATCAGGCCTTCGACACGCCGCTCGCGCGAACCCTCGCGCGCAGTGGCGAGACCGGGCCAATCCGCTGCATCGACGAGCGGTGACGTCGCAATGCCCAACTGCGCCAACCGCGCGCGCCGCAAATGCATGGGCTCCTGCCGCCGGTCCACGCCTTCGCTCTCCAGCAGGTCGTACGCCAGCAGCCGCACCGGCGCCTCGGCCAGGATGGCCTTGGACAGCTTGGTGCGGCCGATGCGCTTTTGCAGCAGCGCAAACGGCGCCGGCTCGGCCTCGCCGTGGCGCCAGGCCAGCAGCTCGCCGTCCACCACCGTGCCATCCGGCCAGCTGCTCGCTTCCAGCACCACCTCGGGAAAGCGCTCGGTGATCAGCTCCTCGCCGCGCGACCAGATCCACACCTCGCCGTCGCGCTTGACCACCTGGGCGCGGATGCCGTCGTACTTCCACTCCGCCAGCCAGTCGCCGCGCTCGCCCAGCGCAGCGGGGTCGCCGGGCAGCGCATGCGCCAGGAAGAAGGGGTAGGGCTGGCCGCCGCGCGAGCCGCTCGTGTCCTCGGCCAGCAGCGCCTGGAAGCGCTCGGCCGTGGGCGGCGTGTCGATCTGGGTGTAGCCCATCATGCGCTGGGCGATGCCGGCCGCGTCCGCCCCCGACCACTCGGCCAGCGCCCGCTGCACCAGCAGCTTGCTGACGCCGACGCGAAAGCCCCCGCCCACCAGCTTGACGAACATGAAGCGCTCGTCCGCCGACAGGCCCTGCCACGCGCTCAACACGGCCTCGCGTCGCGCCGCTGCGTCGAGCGCACGCAGCGGCAGGATGCGCTGCTCCATCCAGTCGGCCAGCGGCTCGTCGAGCTTGTCCTGCGGGTCGGGAAGCACGTAAGCGATGGCCTCCGCCAGGTCGCCGGTGACGGCATAGCCGGCCTCGAACAGCCACTCCGGCAAACCCGCCGCCTCGCAGGCCAGCGCTCGCAGCTCGCTCGTGGGCACCGCTCGGCGCGGCGTGCCGCCGGCCAGCAGATAGACGGCCCAGGCCGCATCACGCGCGGGCGCGTCGGCCAGGTAGCGTTTCAATGCCGCCACCTTGGCCAGTGTGGACGTGCTGGCGTCGATGGCGAGGTAGAGGGCGACAAAGCGCTTCATTGCGCCGCCTCCACGCCATGCGTCTCGTCGCCGTACTCGGTCGCAAAGGCCTCGGCCTGCAGGCCCAGTTCGCTCAGGTAGCGCACCAGCGCGCCTTCGTCGCCATGCGTGACGATGACGCGCTGGGCGCCGGTCGATTGAATGGCCGACAGCAGCCCCGGCCAGTCGGCGTGGTCGCTGAAGACGAAGCCGCGGTCCACGCTGCGGCGCCGGCGGGCGCCGCGCAACCGCATCCAGCCGCTGGCAAAGGCGTCGCTGTGCGGCCCCAGCGCTTTGGCCCAGCGACTGTCCTGCACGGCCGGCGGTGCGATGACGAGCGCGCCGCGCAGCGCCTTGAAGTTCGTTTCCGGCGTCACGGTCTCCACCTCCGGCAGGGCCACGCCCGCCGCGCGATAGGCCTCGTTCAGCCGCGCAACCGCTGCATGCACCAGCACCGGCCCAGGTGCGTCCGCGGTTGCCAGCCCCGCCACCAGCCGCTGCGCCTTGCCCAGGCTGTAGCCCATCAGCAGCGCCTGCTTGCCCTGGGCCGCGCAATCGGCCCACCAGGTGCGCATCTCGGCCAGCACCTCGGTCTGCGGTGCCCAGCGGTAGATGGGCAGGGCAAAGGTGGCTTCGGTGATGAAGACATCGCAGCGCACCGGCTCGAAGGGCGCGCAGGTGGTGTTGGCCTCCCCCTCAGCATTCACCGCGCCGCTGACGAAGTAATCGCCCGACACGACCCAGACCTCGCCGCGGTGTTCCACGCGCACCTGGGCCGAGCCCAGCACATGGCCGGCCGGGTGCAGGCTGACGGTCACCTCGCCCAGTTGCAACGGCTCGCCATAGGCCAGGCCCTGGAAGGCCATGTCGGGACCCACGCGGGAGCGCATCAGCCCTTCGGCGTCGCTGTGGGCGAGGTAGGCGCCGTGGCCCTCGCGGCAATGGTCGGCATGGGCGTGGGTGATGACGGCACGCGCCACCGGCCGCCAGGGGTCGATATGAAAGCCGCCCGCCTCGCAATACAGGCCCTCGGGGCGGCGGGTGATCAAGTCAGCCATGGACCCAGTGTGCCCAGGTCGGCGCAGCACGCTTGTCGGACGGCATCCGCTCATTTACGGGACTCGCGCGGAACTCAAACGCCAGAGCCGTGACTCACCACGGGTGCGACCGCCAGGTCATGCCCGCCGCCCCTGCTACGGACCCGACCTTGCTGCTCGATCCCCGCCACTGCCGCTCGCCCTTGCGCCTCAGCCTGCTGGCCGCGCAGTGGCTCGCCTGTGCTTCGGCCTGGGCCGCCGGCACGCCGCCGGTGGTGCCGACACCGGCCGAGCTGGCCCGCCCGCCCGAGGCTCGCAACACCGAGCTGCCGCCCGAGCGTCCGCAGCAGGTCACGCGCGAGCTCGGCAAGCCCGACGACGAGCTCAAAATCGACGTCACCGCCTACAGCCTGTCGCCCGACGCCCCAGCCGCCCTGCGCGAGGCCCTGCCGCGATTGACTGCTGCCTTCGTCGGCAAGGACCGTGGCTTCGAGGATCTCGTCAACGCTGCCAACGAGGTGACCCGCTTCCTGCAGCGCGACCTGGGGCTCTACCTGGGTTACGCCTACATCCCGGAGCAGACCTTCGATGGCCAGACGGTGCGCATCGCCGTGCTGGAGGGGCGCCTGGACCGGGTCGTGCTGAACTGGAGCGACGGCTTGCCGGTGGACCGTGAGGTCGTCGAGGCCTATCTGGCGCGGCTGAAGCCCGGCGACGTGCTGACCGTGGACGCCGTCGAGCGCACGGTCTTCCTCATCAACGACCTGCGCGGCATCGTCACGCGGGCCGAGGTCAAGGCCGGCAGCGCGCCGGGCACCGCCATCCTCGAGTTCACGCCGCGGGCCGAGGCGCGCTACAGCGGCAGCATCGACGGCGACCTCAATGGTTCCAAGGTCATCGGCGGGCAGCGCCTGGGCGCCCAGGTCGTCATGGCCAGCCCGCTGGGTCGCGGCGACGGCCTGTCGGCCTCGGTGCTCGCCTCCACCGGCGGCGGCCTGCTGTTCGCGCTGCTGGGCTACACCAGCCCCATCGGCGCCGACGGCTTCAAGGCGGGCGCCTCGCTGTCGGCGGTGCGCTATCAGCTCGACAAGAAGGAATTCCCCCTCGGCCTGGACGGCACCGGCACGACGCTCAACCTCTTCGCCCTCTACCCCTGGGTGCGCTCTCGCAACCTCAACCTGTTTGCGCTCGGGGCGGTGGACGCCAAGCGCTATGTCGACAAGGTCGCGGCCCTGTCGACGAAGAAGCATGTGGACGATGCCAGCGTCGGTGTCAGCGGCGATTTTCGCGACAGCCTGCTGACCGGCAGCGTCAACACCTTCGAGCTCAACCTGGCGCAGGGCCGGCTCAACTTCCCGGCCGGTGCGCCCAGCGGCGGTGACGACGCGGCGAGCTTCCGCAAGCTCAGCTTCGCCGCCTCGCGGCTGCAGAACGTGCTGAGCAACCGGTTACTGGCCTATTTCACGATGCGCGGCCAGTGGGCCCTGTCCAACCTCGACTCGACCGAGCAGTTCCGCGCCGGCGGGCCCAACGGCGTGCGCGCCTATGCGCCGGGCGAGGGCACGGGTGACAGCGGTGCCGTGGCCAGCCTGGAGCTGCGCTGGCTGCCGCCGGCCAGCCTGTTCGGGCGCTGGGCCAGCGAGCTGGTGCTGGCGGCCTTCTACGACGGCGCCTTCATCCGGTACCGCCACGATCCCAACCTCGTGCTGCGCGAGCCCGGCTACGTGAATCGCGCCTGGCTGGGCGGCGCGGGGCTGTCCCTGGTATGGGCGCGCGGCAACGCGTATGCCTTCCGCATGAGCCTGGCCACGCCCACGCACGGCCATGCCAGCACCGAAAGCCAGTCGAGCAAGCTGCGCCTGTATGCCCAGGGATCGTGGAGCTTCTGATGTGGCGCCTGCAACCCCTCGCCCTTGCTCTGTGCCTTGCCGCAGCCTATCCGGCTGCCCATGCGCTGCCTCAAGGCGCCCAGGTCGTGCAGGGACAGGTTGCAATTCGCCCGGGCCTGATCCAGCAGGGCAGCGACAAGGCCATCGTCAACTGGCAGAGCTTCTCCATCGCCGCGGGCGAGGGCCTGCGTATCCAACAGCCCAGCGTCAATTCGGTGCTGCTCAATCGTGTCGTCGGTGGCGACCCGTCCCTGATCCTCGGCCAGATGCAGGCCAACGGCCGGGTCTTCCTGATCAACCCGCGCGGCATCGTCTTCGGGCGGGGATCGCAGGTGGATGTCGGCGGTCTCGTCGGGTCCACGCTGGACCTGTCCGACACCGCCTTCATCGCCGGCAACTACCGCTTCTCGGCGGGCGCGGGCGCCAGCGCGCTGCAGGCTGATGGCAGCATCAGCGCGCCGGGCGGCACGGTGGCGCTGGTCGCCCCCCAGCTCAGCGTTGGAGGCAGCATCGCGGCGCGGCGTGTCGGGCTGGGTGCAGCCAGCACGGTGCAGGTGGATGTGGAAGGCGACGGCCTTGTCCTCTTCAATCTGCGCAACGACGACAACCGCGACGTCGCACTGAAATTCAGCGGCCGCGTGCAGGCCGAGAGCAGCGCCGAGATGCGCGCCCAGGCTCGTGGCGGCGCGGCCGGCCAGGTGCTGAACATGGACGGCATCGTGCAGGCGCGGGGCTTGAGCCAGCAGGGCGGGCGCGTCGTCATCGACGGCGGCACGGTGGGCGTCACCACCGTCAATGGCAGCGTGGACGCCAGCGGCGAACGAGGCGGCGGCATCACCGTGCTCGGCCAGAAGCTCGCGCTGCTGGACGGCGCCCGGCTGGACGCGTCCGGGCGCCTCGGCGGCGGCAGCCTGCAGGTCGGTGGCGGCTTCGAGGGCAGGGGCACCGAGCACAACGCCGAGCAGACCTGGATAGGTGCCGGCGCTGAGCTGCGCGCCAATGCCACCGAACGGGGCGATGGCGGCCGCATCGCCGTCTGGGCTGACGGACGCACCGACATGCTTGGCAGCATCTGGGCCCGCGGCGGGCGTCTGGGGGGCAATGGCGGCATGGTCGAGACCTCGGGCCGCCAGCAGCTCAACCTGCTCGGCCGCGTCGACGCCAGCGCACCGCTGGGGCGGTCGGGCCAGTGGCTGCTCGACCCCAACGACGTGGTCATCAAAGCCAACAGCGGCACCAACACCAACGTTGGCGCGGCGCCGAATTTCGCCAGCACGGACGATGCTGCCGTGGTCGACGTTGGCGCCCTCAACAATGCGCTGGCCGGCGGCACGTCGGTGACGGTGCAGACCCTGGCCCTGGGCACCAACGGCCAACATGGCGACATCGACGTCCAGGCCGCCATCGTGCCTACCGGCGCGGCCACGCTGAACCTGATCGCCTTGCGCAACATCAGCTTCAGCGCCGGCAGCATCGGGGCGGGGGCAGGTGCCCTCAACGTCGTCCTGCAGGCCGGCGGCGACATCACCGGCAGCACCCTCAATACAGGCGGCGGCAGCCTCACCGCGGCGAGTTCGGGCGCGGGCACCGTCGCACTGGGCAGCGTCACCAGCGCAGGCCTGACCCTCAGCAGCGTCGGCGGCGACGTCGTCCTGCCGACCGGCACGGTCACGGGCAATGTCGGCGTCACCACCAGCGGCGGCGGCGCGATCACGCAGGCCGGCGCGCTGACCGTGACCGGCACGACGGGCGTCACCACGGGGTCCGGCAGCATCACGCTGACGGCGGCCAGCAACAACCTGCAGGGCGCGGTCAGCCTGACGACCACCGGTGTCAGCCAGGTCAGCAACGGCAGCGGCAACGCACTGACCCTGGGTGCGCTGAACACCCATGCCCTCACCGCCAGCGCCACAGCAGCAAACCTGAACCTGGGCAGCGGCACGGTCACCGGAAACCTCAGTGCGACGACGACCGGCACCGGTACCCTCACCCAGGGTGGCGCGCTGACGGTGACCGGCATCACGGCCTTGAGCAACGGCAGCGGCAACATCACGCTGGCCTCGGGCAACGACCTGCGGGGGCTGGTGAGCGTCACCACCACCGGCAATGCGCAACTCGTCAATGGCAGCGGCAAGGACTTGTCCCTGGGCGCGCTGAGCGCCGGCGGCCTGACCGTCAGCACCAGCAATGCCAATCTGGACCTCGGTAGCGGCTCGGTTGGCGGCAACCTCAGTGCAGCGACGACGGGCACCGGCACGCTGACGCAGAGCGGCGCACTGACGGTGACCGGCACGTCGGCCTTGAGCAATGGCAGCGGCAACATCACGCTGACCTCGGCCAACGACCTTCAGGGCGCGGTCAGCATCACCAGCACCGGCACGACCCAACTCGGCAATGGCAATGGCAAGGCGCTGACCCTGGGCACATTGAGCACCCATGCGCTCACCGTCAGCACCAGCGGCGCCAATCTGGACCTGGGCGGCGGCACCGTCACCGGCAACCTCAGCGCGACGACGACAGGCAGCGGCACGCTCACACAGACCGGGGCGCTGACGGTGACCGGCACGAGCGACCTCAGCAACGGCAGCGGCAATATCACGCTGACCTCGGGCAACAACCTGCAGGGGGCGGTGGACATCACCACCACCGGCAGCACGCAGATCAGCAACGGCAGCGGCAATGCGCTGACCTTGGGCACGCTGAGCACGCGCGCGCTGACCGTCAGCACCAGCGGCGCCGCCCTGGCCCTGGGCAGCGGCACGGTCACCGGCGCCCTCAGCGCGACGACGACGGGCACCGGCACCCTCACGCAAGGCGGCGCGCTGACGGTGACGGGCGTGACGGCCCTCAGCAATGGCAGCGGCAATATCACGCTGAGCACGGCCGGAAACGACTTCCAGGGCGCGGTCAGCATCACCAGCACCGGCGCCACCCAGCTCAGCAATGCCAATGGCAACACCCTGACCCTGGGCACGCTGACCACCGGCGCGCTGACCGTCAGCGCCAACCATGCCGACCTGGTGCTGGGCAGCGGCACCGTCGGCGGCAACCTCAGCGCGACGACGAACAACGGCACGCTCACGCAGAGCGGCGCGCTGACGGTGACGGGCAGCAGCAGCCTCAGCAATGGCAGCGGCGACATCACGCTGACCTCGGTCAACGACCTGCAGGGGGCTGTCAGCGTCACGACGACCGGCACAACGCAGATCAGCAATGGCAGCGGCAAGGCCCTGACCCTGGGGACGCTGAGCGTGCGCGACCTGACGGTCAACACCAGCGGCGCCAACCTGGGCCTGGGCAGCGGCACCATCAGCGGCAACCTCGGCGCGACGACGACCGGCACCGGCGCCATCACGCAGAGCGGTGTGTTGACGGTGACCGGCACCAGCGGCCTCAGCAGCGGCAGCGGCGGCATCACGCTGGCGGCGGCCAACGACCTGCAGGGCGCGGTCAGCCTCACCAGCACGGGCAGCAGTCAGGTCGTCAACGGCAGCGGCAAGGCCTTGACCCTGGGCACGCTGAACACCGGCGCGCTGACGGTCAGCACCAGCAATGCCGACATCGACCTGGGCAGCGGCACGGTGGCCGGCACCCTGAGTGCCACGACGACGGGCAGCGGCACCCTCACCCAGAGCGGCGCGCTGACAGTGACCGGCAGCAGCGGCCTCAGCAACGGCAGCGGCAACGTCAACCTGACGTCGGGCAACAACCTGCAAGGTGCGGTCAGCGTCACGACGACGGGCACCACGCAGCTCAGCAATGCCAGCGGCAACGCGCTGACCCTGGGCACGCTCAGCACTCGCGCCCTGACGGTCAGCACCAGCAATGCCAATCTCGGCCTGGGCAGCGGCACCGTCACCGGCAACCTCAGCGCCACCACCACCGGCACCGGCGCCATCACGCAGGGCGGTGTGCTGACGGTGACCGGCACCACGGCCTTGAGCAATGGCAGCGGCAACATCACGCTGACCTCGGCCAACAACCTGCAGGGTGCCGTCGGCATCACCAGCACCGGCACGACGCAGATCGCCAATGGCAATGGCAACGCGCTGGTGCTGGGCACGTTGAACACCCACGCCCTGACCGTCTCCACCAGCAATGCCAACCTGAGCCTGGGCAGCGGCGCAGTCACCGGCAACCTCAGCGCGACGACGACGGGCGCCGGTGCCATCACGCAGGGCGGCGCGCTCACGATCAGCGGCACCACAGCCTTGAGCAACGGCAGCGGCAACATCACGCTGACGTCGGCCAACAACCTGCAAGGCGCGGTCAGCCTCACCACCAGCGGCACCACGACGCTGGGCAACGGCGGCGGCAACCCGTTGACGCTGGGCACGCTGAACACCGGCGACCTGACCGTCAGCACCACGGCCGGCGGCGCGCTGAACTTGGGGCAAGGCAGCATCAACGGCACGCTGAGTGCCAGCAGCCACGGCGGCGCCATCAGCCAGACGGGCGCGTTGTCGGTCAGCGACATCGCCACGCTGGATGCCACCACGGCCGGCAACATCAGCCTGCCCAACACCAGCAACCAGTGGCACGGCCTGAACCTGGTCGGCAACTCGCTGGACCTGCGCTCCGGCGGCGATCTTGAAATCCTCAGCCTGACCCAGCCCGCCAACCGCGCGCTGACGCTGTCGGCCGGCGCCAACCTCATCCTCGGTCCGGTGGCCAGCATCAACACCGGCACGGCCGACCTCACGCTGATCAGCGGCGGCAGTTTCACCATGGGCGGCGTGCTGGCCGGCCACAACGTCGAGCTTCAGGCCCAGACCGGCCTCAGCCTGGGCCAGAACATCACGGCCAGCGGCACGCTGAAGCTGACGACGGCCAGCGGCGACGTCAACCAGACCGGCGGCAGCCTGCTCGTCACCGGCACGACGGCGGTCTCGGCCGGTAGCTCGGTCATCAGCCTGAACCAGCCGGGCAACCATTTCAGCGGCGCCGTCAGCCTGAGCGGCGGCGTCACCGGCGTGACGGACAGTGCCGCGCTGGCGCTGAGCACGTTGAACACCGGCGACCTGACGGTCACCTCGACCGGCAACCTCGGCCTCGGCCAGGGCAGCGTCGCCGGCACGCTGAACGCGACGAGCAACGGCGGCGCGATCACGCAGACCGGTGGCCTGACGCTGACCGGTGCGACGACGCTGAACGCCGGCGCGGCGGACATCACGCTGAACCAGGCCAGCAACGATCTGCAGGGCGCCATCACCGCCACGGGCGGCGCGGTGTCACTGCGCAGCGCCAACAACCTCAACCTCTTCGCGCTGGCTCAGCAGCCCAACAAGGGCCTGGAGCTGGAGGCGGGCGGCACCCTCATCCTGCCTGCCGGCACGAGCAATATCGACACCGGCACCGAGGCCTTGACCCTGTCCAGCGGCGGCGTGTTCAGCACCTTCGGCACGCTCAAGGGCGGTGCCGTTACGCTCAAGGGCCAGTCGGCCACGCTGGCGCATGACATCACGGCCACCGGTGCCCTCGCCGTGACCAGCACCAGCGGTGTCATCAACCAGACCGGCGGCCGCATCAGCGCCGCGGGCACGAGCAGCTTCGATGCCGGCAGCCAGGCCATCACGCTGGACGCGGCGACCAACCAGTTCACTGGCTTGGTCTCGCTGACCGGCGGTACCACCCAGATCAGGAGCCAGGGCGCGCTGGGGCTGGGCAGCCTGGCGACCGGCTCGCTGCAGATCCTGGCTGGCGGCGCACTGGGCTTTGGCACGGGCAGCATCGGCGGCGCCCTCAGCGCCACCAGCAGCGGTGCCGTCACGCAGGCTGCTGGCGGCTTGAGCGTCACCGGCACCGCAACCCTCAACGCCGGCGGCGCCGACATCACGCTGGGCGATCTGGCCAACAGCTGGACCGGCGCGGTCGCGCTGACCGGCAGGAATGCCGTGCTCACCGGCAGCAGTGCTGTCACGCTGGGCCATGTCAATGCCACCTCGCTGACGCTGACGACGGGCGGCGCCGTCAGCCAGGGCGCGGGCACGACCATAGCCCTGACCGGCGCCCTGAGCGTGGACGCGGGCGCTTCGGCCATCACCCTGGCGAACACCGGCAACCAGCTGGGTGGCATGGTCACGCTGAAGGGTGGCGCCACGCAGCTGCGCACCACCAACGCGCTGACGCTGGGCACGCTGGACACCGGCGCGCTCACGGCCAACAGCGCTGGCGCCATGAACCTGGGCCACGGCACTGTTGCCGGCAATCTGGCCGCCACCAGCGGCAATGGCGCGATCACCCAGGCCGCTGGCGGCTTGAGCGTCAGTGGCACTTCCAGCATCAATGCGGGCACGGCCGACATCACGCTGGACGACGCGGCCAACAGCTGGACGGGCGCGGTGGCGCTGACCGGCCGCGACGTGCGCCTCACCGACACCAGTGCCGTCGACCTCGGCGCAGTCAGCATCCACTCCCTCGTGCTGAAAGCCGGTGGCGATGTGACCCAGAGCGCGCCGCTCAGCCTGACCGGCGCCTTGAACGTGGATGCGGGCAGCGCCGCCATCACCCTCAACAACACCAGCAACCAGCTCGGCGGCCTGGTCACGCTCAAGGGCGGCGTCACGCAGGTGAAAACCGCGGCCGGCCTGACCTTGGGGCCGTTGACCACCGGCGACCTCACGGTGGGCGCTGCCGGCCCGCTGAACCTGGGCCAGGGCAATGTCACGGGCAACCTCGTGGCCAACAGCGGCAATGGCGCCATCAGCCAGTCCGGCGCGCTGCACGTGACCGGCTCCGCCGCCTTCACCTCCGGCAGCGGCAACATCACGCTGGCCAACGCTGGCAACCAGTTCCTCGGCGCGCTGAGCCTGACCGGCAATGCGGTGACCCTCTTCAACCAGCCCAGCCTGAGCTTCGGCGCGCTGAGCTTCAACAGCCTGGACGCCACCAGCAACGGCAGCATCACGCTGGGTAGCGGCACGCTCAGCGGCGCGTTGACCGCGCGCGCCCTCGGCGGCGCCATCACGCAGATCGCCGGCGGCCTTACCGTCGCCGGCAACGCGACGCTGCAGGCGACGACAGGCATCACGCTGACCGATGCGGCCAATCACCTCAACGGCGTCGTCAGCCTGAGTGGCAGTGCCAGCGCGGTCACGAACGCCGGCGGCCTGCGCCTGGGCACGCTGGCCACTGCCGGCCTGACGCTGAATGCGGCCGGCACGCTGGACCTGGGCAGCGGCTCCGTCGGCGGGACCCTCACGGCAGTCAGCAGCGGCGCCATCAGCCAGTCGGGTGCCCTGTCAGTGAGCGGCGGCACCAGCCTGAATGCGGGCAGCGCCGGCATCTCGCTCGGCCAGGCCGGCAATGCCTTCGCCGGCAGCGTCGACCTGCGTGGCGGCACCACCGTCATCACGGGTGCCGGCGCGCTGAGCCTGGGCAGCCTCAATGTCGGCGGGCTGACGGCGTCGGCCTCCGGCGCGCTGCGCCTGGGGACAGGCACGGTGGGGGGCAACCTCAATGCCGGCGGTGCGGCCATCACCCAAGTCTCCGGCGGCCTGGCTGTCAGCGGGGCGTCCACGCTGAGTACCGGCAGCGGCAACATCGATCTTGCCGAGGCGGGCAATGCCTTTGCCGGCGCGGTCAGCCTGGTGGGGGGCGATGTGACCCTGGCCAACAGCGGCGCCCTGCACCTGGGCAGCTTCGCGGTGCATGACCTCAAGGCCAGCGCCGGTGGCGACCTCGACCTCGGTGGCGGCACCGTGAATGGCGAGCTCACGGCCACCACGCGTGGCAGCAGGATCAGCCAGTCCGCGGCGCTGACGGTCAACGGCGTGGCCAACTTCGTCGCCGATGGCGGCCTGGCCACTCTGGTGCTGGACCAGCCGGGCAACCAGTTGCTGGGCGGCATCGCCATGCGCGGAGTAAATGGCGGCAGCTTCGCCAGCGCCGACATCAGCAGCGCGCTGGACCTGAGCTTCAGCGGCGATGTTCAGACGCTGAAGCTCAGCAGCGGCGGCCTGCTGACCCTTGGCGGTGGCCGGAGCACGACGCTGACGGCCGCGGCCCACAGCGGCATCGTGCAAACCGGCGCGCTGCAGGTCAGCGGCCTGACGACCCTGATCGCCCAGGGCGGCACGGTCATGCCAGTCGACATGGTCCATGCTGGCAACGACCTGAACCGCGTGCAGTTGCAGACCCAGGCCGGCGGTAGTCTCGGCCGTGTGCAGCTGCGCGATGGCGACGGCAGCCGGCACGACGGCCTGCAGTTGCTGGGCGACGCGGCCAGCCTGGAGATCACCTCAGCCGGTGCGCTGGACTTGGGCGGCGGCCGCTACGGCAGTCTGATGGCTGACACGAGCGCCACCGGCGCAGCCTTCACGCAGAGCGGCGCTCTGGCGGTCAGCGGCCCGGCGACGCTGAAGGCTGGCGGCGGCGCGATCACGTTGATCCGCCCCGACAACGACTGGGGCGGCCTGGTGCAGCTCGGCGGCGGCACAGTGCAAATCACCGCCGCCGGCGCGCTGACCCTGGGCGATATCGCCACAGACAGCCTGAGCGTGAATTCGGCCGGCGCCCTCAACCTGGGCCAGGGCGTGATCGGCGGTGCCCTGCTCGCAAGCAGCGGCGGCAACGCCATCACGCAATCTGGCGCACTGCAGTTCGGTGGCATGGCCACGCTCAACGCCGGAGGCGCGGACATCGCGCTGCCCCACGCCGGCAATCAGTTCCTCGGCGTCATCAACCTCGCCGCCCGCGACGCGACGCTGTTCAGCCTGCCCGGCCTCAGCCTCGGCACATTGGCTCTGCGCAGCCTGGACGCGAGCAGCAACGGCGGCATCATCCTGGGCACCGGCAACCTGAGCGGCGCGCTGAGCGTACGAGGCGCCACGATCACTCAGATGGCGGGCGGCCTCGCCGTGGCGGGCGGCAGCACGCTGCAGGCAGCGGGCGACATTACGCTGACAGAAGCGGCCAACCAACTGGGCGGCCTCGTGAACCTTAGTGGTGGCACGACGGCCCTGAGCAATGCCGGCGACCTAAGTCTGGGCAGCATCGCGACCGGTCCCCTGACGCTGGAGGTGGCCGGCGCGCTGAACCTCGGCGGCGGCCAGATTGACGGCGAGCTGAAGGCGGTCAGCCGCGGGCTACTGACCCAGACCGGTTCGCTCGCGGTCAGCGGCGCAGTCACGCTGGACGCTGGCGCCGCGGCCATCAGCCTCGGCCAGGCCGGCAACGCCTTTGCCGGCACAGTCATCAACCTTACCGGCGGCAACACCCTGCTCATCAACAGTGGCCCGCTCAGCCTCGGCCTGCTGGACGTGGGCGACCTGACGGTCGCCTCGAATGGTGTGTTGCGGCTTGGTAGCGGCACGGTCCGCGGCGAACTGAAAGCGAGCAGCGGCGGGGGCGCGATCGGCCAGGTCGCTGGCGGCCTCAGCATCGCCGGCGCGTCGACACTGGACGCAGGCAGCGCCGCCATCCAGCTCAACGAGGCCGCCAATGCCTTCGGTGGCCCGATCCATCTGCTGGGCGGCGATGTGAGCCTCGTGGCCAGCGGCGCGTTGCGCCTGGGCAGCTTCACAACGCGCGATCTCAAGCTGAGCGCCGGCGGCGACATCTCGCTGGGCGGCGGCCGCGTCAGTGGCGATCTGACGGCACTGATCCGGGGAACGACCCTCACCCAGACCGGTGCGCTGTTTGTCGCAGGCTCGAGCGATTTCATCGCCGACGGCAGCCTCGTGAATCTCGTGCTGAACCAGCCCGGCAACCAGTTGCTCGGTACGGTCAGCATGCGCGGAGTGAACGGCGGCAGCTTCGCCAGCGCCGACATCAGCAGCGCGCTGGACCTGACGTTCAGCGGCGATGTGAAGACGCTTACGCTCAGCAGCGGCGGCCTGCTGACGCTGGGCGGCGGCCACAGCGACAGCCTCAGCGCCGCGGCGGCCAAGGGCATTCTGCTGACCGGGCCGCTGCAGGTGAGCGGCCTGACGACGCTGATCGCCAACGGCGCGGCCGTGCCCGTCGACCTGGCCACCCATGGCGCGGGCAACGACCTCAACCGTGTGGAGCTCAAGGCCCAGGCCGGCGCCAGCCTCGGACAGGTGCAACTGCGCGATGGTGATGCGGCACGCCATGACGGTCTCAAGGTCACGGGCGATGCCGCCCAGCTCGAGGTCACGTCGGCCGGCGCGCTGGACCTCGGTGGCGGCAGCTACGGCAGCTTGGGCGTGGACACCGCGGCGACCGGCGCTGCCGTCACGCAAAGCGGCGCGCTGACGGTCGCGGGCCTCGCGACCATCAAGGCTGGCAGCGGCAATGTCACGCTGACCCGGCCCGACAACAGCCTGGCGCACTTCGCGATCGACAGCGCCGGCATCGCCAGCCTTGTCAGCGCGGCCGACTACAGCGTCAACGCGAGCAATGTCTCGACCCGGCTCGAACTCGGCGGGCCCGGTGCCATCAGCCTGGTGGGCCCGCTGTCGGGTAGCGGCGAGCTCGTCATGAGCGGCAGCGGCAGCCTGACGACGACGACGGCCCAGAACTACAGCGGCGGCACGCGCATCAACTCGGGCACCGTGGTGCTGTCGGGGCCCTCGGCCCAGGCCGGCAGCGGTGCGGTGCAACTCGAAGGCACAGGCCAGCTCGATCTGCGCGACGGTGCCGTCATGAGCGCGGAGCTGGTGGCCAATGGCGGGCGCGTGATCAACACCGCGGGTGCCGGCACGCTGGCCGGTGCGGTGACACTGAAGGCGGCCGTGACGGAGTTCCTGCCCGGCACCGGCGGGCTGACGATCAGCGGCTCAGTAGCCGACGGCGGTGCCGGCTTCGGCCTGCGCCTGGCCAGCAGCGGCACACTGACGCTGGCCGGCAGCAATCACTACAGGGGCATGACCGACATCGCCTCGGGCACCCTGCGCGTCACCGGTGAGCTGCCCTCGGCAAGCGCGGTGCAGATCGCAAGCGGTGCGCTGTTGGCCCTGGGCAAGGATCAAGCCATCGGCTCGCTCGCCGGTGCGGGCCGCGTCGAGCTCGGCAGCTTCACACTGGGCACGGGCCTGGATGGCACGAACACGAGCTTTTCGGGCAGCCTCACCGGCAGCGGCGGCCTGACCAAGCTGGGCAGCGGCCGCTTCGTGCTGGGCGGCAGCGGCGCCCACACCGGCGCGACACGCGTGGCGGCGGGTGAACTGGTGCTGGCGAGCAGCACCGCGCTGAACGACGTCACGGCCGTGAGCGTGGAGGCGAACGCCACGCTGACGGTGCAGCAAAGCCTCAACCTCGGCTCGCTCGCCGGCGCCGGCACGGTGGACGTGCAGGCGGCGCTGCTCGGCGTCGGCAGCAATGGCGGCAGTACGCGCTGGGATGGCGCCATCATCGGCAGCGGCGGCCTGGCCAAGCTTGGCACCGGCGTCTTCACTCTGGCCGGTCACAACACGCTGGCGGGCGACCTGCAGGCCAATGCCGGCACGCTGCAGCTCGAAGGCGCCGGCGCTGTCAAACCCTTGGCTGCCGGCGCAGCAACAGCGCCGGTCGTGCCGACCTCGGCTGGCGTCAACGTGGCCGACGGCGCGACGCTGGAGTTGCTGACCGACGTCGACCTTGGTGCGCTGAGCGGTGCCGGCCAGGTGCAGCTCAATGCCAACACGCTGGTCCTGGGCGCCAGCGGCCGCAGCAGCCGCTTCGACGGCGTCATCGGCGGCGATGGCGGCCTGAGCAAGGCGGGCAGCGGCACGCTGACGCTGGGCGGCGCCAACCTCTACACCGGTGCCACGCGGGTCGACGGCGGCAGCCTGGTGCTGGATGCGGAACAAACCCTGGCGGTGGCCAGCGCTCTCGTCATCGAGGCGCCGGGGCAGGTGCAGGCCAATGCGCGCCAGACGGTGGCCTCTCTGAACGGTGGCGGCAACCTGGTGCTGAACGGCGCATCCCTGGCGGCCGGCGCCGATGGCGCCGACGGCCGCTTCGACGGTGTCGTCAGCGGCAGCGGTGGCCTGGTCAAGCAGGGCGCCGGCATGCTGACGCTGACGGCCGCGCACCGCAACAGCGGCGCCACCGTCATCGAGGCCGGCACGATCCTGCTGACCGGCAATGGCGCCCTGGGTTCGGGCGAGATCCAGAACCAGGGCGAGCTGCGGCTCTCGCGCAGCGACGCGCTGACGCTGGACCAGGCCATCAGCGGCCGCGGCAGTCTCGTCATCACCCAGGGCCAGGTGACGCTGGGCAGCGCCGCCAACAGCTACGGCGGCGCCACCCAGGTGCTGGGCGGCGGCCTCATCACGACGGCGGCCGAGCGCCTGTCCGACGCCAGCGCGGTGCAGGTCGCCGCAGGCGCCCAGCTGCAGCTCGGCGGCAACGAGACCATCGCCTCGCTGCAGGCCGCCGGCAGCGTGCGCCTGGCCGGCAACCTGACGACGCGGGCCGAGCAGGTCTACACCGGCAGCCTGACCCTGGCCAATGCGGCCGGGCTGACGCTCACCGGCACGCTGATCGACGCCAGCCGCAGCAGCAACCAGTTCGGCAGCGCGCCGCTGGGCCTGAGCGGCGGCCAGGCCCTGGTGGCCGCCAAGGACAGCCTGCAACTGGGCGACRTGACCCTGTCGAGCGGCGGCCGCATCGAGGCGGGGCGCCTGGCCATCAACGGCAAGCTGCAACTCACGGGCGGCAGCCTCGCGCTGGTGGCCCAGGCCGCGCCTGACGACGCCAAGGCCACACTGCAGGGCACGGCCCAGGTGCCGGTCGCCGGCCAGCCGCTGGCGGGGGCCGAGGCGACCGTGCAGCAGGGCAGCGCGAGCGCCATCACGGTCGCCGAGGGTGCCTCCCTGTCGGTGCAGGCCGCCGGTGGCGGCTCGGTGCTGCTGGCCCAGGATGCCAACAGCTTCAAGGGCCAGCTCTCGGCGCTCAGCGGCGCGAACTACAACTCCGCCTGGGCGCCGAATGCCAAGGGCGGCCAGGCCGTGCAGTCCGAGGTGCGCGTGTCCGGCCAGCAGGTGGGGGTGGGGGGCAGCGGCATCGAGGCCGACCTGATCTACATCCGCGCCGACCAGCTCGCCACGGCCGGCGACGCCAAGCTGGTGGCCCGCATGCCGTTCGACGAGATCGTGCTCGGCAGGGCCTTGTCGGCACCGGGCATGGTGCTGGAGCTGGCGCCCGGCGCCTTCGGCACGCCCGGCAGCTTTGGCGCCGTCAACGGCCAGCCCATCCGCATCGAGGTGGGTTCCACTGCAACGGGGAGCCGCACGACGGGACCGAACGCCGGCTATCTGACCGTGCTGCCCAAGGCCGGTGCGCAAGGCTCGACAGCGGTCGTGCTGATCGGCCCCGAGGTGGGCAGCCAGCCCACCACCGGCGGCACGGCCTATCGCTTCTTCCATGATGGGGCCAGTCAGGCAACGGAGATCCCGGTGGTCTATAACGGAGTCCTGCCGCTGACGCCGGCGGCCTCTGGAGCCCTGTCTTCCATCAATGGCGACGCCGAGGACGCCCGCCGTGCCCGCTTCCAGGAGACCGTGCGCACCGAGAACGTGACGGTGCGCCTGCGTTCCGGCGTCATCGCCGAGGTCGGCCCCGGCCGGCCGTCCACCCAAGGCAGCGAGGGCGCCAAGCCGCCCGAACTGTGCGACCCCGCCGCCCAGCCTGCGCTGAGCTGCAAGCCTGCGAGCCCATGACCGTGCAGTCCGAACCCCCCATGTCCCCCCGCCTCGCGCGCCGCCGCTTCCTGTGGGGCTCGTTGCTCGGCGCAGGACTGGCCGTGCGGCCCGTCGCGCGGGCCGCCGCGGACTCTCAGCTGCCGAGCACCGAGATCCGCCTGGCGCTGCTGCTGGGCAACCGCAACTATCCCCAGCCCTTCGACCTGCCGCCGATCCCGAAGAACCTGCGCGACCTGGAGGCCGTGCTGGAGCGGCGCGGCTTCAAGGTCACGTCGGCGCTGGACCTGGACCTGCCGGCAGCGCGCCGTGCGCTGGAAGTCTTCATCGCCGAGGCTGCAGCGAGCCCGGCGGATGCGACCGTGTTCTTCTACTTCAGCGGCCACGGCGTGCAGGTGGACGCGTCCAACCTGCTGCTGCCCGCCGGGCTCAACCCTTCGGCCAAGGGCGAGCTGCTGCAAAACAGCAGCATGCAGCTGCTCAGCGACGTCGTGCGCCGCCTGCCCGCGCGCCGCGAGGGCATGATCATCGCGGTCGTCGATGCCTGCCGCACCGGCCTGCGCGCCGGTGAGCTGGTTGGCCTGAACCAGGTCGAGGCGCCACCGGGCTGCCTCATCACCTTCTCCACCGGGGCCGGCAAGCCGGCCATCGCGCCGGCCGTCGAGACGCAGAACACCTTCTACACCGGGTCGCTGGTCAAGCTGATGGGCAGCGTGTCCGACCAGACGACCTTCCCCGAGCTGATGCAACTGGTGCGCAGCGACGTGCGCGAGACCATGCTCAACCACCCGGTGGCCGCCATCCGCCAGCTCGCGCAGGACCCCTTCATCGCCGACCACACCCGCGTGCGCCTGAACGTGGAGCCCAAGCGCGCAGGTGCCGTGGCGCCGGCGGCGCCCGACATCGACGAGGACGCGGTGCTGAAGAAGCTGGAGCAACTGGCCTGGCCCGCCGAAGTGGTGCAGGTGGCCGAGGACTTCCTGAAGGCCCGGCCCGAGAGTCCCTTCGCACCTGGCGTGCAGGTGGCACGTGACGGCGCGCGCAGTGCGCTCAAGGCACTGCAGCGCAGCGACGTGCGCTTGTACCGCTCGGCCTTTTCCTTCAACCCGGACATGCCGGCCGAGCAGCGCCAGGATCTGCTGCGCTGCGGCCGCGGCGACAAGGACGCCGCCGCGCGCATGGCCTGGCGCGTTCGTGGTCAGAACACTGGCGGCTATGGTTCCTCGGCCGCGCAATCGCGCTACGAGGGCTGGATGCAGTTCGCCGTGGCCCTGGGCAACGGCATTGCCAGCTACGAGCTGGCCCTGCATTTCCGCAACACCGGCCAGCCGCTGCTGGCGTCGCAGTTCGAGGCGCGTGCCCGCGACCTGGGCTATACGCCGCCGCCCGACCTGGACAACGTGCGCAAGTAGGGCCGGGGCAGCAGCCTTACTTCACGGCGCCCTTCAGGCCGGCCGCAGAGCCGCCGACCGAGCTGATCAGGTCGGCGCCATTGATCAGCGTGTCCATGTTGGCGTACTGCTTCACGGTCTCAAGGAGGGTGCGCGGGGCCAGGACCGGGATCTTCTCAAGGTCGCCGACGACGCCGCGGGCCTTGTCGATGAAGGCCTCGAACTCCTTGTCGCGCTGCTGGGCCTGTTCGATGGCGGTCTGCGCCTTGGTTTGCTCGTCGTGCAGCTTCTTCAGCACGGCAGCCTGCTTGGTGATGCCCTTGAAGTCGCCGGCCGCCTTGACCACCTCCATCTTGTCCTGGGCTTCCCGGGCCTTCACGGCGAGCTTGTCCAGCACGGCGCGGGTGGCCTGGATCATGCCGCGGCGCTCGGTGCACATGCGGGAAGCATCGTCCAGATGCTTGGGCAGGCCGGCCGTCTTGTTGGCGATGCTGCCCAGGTGGGTCTGGATGACCTTCAGATCGGCCTCCAGATTGGCCAGGGCGCGCTTTTCCAGGTCGTACTTGCCCTTGATGTCCCGGCCAACCTTGACCAGGGCGGTCAGCCCGCCGAGGCTGGCGAAGGCGACACCCAGCGCGGCAATGGCAGGCGCCGCGGCGCCAAAGGTGACGATGGTCAGTGCAATGGCGGCGGCGGCGGCGCCGAGGATCAGCACGCCCTTGATGACGGCGCCGGCCACGTGGCGGAACTTCTTCCAGCGGATGTCGCTCTTGATCTTCTTCTTGGCCTCGACCTCGGCATCTTTCTCGATCTTCTCGGCCCAGACCAGGATCTGCTGCTCGACGGTGTTCTTGACCGCGTCCTTGAGGTAGTCGTTGTATTCCTTGATCTTGGTGTCGAGCGACTTCTTGCTGCCCGACGCCGCCTTGATCTGCTCCACGAGCTTGAGCGGGTCGGTCTCCGTGGTCATGTCGTTGTAGGCCTTCTTCATCGCGTCGATTTCCTTTTGCATGGAACTCAACGGCAGCGCAAAGCCCTCGATCTGCTTCTTGAACTTCTTGCGCATCTCGGCTTCGAAGTTCTTGGCGATGTAGTCGAACTTGACTCGCTCATGGGCCTCGTCGCTGCCACTCTCGAATTCGTAGGTGGCCTCCAGCTTGGGCGGCTTGAGATCGTCCGTACCCGGGATGTCCTCGGTGATGGTGATCGTCTTCTTGACCATGGTGGTGTCTCAGTCGGAATGAAATGGCAGCGGCGATGCGCATGCAAGGCGCCGCCATGTGTGACTGCGCCGGTCCGGAAGTTCCCCGGCTGCTTACCGCGCGCGGCGCTGCACTTCGATGTTGGCCGCGATGACGATGCGCGGCCGGTCGCCCTGGTAGGGCTCCACCGAGTGCCTCAGCCAGCCGGGGAAGATGGCCAGCAAGCCGGTGCGCGGTGTGACGCTGAAGGTCGTCGGGATCAGCTCCGCGCCCGGCATGGAGCGGTGCGAGCCGATCGGATTGATCCAGCTGATGCGGCCCGAGGCGGCGTCGTCGCAGTCGCCCGCGTCGACGTAGTACACGGCCGACCAGTGCGCATCCACGTGATCGTGGACCTGCACATAGTGCCCGCGTTCGAGCACCGTCGCCCAAGCCTGCAGCATGAAGCGGGCTTCGTAGTCCACGCCGCTGCCGACGCGGGCATGGACGCCGCGCACCTGTTCGATGAGCGTGCCGAAGAAGGCGTCCAGGGGCTGCACGCGCCGTGCCGGCAGATCCGCCTGGGAATGCCAGCCGCCGACGACGCTGCGTTGCACACCTTCGCCGAGTTCGCGCTCCAGCAGGATCCATTCCGCCAGCTCGGCGTTGGCGGCCTCGTCCAGCACGCCTTCCACCAACGCCAGCGGCACGGCGAACAGCTGCAGCAGCTGGGCTGCTGGCCCCCGATCCGGTGCAGGCGTCATCGTCGATGTCCCGCCGGGCGCGGCTTCAATCCTTGTAGACCAGCATGCCCTTTTCCTGCATCCAGGAATAGGCGGCGGGGTAGGCTGACTTGCCCTTCTTGCGAACGTCGGCATTGCCGTTGTTCACGGTGGCATAGAACTCCGCAAACCATTCGCCGGGGGCGCGGTACTGGTACATCGAGACCATCTTCTTGCGCGTGGGGGCGGCGAAGCTCACCCAGCCGTCGTCGCCCAGGCCGGAATCCAGATAGACGCGGCCGTTGTGCGCCACGGGATCGGGGCCGAGGCTGAAGAAGGCGTTGGGCTGGATGCCCTGGCGGACGACCTTGAAGAAGGCCTGGCCCAGGTCGAGCGCGTCCTTCAACACCGTCATCTTCTGCCCGCGGGCCGCAACCTTCTTCATGGCCTCGGACTTGGGGCCGAAGAATTCGAAGGTGGCGGTCGCGAAGTCCTGCTTCAGGCCGACGTCATTGCCTTGCAGCTTGGTCGCCTGCACGGTGTTCAGCCAGCGCAGCAGCTCGGGCTTGGCGTCGTCGGCCATGTCGAGCCTGGACTTGAGTTCCGCAGCCAGGGACGTGACGAGGTCGTCCAGCTCCGTCACGACGGCGGCCAGCGTCTTGTGGCCACGCCACTGGCCGCCGTCCATGGAGTCGGTCAACGCCTTGCCGTTCTTGGTCGCGTGGACGGCGTGGCCGAGTTCATGGCGCACCATCACATCGAAGCACTTGGTCCCCTCCAGCGGATCGCCAGCCACCGCGTTGAGGTAGTCCTGATCGAAATTGGCATCGTCCTCGCCGAAGTCGAACTGGGCAAGCTGCGTCTCCGGGATGTAGGTGCCGGACGTTCCCTTTCCCGGTACAGCGTTGAGCTTCCACTTCTCGGGCAGATGCTCGGCAGGGAAGGTCGCCAGGATGTCCACGGCCTTGTCGAGGACGTGCGGTGGCACGGGTGCCGGCGCTTCCCCGTTGTCGTCGGTCTTGACGCTGTCCAGCGAGCAGGCGAAGGCCTTCTCGAACACCTTCTGGCGCAGCGCCGTGTCCGTCTTCGGCGCCGACCGCAGCGCGTTCAGCAGCTCCTTCTTCACGCCCTCGGTCGGCTTGCCCTTGACGGTCTCGAGGTAGTCCATCACCTCGCCGCGGAACTTGGGTTCAGCCAGCTTGCCCGCCAGTTCGCCCTTTTCCATGGCTTCCTGGACATTCTTGAGTGCCGGCGGCAGCACTTCCGGCACGGGAGCGTCCTTGCCTTTGGGCTCGCTGCCCTTGACGGGCGCCTGCGCCTTGGGGCCTTTCGGCGCCTCCTTTGGCGCCTCCTTCTGCAGCCGGTCGATCAGCCGCTCCAGCGGCGCCAGCGCTTGCACCAGCGGCTCGGCGTGCGAGCGGGCCAACTGGCTGTCGGTGCGCACCTTGAAGGTGATGTCCAGGGCGCGCTTGGCGCCGTCGCGCACCTTGACGAGGTCTTCCAGAGCGTCGGTGTGCTGGCAGCCCTGCACTTCCTTCAGGTGCATGTCCAGTAGCGCGACAGCATCCTTCTCCTCGGTCATCCCGTCCTTGGTCGAGCCGATGGCTTCGAGCACTTCGCGGAGATTGGTCTTTCCCATGACTGAGCTCCTGTGATCCGTTGGATGGAGGCGTTCAGGCCGTGATGGCCGTGCGCAGCTGGCTCAGGGCACCCAGCAGCGGCGTGCGGATGTCTTCGGCCAGTTCGCAGACATCGGCGACGACGTCGTCGTCGGCCAGCCACCGCTGCAGCTCGTTGACCTGCTGCAGCGTGGCCGGCTCGGCCGTCAGGTTCTTGATCACCGCCTGCAGCTCGATGATGGCCTTGGCGGAGCTGGCATGCTTGGCATTGGCCACCTTGGTGGCGACCGACTTGAGCGAGTTCACTGCGGCCGCGCGGCGGGTCTTCCATTCGTCCATGGCCTGGGCGGCACTCTTGCCAGAGCCTGGGCTGCCGCCGCTGCCCTTCTTCAGCAGCACTTCGATCGCGTCGAGCACCTTCTCCGAGTCGGCGAATTTGCCGGCCTTGGACAGCTGGGTGATGCCGGCCACCAGCTCCTTGAGGCGGGCGGCGTCTGCGCCGGCCAGCCCGGCCTTGATGCCCGCCTGCAGGCCAGCGAAGCGCTTCATGAAGCTGGCCTGCGCGCCGCCAGACGCCTTCTCGGTCGACGCGTCCGCGTCCTGCTCGTCCTCCTGCTCGTCGGCCCCGTCATCCTCGCCACCGGCAAGCAGGGCCTCGATCTCGTCGAGCTCGGCGTCGGCATCGCCATACTTGTCGGCCTTGGTCAGCTTGGCGATCTCGGCCATCAGCTCCTTGATGCGCGCCGCCGAGGGGCCGCGCAGGCCGGCCTTGATGTCGGCATCCAGCGCGGCCATGCGTTCCACGAACTCCTCGCGGCCGAGGTCGTCCGCGGCATCGGCCGGATCGGCCTTGAGCAGGTGTTCGGGGATGTCCTCGCCTTCGGTCTCCTCGACCTCGCCGGTCGACTTGCGCACCCGCATCTTCAAGTTGAGCTTGAGCAGCTTCTTGAGCCAGAGCTGCACCTTCTTGAGGGTGGTGCCGGCCAGGCGGTCACTGACGAAGGTGAGGGCGTTCTTCTCCCACACCACGACGGCCTTCATGTCCTTCAGGATCTTGAAGGGCGCTTCGCCGGGCATCAGGCCCTTGAGGAGCTTTTCCTGCGCGGGGCCGACCGCATAGGCCAGGGCCAGGCTGGCACTGGTCTTGCCCAGCACGATCACGAACCGCATCGGCCGTGCGTTGGGCTGGGGCTTGCGCAGCAGGGCGATGGCCGTCAGCAGCTTGCTCTTCAGCAGCTTGGTCTGCTTGGCGACCACGGCGCTGCTCGGGCCGCTGGCGGACTTCTGCGCGGCCAGCTCCTGCGTCTTGGCGTCCAGCGCCTTGCGGGCCGCCGTGACGGCCGTGTCCACGTCGGCACGGTACTCCTTGGCCGCCTTGACGATGGCCGCTGCCGCCGTGAGCGGCTCCTTGGGGAAGATCTTGTCCTTTTTCGCTTCGCTCTCGAAGCTGGTCGCCGCGGTCTCCACCGTCTGCGCCTGGCTCAGCAGCGCCTTGATCTTGCCCTTGACGGCCGCATCGAGCTCGGCGGCGCGGGCCTTGGCGTCATCGGCGGTCTTGAGCTTGTCGGTGCCGTAGGCATCCCAGTCGAGCGCGAGATGCTGCTTGGTGAGTTCCTTGAGCGCGTCCGGCAACTTGGTGGCCGGGGCTTTCGCGGCCTTGGCCAGCGCGGATTTCTGCTTGTCCCAGTAAGCGACGCCAAGCGTCTGCGGCAGATTGACCTGAGCCATCATTCCCCCTAGTAGGCGGTTGATTGAAAAGAGTGGCCGAGGCTCCCGGCATCGGCGTCATGCTGCACCGGGAGCTTCGATGAATGCGTTGCGGCGCGTGTCTGGCGTGCTGACTCCAAGCGTCGGGGTCATCACTGCCCTTGCGATCAACTCAGTGACTTCAACAGCGCTTCCAGTTCCGCATCCACGTCGGATTCGCTGTCTGCGGCGGCAGATTCGGCCGCCGGGCTGTCGTCGTTCAGGCTCGCGAGCAGCGCATCGAGGTCGTCGCTGTCCGATGCCGCTGGTTCGGGTGCGGGCGCGGCGTCATCCGAATTCAAGCCGGCGAGCAGAGCGTCCAGGTCGCTGCTGTCGTCCGGGCTGTCCGATGCGAGAGCGGTGGTGGTGGTATCGGCCTGGGCCTCGGCATCCGCAGCCGCTTCTTCCGATGCTTCTGGTTCGGCATTGGCGGCGCTCTTGCGCCCTGGCCGCTGGACGGGCTCGGCCAGCTTGCTGCGCACAGCCAGCTCCACGCCCATGCGCGCGCCCGGCTTGGCGGCGCCGGCGGCCGGCGGCGTGAAGACACCCGCCACGGTGTCCGGGCCGGTGAGCTGCACCAGCGGCTCGCCCTTGTGCGCCATCAGCGCCTTGATGCCGTAGCGACCCAGTTCGGTCGCCACCATCGAGGAAATGAAACGCTCGGTGCAGGGCAGGGCCGTGCTGTCGCCGTCGGCATCGACGAAGTGGTGGAAGGGCAGGTCGTTGACGTTGGGCGCGCCGTTCTGGCCGGCCAGCACTGTCAGTGCCAGCAGCGCCGGGTGACCCCACAGCAGCCCGCCCAGGCCGTCGGCCATCGTGAATTCCTCGAAGGCGAAGGATGAGATCGGATCGCTGCGCTTGCCGTAGGGGTGGCGCATCAGGAAGCGCGGGCCGAGCAGGGCCAGGCGCTTGGACTCCGGCAGGCCGCGCAGCGCGGCGAAGGCGTCCACCACCAGCGGGTGCGGCGGCACGCGCGGGTTGCTGAGCTCGTCCACGGCCATCGCGGTGAAGAAGGTCGCACCGGCCGCTGCGGCGACCTTGGCCATGCGGCCCAGCAGCTCGGTGTGCGGCGGCGTGGCCTCGAACTGGTAGAGGCCGGCGACGTAGGTGTAGCCGCCGTCCTTGGCCTCGGCGGGCTTGCTCACCAGCAGGCGGTACAGGCCGCTGTCGGTCAGGTCGTCGCTGGCGCTCAGGTCGGCGGCGAACTCCTCGGCGCTGATGTCGATGAGATGCACCTGCAGCATCGGCCCGGTCTCCAGGCGGCGAAGCAGGAAGTCGACGCCGCGCCACAGCGACTCGGTGGCCTGGAAGTCGGCCTGGTGCAGCACGGCACGCATGCCGTCGGCAATCGCGGCGTCCAACGTGTTCAACAGACCCGCCTTCTCGGGCTTGGCCGCCGGCACGACGAAGGGGCCGATGACGTTGCGCAGCAGCGTGTCGATGCCGCCGCCGCTGTCAGGGGCGCTCGCGCGGCCGGTCAGTCGCGCGAAATCGTCCAGCCGGGCGCCGGCCGACGGGCTGGCGCCGCGAGCGCGCGCGCCGCGGCCCGCGCGCGAGGCCTTCTGGGTGCTGCCGGCGAACTTGGCGACCTCGGCGGCGGCCTTGTCGAAGCTGGCGGTGTTGTTGAGGCGTTTGCGCAGGTCATTGAGCTTCTTGAACAGGTCGAGCTCGCGGAACAGCGTGTCGGGATGGAAGGAGTCCAGGTCGGCCAGCGGGATTTCGACCGGCGCGCCGTCGGTGCCCACCGGAAGGTTCAGCGTGATGTTCTGCTGGCCCAACCAGTCTTCGAGCGAATCGAATTCGACGGCGCGCGGCTTCCGGCGGGCCAGCTCGTCGCCGGTGTCCAGGCGGCCGGCGGCGGCGCCGGCACCAAAGTCGCCGAGCAGCGCAATGCGGATCGGCCGCTTGGCAGCCCAGGCAGGAGCGGGAGCCGAAAGTTGGCCGTAATTGGGGGTCCAGTCGCTCATGGCGTCCTCAGTCGGGTCTGAAAAGGGCGGCGAAGGCCGCGCCTTGGGGGAGGGCGGGCTGCACGCTCGGGCCGCCACCGGCATGCAGCCACAGGCTGCAGCCTTGCAGGCCGTCCCAGGCGGCCTGACTCAGCAGAGCGGCCAGGGCCGGCGGCAGGCCGTTGTCGGGCGGGGAGGTCGGAGACGGAACGTCGGCCAAGGCGGCGTCCAGCGTCTCGGCACTCCAGTCGTCATGAAGCGCGTTGACGGCGATCTCCTCGATCTGGCCGGCCCACTGCCACAGCGCGGCAACTTGTGCGCCGTCGTTCGGGCGTGGCAGAGGCGGGCTGATGACGACCAGGGGGAAGTAGCGGCCCACCCGGTCTACCGAAGGGATCATCACGCCGACACGCAGACCTTCACCCGAGCCATCAGGCAAGGCACCAGGCAGCAGCGCGAATCGCCAGGCCGGGCTGGCGAGGTAGTCGTTCAGCCAGGTATCGGGCGCGTCCAGGCGCAACTGGTGCAGGCCGGCGGCCAGCCAGCCATCCCACTGCGCGATCCATTCCGGAGTCAGCCGGCGCGACGCGAAATCGCCGAGCGCCGGCAACTTGCCATACCAACCGGCAACGCCGCTCACAACGCCCCCGGGCAGCGGAACTGCTGCAGCTCGCGCAACCGGAAGGGGTTGAAGACGCTGCTGGCCGTGACCTCCAGCCGGGCGCGGTGGCCGTCGAGGTTGATGACGACGATGAAGCGCTCCGGCTGCTGCGGCGAGCCCTGCACCTCGAAGCGGTCGAAGAGGCGGAACAGCGCCCAGGGGCCGTCGAAGGTGACCGGCGTGCCGCCCGGCTGGCCGCTGAGCTTGATCTGCGAACTCAGGCGCGCGCCCGGCCATTGCAGGCTGACCGCCTGGTTGCTGCCGGCGGTGAACTTGCTGACCTGGCCGTCGATGTCCAGCGTCAACTCCTTCAGGCCGTCGTTCAGCTCCAGCACGCGCACGTCGACGCGGAAGGCCGGGGCCTTGCCGCCGCCGCGGAAGAAGACCTCGCGCACGCGGGTGGCGCGCTGGAAGTCGGCCAGGGCCGCCGGCGACACCGGCTTCGCTCCATCTCCCGTGGGCCGGAAGCTCCAGGGGTTGGTGCCGACATCGACCAGGGGGCTGAGCTTGCGCGTGAAGAAGTCATCCATCATGCCGCCGGGGGCGAAGAACTGGCCGAAGTCCTCCGGCAGCACGTCGACCTTGGAGCCCTGTGCGACCGGATAGCGGCCGGCGATGGCGCGGCTGCAGAACTCGCTGACGGGCTGCAGTTCGCCGGTCAGGCTCTGGCGCTCCACCAGGCGGCTCTGGTTGTCGGCGGCCTCGGCCAGGGTCTCCAGCGCACCGCGCAGTGGCTCGGGCTGCTGGCCGGCGGCGGCCTTGAGCTTGCCGCCACCACCACCCGCGGGCGGCGGTGACTTGCTCTTCAAGGCCTCCTGCACGGCGCTGAGCTGCACATAGACCTCGTTGAACATCTTCATCACGTCGTCCAGCGGCGGCGGCGTACCGGTCACGAGGCGGCGCAGCGCGGCGAAGTGGTCGTCGACGATCTTCTCCAGCGGGCCGTCGCGCGAGATGGACGTCGGCGCCTTGGCCTGGTTCCCGGCCAGGCGGGCCAGTTCGCCGCCCTTGGCAAAGACGGCGTCATCGGCGCGCTTGTTCAGCTCCTTGTTGATGGTGTTGTCGTTGCTGACCGGGTCGATCAGCGTCGTCTCCTTGGACGCGGCGCGCAGGAAGGCGGCCAGCGGCGAATCCACCGCCGACACCAGGCGCGACACGGCAATGCCGCGGTCCAGGCCGTTGAGCTTCACGAGGCGCACGTCGGCCAGGTAGGCGTCCCAGACCTTGACGTATTCCTCCAGGTAGAGGCGGCGCACGCGCTCCACCAGGGTCTTGTCGGCCGCCTGCCGCTTGGCCGTGGCCGCGTTGGTGCCCAGCACCCAGGCCTCCTCGTCGGCGAGCTGCTTGGCCGTCTTGTCCACCGAGGTCTGGAAGGCCTTCTTGTAGCCGTCCTTGGTGAACATGCCCGGGATGCCCTGGGTCAGCGGCTGGCCGCTGGCACGCACGAAGACGTTAGGGCTCTGCGGGCCGGCCGCGGCCGCCACCGTGAAGGGCGGCAGGTCGCCGTCGATCTGGGCGCGGCGCAGGCGGCTGAAGATGCGGTACTCCAGCGGGTAGGCGCCCAGCATCTCGCGCACGCTGGACACCAGCGTCTTGTCCATGGGCTGGGCCACTTCGAAGGCGCCGCGCGACAGCAAGGCGTCGAGGTGGTTCTTCAGCAGCGCCACCTTCTCGGCGCCCAGGCTGCCTTCGAGGTTGGCGTCCCAGTCCAGGCCCACCCAGGCCTGCAGGCCTGGAGCGTCAAGATGCTCGGGTGTGTAGAGCATCAGGTAGGCCTTCAGCGACTCGTAGGCGAACTCGAGGTTGTCGCGGTTGGCGGTGCGCAGCCTCTCCTCCAGCCGGGCCGCGACGCGCGGCGCAAGGCCGCGCTGCAGCAGACGGTGGTAGGAGACCTGGGCGCCGGCGTCGAGCTTGTCGCCCTGGAAGAGGCCGAAGCCCAGGGACAGCGGCGGGTTGTCGAGTGCGAAGCCGGGCGGCTGGGCCGCGTCGCGGATGGCAGCCAAGGCCTCGGGCAGGGCCGAGGGGTCGCTGCCGCTGGTCGGCGGCAGGGCCTTGATGGTGTCCTGCAGGGCCGGCAGCTTGGCCTCGATGTCGGTGATGTAGCGCTGGTTGCCGAAGTAGCTGAAGCCCCAGCCGACCAGCAACGTCAGCGTGACGAGGCCCAGGGTCGCCAGGCCGGCCAGGCGCAGCCGCGCGCTGCGGCGCTCGACCTGGGCGTTCTGGCCCACCAGGCCTTGCTCGACGAACACGACCTTGCGCAGCAGGTGATTCAGGAAATAGCTGCGGCCCTTGGCCGCGGCGGGTGGCGTGAGGCGCCGTTCGACGCCAAAGGTGCGGGCCAGCGCGCCGAGCACGCGGTCGATGGGCGTGCCCTCCTGCGTGCCGCTGGTGAAGTAGACGCCGCGCAGGCGCGGGGCTTCGTCGAGCGCACCGCTGCCGCCGAAGACGGTCTCCAGGTAGCCGCCCAGCAGCCCCTTGAGCCCACCGAACTGCTGCGGGAAGGCGAACAGGGTGGCGCGCTTGAGGGTGTCGCTCTCGGCTTCCATGCGTTCGATGAGGCGCTCGCGCAGGCGCTTCTCCAGCGACGCGAACTCGCTGCCGAAGTTGGCCAGCGTCTCCTCGCCGGGCGCCATGGACACCGGGAAACTGAAGCCGAAGACCTGGTCGCGTTCCTCCTTGCCCATGGGGCCGAAGGTCTCGTTGAAGCCGGCCAGCAGGTCGCACTTGGTGACCATCACATAGACCGGCGCGCGCACGCCCAGGCGCTGCTGCAGCTCCTGCATGCGGCCGCGCACGCGCGAGGCCTGCTCCTTGCGCTGGTCCGGGGGCAGGGCCAGCAGGTCCTGCACGCTGACCGTCAGCAGCACGCCGTTGATGGGGCGGCGCGGGCGCGCCTTGCGCAGCAGGTCGAGGAAGGTGTTCCAGGCCGCGGCATCGGTCTCCTTGTCGGAGTCCTGCGTGGCGTAGCGGCCGGCGGTGTCGATGAGCACCGCCTCGTCGCTGAACCACCATTCGCAGTTGCGCGTGCCGCCCACGCCGCGCACGCTGGCCTGGCCGAGCTTCTCGGTCAGCGGGAAGTTCAGGCCTGCATTCAGCAGCGCCGTCGTCTTGCCCGAGCCCGGTGCGCCGACAAAGATGTACCAGGGCAGGTCATACAGCGAGCTGCCGCCGAACAGGCCCTTCTTGGCGCCCGGCGCCTTCTTCAGCAGGCCCAGCGCCTGCGTGAAGCGCTCCTGCAGCACCACCTCTTCCTTGGCTGCAGCCGAAGGCCCGGAGCCCATGCCTTTGACGAGGGCGGCGTTGATGCGGCGGCGGCGCATCTGCGTCCACACCAGGCGCAGGCCGCCCAGCAGCCAGACGATGGCCAGGGCAATCCAGCGCGAGAGGCTGGTGTCCAGCGGCCGGTGCTCGCCGAAGGCGATCAGTGGGCCGACCCACCAGACCAGGGCCGAGATGACGAGCAGGCCGAACACGCCGAGCGTGACGGGGTGGAACAGGAAGGACAGGACTTTTTTCATGATCAACGGTCCTGCACCATCAGCGTCACCTCGACGCGGCGGTTCTTGGCTCGACCGGCGGGAGTGGCGTTGTCGGCCACGGCCTCAGCATCGGCTCGCCCTTCGGCACGCAGCCGGCCGATCTCGACGCGCTCGGCCAGCAGGTTGCGGAAGGCCTCGGCGCGGGCCTGCGACAGATGCCAGTTGGACGGGAAGCGCAGCGAGCGGATGGGCTGGTTGTCGGTATGGCCGGTGATCTGCACCTGGCCCTTCATGCGCTGCAGCGCCTCGCCGATGCGCAGCACCAGCGGCCGCAGCTCCGACGACACCTCGGCGCTGCCGGGGTTGAACAGGCCGTCGCCCTTGATGATGACGATGGAGCGGTCGGCCAGGTCATTGACCTGCACCAGGCCGGCCTTGACGTCGAGGTCCAACAGGCCGGCCAGGCGCGGCGCTGCGGGTGGCGGCGTGGGCGCGGCGACCGCGGCGGTCTTGACGTCGAAGCCGCGCAGCGTGGCGAACACCGAATCCGAGGCGCCATTGATGCTGAAGCGCAGCCCGATGTAGACCAGCAGCAGCACCAGGGCCGTGGCGGCCCAGATGACCCAGAGCGGCAGCTTCTGGCGCAGGCCGCCCTCGCCGGGCTCGGCACCCTGCCAGCGTGGTGACAGCGCCGGGTCGGGGTTGAGGCCTTGCCGCAGCATCTGCGCCAGTCGGGCGCGCACGCCGTCGAGCTGGGCGCGGCCGTTGTCGACGACGCGGTAGCGGCCCTCGAAGCCGAAGGCCAGGCAGACGTAGAGCAGCTCCAGCAGGTTGCGGTTGGCCGGCACGTTCTCGGCCAGCTTGGCCATCAGCGCGAAGACCTTCTCACCGCCCCAGGACTCGTTGTGGAACTGCACCAAGAGGCTCTGCGCCGCCCAGGCGCCCGAGCCGCCCCAGGGCGTGCTGGCGGCCGATTCGTCGAGCAGGGTGCACAGGATGTAGCGGCCGGCAATGACCTGCTCGTTGGGCAGGCCTTCCGCACGCGCCTTGGCCTCGAAGGCGCGGATGCCTTCGGCCAGGGCCTCCTTCAGCCCGGCGGGGTTGGGATGCTGGGCGCTGTGGCGCACGCGCGGCGCTGCTGACAGCAGCGGCATGGCGGCGGCCACCAGCGGGTTGAGGCTGGCGGTGGTGAGTGCCTCCAGCGCCATCGGGGCCTCTTTCCCGATCGGGCCGGCGGGAATGCCGGCTRGCGCGTGGCCTGGGGCCGCGGCCGGCCGGACCGGCGGCTGGGGCGCCGTCGTCGCCGCCCGGCCCGCGCTGGGCTTGATGACGGTGCGGTCCTGCCCGAAGGCGGCGAAGGGGTCGTCGTTGTTGGGATCGCTCATGGGGCGGACCGATCAGGGATCAGGGTGAGAGGGGGTCAGGCACGGATGGCCCAGAACTCCAGCTCAAGGCCGGGGAACTCGCCGGCGATGTGCATGGCCAGGCCGCCCGAGCTTTCGAGCTGCTTCCACAGCTCGTTGCCGCGGGTCTCCAGCTCGAAGTAGTTGTGGCCCGCGTGATAGGGGATCTGGCGCGGCGCGACCGGCAGCGGGCGCAGCGTGACGCCGGGCAGCTGCAGGTTGACGAGGTCGCGGATGCGCTCGACCGGGCCGATCTTGACCTGGGTGGGGAAGCGCGCCCGCAGCGCGTCGCCGGGCAGCTGGGCCGACACGGCCAGCACGAAGGTGGCGCTGCGCTGCAATTGCACGTCGGGGATGAGGGCGACGCGCACGCCGTAGGCGCGGTCCTGCAGCTCGATGGGGATGGCGGTCTGCTCCATCACCATCGACAGCGACTGGCGCAGGTCGTCGATGACCGGGCGGAAGGTGGCGGCGAGGTCGTCGTGCACATACTCGGCGTATTGGGCCGGGCGGCGGCTGTCGCGGAAGGTGGCGAGGTCGCCGGCCAGCGTCAGGCAGTCGCTGTAAAGCCGCTCCGGGTGCAGCAGCGAGACTGAGCGCAGGTGGTTGAACAGGGCCTGGTTGCGGTTGACGGCTTCCAGCAGCAGGAAGTCCGAGATCTCGCCGACACCGCCGCGGCCGGGAGCGGCCAGGCGGGCGGCAAGCGCTTCACCGCGCTGGTTCAGCAGGCCGCAGAGTTCGCGCACATAACCGTCCAGCACCGGGTGGGCCGGCGCATGCAGCAGCGGCGGCACGAAGCTGGGGTCCAGCACGACGCGGTTGTCGGCACGGCGCTCGACGACGCGGGCCACGCCCAACGTGGCGTAGCCCTCACCGGCATCGCGTTGCAGCATCAGGCGCAGGTTGAGCCGGCCGATCTGCAAGGCGGCGTCGCGGTCGAGCTGGGAATTGCTGTCGCCGACATTGACCTCGGCGGCCATGAAGCGCGGGCCCATGGCGCCGGCGGCCTGTTCGGCATCGGTCTCGACGACGCCCGGGCGCTGCAGCGTGACGGCCAGCACGACGATCTCGTTGCGGGCATCGGCCGGGATGTCCAGGGCCGCGGGTGCGGCATCGCCGCCGGGGGCGGAGAAGGCCGTGCCGTCGGGCAGCAGGCCCTGTGCCGAAGCCAGGCCCACCTTCCCCAGTGTCAACGAGGCCTCGTCCAGGCTCAGGGCACCGAAGCCCCAGGCATAGGCCACGGCCTGCTGCAGGCGTTGGCGCCACTGGTGCTCCCAGTGGCGGTCGTGCTGCTGGAAGTGCTGCGGCTGGAGGAACATGCCCTCCGTCCAGATCACTCGGTCACGCCAGGTCATGGATGGGATCGCCTCAATGGAGCAGAAAAACAGACGGTAAGCAGCCACGGCGGCCTGCGATCAGGCACTGAGTGACTGTGGGGCGCGCTTGGTTCCCCGCTCCATCGGGAACCAATCGGCAGCGACGGTCACTCAGACAGCGGTTCATTCCGCCACACGAGTACCCGTCATGAAGAAGTTTCGCCCCCTCCTGATCCTTTCCTTGTGCGGTCTCACCCTGAGTGCGGCAGCCCAGACGCCGGAGATTCCCCCTCCGGCGGCGTCCGCTGCCGACGCGGTCGACCTGGGCAAGACCGTGCCCACGGCAGAGTCCATCGCCGAAGGCCTGTTCCCTGACGACAAGTGCAAGGAACTGGAGGCTTCGGGCTTCAAGTGCATGGGCTTCAAGCCGGCCATCAAGTACTCGCTGCCGGCCACGGCCTTCAAGGTGGGCTCGGCCGAACTGCCGCCTGTGCTGAAGAAACAGCTCGACGTCTTCGCCGACGTGCTCAAGACCAAGAAGAACAGCGACCGCAAGGTGCGCGTCATCGGCCACGCCGACGCCTCGGGCACGCCGCAGGCCAATCAGGCCCTGTCCATCAAGCGAGCCGAGTCGGTGCGCGACTATCTCGTCGCCAAGGGCACCGATCCGGCCCTGCTCGTCATCGAGGGCGTGGGCTCCAAGGACCCGAAGAACCCCGCCAAGCCCAATGCCGACGAAAACCGGCGCGTCGAAATTGGGCGTAAATAAGAAGCCCCTCGTCCGGTCTCGCCGCGCTGAACGCGGGCGTGCCCAACCGGTCCCCCGAGGGGACGGCGATGCTTGCGGCATTGAGCCGCAAGCACATCGCCACACGGGCCGGCTCGGGAGCGGCCCAGCGCTCGGCCCAAAAAGAGAAAGCCGCCCGCGGGCGGCTTTTGCCATCGCGGCGACAGGGCTACGGAACCATCTCGGTCATCTGACCGGGTGACACGATGCTGACGACGCCGGCATAGGCGCACATCAGCTTGGAGGTGTTGTTCAGCACCGGCATATTGGCCAGCATGACGGTCGGGGCGCCTGGCACCCAGGGCGCGGGAAAGACCGGCACGCAGGGCATGGGCGTCAGCGTGAACACGCCCTGCGCCGCCGCCGTGGCGGCCGCGGTGGCTGCGGCGACCGTCGGGTTGGCCATGCTCTTGCACGGGCCGAAGGGCTGGATGTTCACCATGGGCTTGTTGTCCATGATGTTGGCCGCAAACTGGTTGCTGGTCTTCATCTTGTTCAGCGGCAGCACTTCCAGCGCGCTGGGCTTGGAGCCGAAGGTGCACATCAGCTGGGCACCCTTGCAGACGTGTTGAGGCATGACGGTCTCCTCAATCGGGCCTGAGCCAGAGGGCCAGGCCGGTGAAGTTGTCGTGGTTGGGCTTGTCGGCCGCGGCCAGCCGCACGCGCTGGCCGAGGTCGTTCAGCCAGGCTTGCGGCTCTGCCGCAAAGGACAGCGCGATGGCGATCTCGTCGTCGGTCAGCCATTCCCACAGGCCGTCGGTGCACAGCATCAGGGCCTCGCGACCCTCCAACGGCCAGGGTTGGGGCGCGACGCTGATGTGCAGATCCTCGCCCTGGGTGCCCAGGGCCGAGTAGAGCTCGCTGCGCTTGGGATGTACCCGAGCACCGGCCTCGTCAAGCAGGCCGCCGTCGATGAGGGACTGCACCAGGCTGTGGTCGCGCGTGCGCTGGGCGAGAACGCCATCGCGGAAGGCATAGAAGCGCGAGTCGCCGCAGTGGCCCCACAGCGCGGTGCGCTCCTGCAGGTCGATGGACAGCACGACCACCGTGGAATGCATATTGCGCAGCTGCGGGTTGGCGGCGCGCTGGGCGAGCAGCTCGCGGTTGGTGTCCGCCAGCAGGGCTTCCAGCGCCTGCGGGTGGTGGGCGGGCAGGCTGGCATAGCCCTGCAGCACATGGCTGACGGCGAGCTTGGACGCGATGTCGCCGCCGCCATGGCCGCCAGCGCCATCGGCCAGCACACAGCACAGGTAGCGCTCGGAATGCCAGTGGCCGCAGGCGTCCTCGTTGTAGTCGCGGCCGCCCTGTTCCGACATCAATGCGAGCTCGATTTGCACGGGGCTCCTTCTATCGTTGTTCTTGCTCAAGCGCGTCGAGCTGCGCTTCATAGGCGCGCAGGAACTCGCGCCCGAAGACCTGGTGGAAGTCGTCCGACAGTTCACCGGCGATCTGCTGGTATTCGTTCTGGAACACCGACCAGAGCTGGGCCTTGCGCGCCGCGGGCAGCAGGCTGGACAGCACCGACTTCTGCGTCAGCCGCGATTCCAGCTGGGCGGGGTCGAAGCGCTGCAGCAGGCCTTCGAGCGCCGCGCGCATGCCTGCCAGGAAGGCGAGCTGGTGAGCGCGCAGGTCGTCGAAGGCGTCGCGCAGGGCGCGATGGGGTTCGATGAAGCCGCGCACCGACGGCCCAAGCAGGTGGCCGAGCGCCACCTCGGCCGTGGGTGAGAACTTCAGCGGGTTGTTCTCCTTGGCGACGATCATGGTGGCCTCGGCGCGTACTTCGCGCTTCAGGGCCGCACGAGCGACCAGCAGATCCACCGTGCCGCGCGCCGACTCGTGGACGAGCTGGCCCAGCAACCGCATGAACTCGGGCGTGAGACCACCGGCCGGCAGGTTGGGAATCCCCAGGCCTTCACGGAAGGCGGCCAACAGGGCGGCTTGATCGGCGGGCATGCCTGGAGCCATGGGTGTGGGCTGGGCGACCGGTGCTGCCATGGCCGGCGGAGGGGGCGGCGGCATCAGCGGTGCGGCGGGCGCGGCCACGGGCGCGGCGGCTTCGGGCTTCTTGCCCGCCCGGATGATGGTGCGGCCCTCGCCGGCGCTGTCGTTCCAGGACACGACGGCGCCCGACAGCGTGCCGGATGGATCCAGGGCATTCAGCGCAGCCATGGAGGCGGCCGGCGGCCGGGGCCGCTGGCCCGTCGCTGTCGACGATGCCGGCGCGTTGGGCGCAATGAAAGGCCGGTTCAGCTCCGAGGTCGTGTCCGGCAGCGCCTGCCCGGCCGCGGCGGGCAGCATGCCCAGGGCCTGCATCGGGTCGGCATGGCCCGCCATATTGGGCTGGGCGACGGCCTCGCCGAGCAGGGATTGGGCCAGCGGGTTGTTGCTGGCGGGCGTGGGCGCGCCCAGGCCGAACAGCATGTCCAGCGAATCGCCGGCGGCACCGCGGCCGCTGCTGGCACCGGGCAGGTCGGGGATCAACGGTGCGGGCGCGCCGGCGCCCAGGTCCAGGCCAAGGGCACGTGCGCCGGCCGAAGGCGCCGGGGCGGCTGCCTGCCTGGGTGCGGCCACCGGCGCGAAGGGGTCCCAATCGGCCGGGATGCCACCCATCGCCGCGGGCGGTGGCGGTGCGGTGAAAGACGGCGCAGGCGCGGGCGGGGCGGGAGGGTTGGGGCCGCCGAAAAGGCCGAGCGGGTCGGCGGCCGCCACGTCACGGCGAATGCCGGGCTGGGTCAGGGCCGTGGCCGGCGCCATGCCGAAGAAGTCGGCAAAGGGGTCGGCCGCGGCGCCGCTGGGGTTGCCGGCTTCGACGACGAGGACATAGCCGCCGATCTGGATCTGGTCGCCCGGCTTGATGGCCGCCTCGCGGCCCTTGCCGAGCTGGACGCCGTTCACGCTGATGGCATTGCTGCCCTGGTCGACGATGCCGAAACCGCTGCTGGCGCGGAACAGCACGCGGGCGTGCACGCGCGAGATCGTGCGCTCGGGGTCGGGCAGCACCAGCTGGTTGGTGTCCGCGCGGCCGATGTCGCCGCCGAGTTCGTCGAACTGGGCGGACAGCGGCTGGCTCACAGGCAGCCCGTTGAAGGTGGTGACGTTGAGGCGAATCATGGTGACTGATTCTCAGCGCGGCATGGGTCTGCGACGACCCCTGCAAAGCGGGTATGGATGCTCATCTGAGCACATAAACCTTGCCTTCGATCAGGGTCAGCCGCAGCGGCCATGCGATGTTGCCGAGCGTTGCATCGTCGTTCTGGCTGCTGAGCACTGGGGCGCCCAGGGGATTGAGGCATTCCAGCAGGCGCCCGCCGGCCACCACGCGCAGCAGCAGGTTCTCCGTCATGGGCGGCTGCAGCGTCGCCAGAGCTCCCGCCTGCCAAAGCTGCTGCACCTGCTCGCGCAAGGCGGTGACGCCCTGGCCGGCAGGGCGCTGGTAGGCCTGGTCGACCTCCTCCAGCTTGAGGCGGCAGGCGGCGAGAAAGCTGTCAGGGTAGCCGCGTGAAAGGTCGAAAGCGAGGCGCTGCACGGCGGCGAGCACGGTCTGGCGGTCCTGCGGGCCGGGGTTGAGCACGGGGGCGTCCAGCCAGCGCCAGCGCGGGAAGCCAACCGGCAGCTCCAGGTCCTGGTGCACGACGGTGGGCGCCTCGAAGCCCTGACCCTCCTCGATGCCCCAGGCCACCTCGGCCAGCACGCGCACGGCCTCGTCGGCCAGGCTCTTGCCTTGGCGCAACAGCACGAGGCGGGCACGCGCCTGGGCGGCGCGCGCGGCCATGCGGGGCTGGGCGGGTGCGTTCGGCGCGGCCACGGCCTGCGCGATGGGCGGTGGCGCGACGACCAGCGTGATGCGGTTGCTGCCGTTTTGCAGGTATTCGTGCACCGTGACCGACTGGCTGCCCGCGCCGGCCGGCAGGCTCAGCACGGGCACGCCGTTGACGTGGACCTCGACGGGCTCGCCGCTGGTCTGGGCGTGGAGGCACATCAGGCGGTCCATGTCAGCGCCGCCCGGCCGCCCGAAGGCGCTGACGCGCCCCCTCGGGGGGCAGTGAATGGAATGAGCGTGGGGGCCTCATATCAGCCTCCACTCCAGTCGATGAGGGTCAGAGCCGGGATCAGCTCGCGCTGCTGGCGCTGCGCGCCGCCGAGCGGATCCTGGCGCAGCAGGCAGACGTTCACCGGCTCGATCGCCAGGCGGTAGAACCATTGCTGGCCGCGGCCGTCCGGGCGCGGGCGCAGGCCGCATTCGCCGACGACGGCGCCGCGCAGCGGCTCGGCCAACGGACCGGCCGACAGCAGGGCCGGCTGGCCGTTGGCGATGGCGTCGATGCTCAGCGAGAAGGGGTGGCGCCAGGTCGTCTTGGCCTGCTCCAACGCGGCACCGTCAGCGAGGCTCATGCGCCACTCGCTGCGGCCCTGGGCGCGCAGGCTGACACGGGCTCGGCTGCCGAGCCAGTCGAGTTCGCCGCTCAGGCGCAGGTCCAGCACCAGGGCGGCAAAGTCGATGGCGCCCTGCACGCGCAGCGCGACGGCGCCGTCTTTTTCGTGTTGCCACCCCCAGGTGATGCCGGCCTGGCCGACGAGGGGCGCCAGTTCGGCCTCCATGCGGCCGCTGCTGCCGGCCATGTGGCGAGACCAGGCGATGAAGAGTTTTTCGAGCCCGGCGCGGCTCAACGGCTGGAGCGTCTGCCAGGCCTTCAGCCAGGCCGGTGCAGGTTCGGTATGGCCATCGGCTTCGAGATGGCAGGCGGTACCTGCCGCGTTCAGCAGCGGGGCTTCGCCTTCGACGGGCCAGGCCTGGGCGGGCAGGGCGCCATGCCTGACTTCGACAAGGCGCTGCGTGGCGGCATGCACCTGCAGGCCGAGCTCGATGCGGCCCAGTGGCGCGCCCGCGTTGCGGATGCCGCAGCTGCTGATGCTGACGCTCTGCACATCGGGCGGCTCGCCGTGGGCGATGCCGGCGGGGCCGAGCTTGGGGTCGGGCGGCGGGCTGGGCGGCGCATGCAGCGTCAGGCTCAGGCGGGCGGTGTCGGCACCGCGCCAGGTCAGGCGGCCGGCGCCGGTTGCGTGCAGCACCTCGGGGTGGTGGGCATCACAGGTGGCTTCGGTGCTGACCGCGAGCTGCAGCCGCGCGCTCGCGCCGGCGCCCACGGCGCGGCTGAGCACCGGCAGCAGACGAGGCTCGTCGAGTGGCGCGGACAAGGTTTCTGGCTGCGGCGCCCAGGGCGCCAGGTCGACGCGCCGCCAGCTGCCGTCCTGGCCCTGGTAGGCCTGCAGCGGTTTTGGCTCGGCGACGGCGAAGGTGATGGCGGCGAGATCGCAGGCCTTGGGCCGGGGCGGCGGCGGCTGGTCGAGAAAGATGGCTCGGCCACGCGCGACACGGCTGAGGCCGGCCTCGACGGCGGCGAGCGCCTTGTCGTAGCCTGCCGGCGTCATCGCGTCGCCGGTGGGCGCGGCCTTGGCGGCGCGGCGCAGCAGTTCCTCTCGCGAGCGGTGGGTGAGCTGGTGCAGCTTCAGCGTCGGGCTCAGCGTGGCGTCGGCAGCAATGGCCGCAGCCCATTCAAAGCGCGGCTTGGCCTCGAAGCCCGCGCCCCACAGGCAGCACAGCGAGGCATAACGGGCCAGCTCAGCGACATGGCGCAAGCCGATTTGCTGTCCGTGCTCCAGCGCCACGTCGATGAAGGCTGGCCAGCGGGCCTGGAGCTGTTCGGCGACCTCGGGCCAGGCGCTGCCCAGCAGTTGCAGCAGCTCGCGCGAGTCGCGCTTGAGCTGCAGGGCCTCGACTTTTTCCAGCTGATCCGCGTTGAGTTGGAGCATCAGTTCACCCGCTCCCGGACTTGGCTGTCCAGCACGCCGTTCAGGCGCTGCCACCAGGTCCAGCGCTTCGCGGCCGGGCAGACAAGCTGCTGCCCGGCCGCGAAGAAGGCGTCGAGCTGCGACGGCGCGAGGCCGGGCAGCAGCAGGGCCAGCAGCTCGGGGTCCCACCAGCGCCAGGGCCGGCGGCGGCCCTCGGGCGTGCGCACCTCCGCGAGGTCACGGCTGTGCTCGCGCATGGCGAGCAGCGGCCGGTTGGACGTCATCAGCACACCCCATCCCTCGAAGGCGGTGCAGGCTTCACCGAGCAACCAACGGGTGAGATCGGCCTCGGGTTGCAGCTCGACGATGTAGGCCGCCTGCGCGGCGGCCTCGGGCTTGAGGGCGCCGCGCTGCAGGCAGTCCCAGCCGACGGACTGCCCGGCCTGCAGCCGTTCCAGCAGGCCGGGGATGACACCACCGTCGACGACGGCATGCACGCGCCCGTCCGGCCGGTCCCACAGTGCTGATCGGATCTGGGCCGTGGCCAGAGCGGCAGCGTTCAAGCCGGCCCTCCGCCGCCCTCGGGACCTGCGGCGTCGTCGGGAGGTGGGGCGGCTGCGTCGGCGTTTTTAGCGTCGTCCTCGTTGTCCTCCGCCCCGCCTCCGCCGCCGGCCGCGGCCGCGGCCAAGGCGGCCGCTGCGGCGCCTCCTGCAGCGAGGGCGGCGGCAGCGCCGGCGAGGGCGGCAGCGCGGATCTTGGCCGCACGGGCCGCAGCGGCGGCGGCGGCCGCGGCGGCTTCAGCGGCGGCCTTGGCCGCTGCTGCGGCGTCCGCGCTCGCATTGGCCGCGGCGGCGGTGTTTGGCGCCTCTTGGCCGACGGTCAAGGGGTCTTCAAAAAGCTTGTCGTAGTCCGTGGCCTTGGCGGACGTCAGCAGTTCCTGGTTCATGGCGTCTTCCGGCGCCTTGGGCTCGGCCGCGGCCGCGCTCTCGGCTGCGCCGGCGGAGCCGCCGCCACCGCCACAGTTGACCTTGACGAGGGGGCCGTCGATGGTGACGCCCGCCGGGCCCAGCGTGATGACCGAGCCGCCGCAGACGATCTTGATGCCGGCCGTGGCCTCCAGCACGATCTCGGCGCTGCCCTTGGCCTTGATGTTGACGGCTTGCATCAACAGGTCGGCTGTGGCCTTCAGCGACAGCTTGGCACCGGCCTCGCCGACCAGGTTGCCGGTCGTCTTGAAGTTGCCCGCGCCGCCGCTTTGCAGGTTGATGTCGCCGCCGGCCTTGACGGCCGTCTTGCCGGTGACGTCAAGCCCGTAGTCGGCACCGACCTTGGCGTTGAAGTCTTTCTCAAGCTTGAGCTGGTAGGTGGCCGCACCCGTGGTGAAGATGTCACCGGCGACCTTGGTGTGCAGGTCCTTGCCGAGGTCGTGCATGACGTCCTTGCCGACGTTGACATACCAGTTCTCGCCGACGACCTCCTTGCGCGTGAGCTTGACCTTCTTGGTCTCGTTCATCTCGATCCAGTCGAAGGCGTCTTCCTTCACGTGGCGATGGAAGTTCTTCTGCGATTGCAGCCAGACGTATTCCTTGCCCGTCTTGTCGTCGAAACGCAGTTCGTGGCGGGCGTCGGCCGCGCCGTTCTTGGTCGAGTGGGTGCGCCAGCCGCTGATGTCGGAATTGGCGGGCAGGGGATAGATGGGCGTGTTGATGTCGTTGTGCACCGAGCCCGTGATGAGGGGTCGGTCGGGGTCGCCGCCGATGAAGCTGACGACCACTTCGTGGCCGACGCGCGGGATCATCCACAGCCCCATGCCCTTGCCTGCCCAGGGCTGGGACAGGCGCACGAAGCAGGAGCTGTTTTCGTTGTTCTCGCCCAGGCGGTCCCAGTGGAACTGCACCTTGATGCGGCCGTGCTTGTCGGTCTCCACCTCGTTGCCCGAGGCGCCGACGACGATGGCCGTCTGCGGCCCGTACATGATGGGCCGCGGCGTGCGGCGCTGCGGGCGGAAGGCATTGCCGCCCGTGCTGATGCACATGAGATTGGCGATCACGCCGTCGCGGCGGCGCGGCAGGGACCTGAGATCGTCGATGGCCTCGTGGTCGGCGAACTCGGCGTGGAAGTTCATGCCGACGATCAGGTAGCTGTCGTCGTCGGCCGCATTCAGGGCGTCTTCGAGATCGAAGGTGGCGCCCACCGTGATGTCGTTGCAGTTGGTGGTGCCGGTGTAGATCTGCTGCAGCGACTGCAGCTCTTCCAGCCGCATCTTGGCGACGCGAATGGCGGCCGCCGCGGTCGGCTGCGCGTCGGGCTTGACCTGGTTTTGCACCGCACGCGCCGGGAACTCATAGACCTCGGCGTCACCGAGCTTGGCGGTCGCCGCCGTGGGCAGCGCGCTGTGCTCCTGCTGGATGGCAGACGCCGTCGCGAGGTAGTCGTAGTCGCGCACCACGGCCTTGACCGAATGCACTTCCTCGACCATCTTCCAGTCGACGAGGGTGGGCTTGGTGGCATCGAGCTTGTGGGACCATTTGACGGTCTTGTCGCCCGTCTTGGCCTTGTGCTTGCCCATCGAGTCGATCAGCACCAGGGTGTGGGTGGTGCTGGTGTGCTCGAAGAAATAGTAGATGCCGAACTCTTCCAGCAAACGGCTGACGAAGTCGAAGTCCGACTCCTGGTACTGCACGCAGTACTCGAGCGGCTTGTAGACCGCGGCGTCCTGCAGCCGCCAGGCGAAGTCGGCGCTGTAGGGCGTGAGGACGGCGGTGACGATGTCCTTCACGCTCTTGTTCTGGAACACCTTGGAGTTGCGCGTGCGCGTGGCGAACCAGGTCCAGGGCCGCATGGTGATGCGGAAGGAGTCAAAGCGGCCATGGCGTTCACCGCGCTGGACTTCGGTGATGAAGCCATTGAAGTGACGCTTGGCACCATGCTCGATGCTGACATTGGCACGCGAGCCCAGCAGGGCGTGCAGGTCGATGGACTCGCGCACGCCCAGCAGGCTGACGTTTCCGACCAGGTCGACCTGCCACTCGGGCAGCGCGCCGAGCTGCTCCCGACCCTCCATGCGCAAGACCAGCAACTTTTCACCACCCAGCTTGGTGGTGATGGACATCACACTAGACATGTGTCGGCCCCTCGTCCGATGAGTACATCGACCGGTCCCCCGAGGGGACGGCGATGCTTGCGGCGTTGAGCCGCAAGCACATCGCCCAGCGGGCCGGCTTGGGAGCGGCCCGGCGCTCGGCCCGGTAAGTCACTACGGCCACCATCTGCTCGTCTCAATCAAAGGCGTAGGAGAAGTCGCCATCGGCCACGCCGAGGCTGACCTTCTGCAGCGGCTGGCCCGACGCCGTGCGCGACAGGTACTCAATGGACACCTTAGGCAGCACCGTGTTGGTCAGGATGGCGTCGATGATGCGGCCGCCCGACTCCGCGTTGTTGCAGCGCTTGACGATGAGCTCCACCGCTGCGTCGCTGTACTCGAACGGGATGCGGTGGTTCTCGGCGACGCGCTTGACGATGCGGCCGAGCTGCAGGCGCACGATGCGGGCCAGCATCTCGTCGCTCAGCGGGTAGTACGGGATCGTGACGATGCGGCCCAGCAGTGCCGGCGGGAAAACCTTCTGCAGCGGTTCGGTCAGTGCCGTGGCCAGCGACTCGGGGTCGGGCAGCAGCTCGGGGTCGCGGCACATGTTCATGATGAGCTCGGAACCCACATTGCTGGTCAGCAGGATGATGGTGTTCTTGAAGTCGATCATGCGGCCTTCGCCGTCCTCCATCCAGCCCTTGTCGAAGACCTGGAAGAAGAGTTCGTGCACGTCGGGGTGGGCCTTCTCGACCTCGTCCAGCAGCACGACGCTGTAGGGCCGGCGGCGCACGGCCTCGGTCAGCACACCGCCCTCGCCGTAGCCCACATAGCCCGGAGGCGCGCCTTTGAGCGTGGAGACGGTGTGCGACTCCTGGTACTCGCTCATGTTGATGGTGATGACGTTCTGCTCGCCGCCGTACAGCGACTCGGCCAGCGCCAGTGCCGTCTCGGTCTTGCCCACGCCCGAGGTGCCGCACAGCATGAAGACGCCGATGGGCTTGTTGGGGTTGTCGAGCTTGGCGCGCGAGGTCTGGATGCGGCGGGCGATCATGTCCAGGCCATGCTGCTGGCCGATGACGCGCTGGCCCAGCGTGGCGCCCAGGCGCAGCACGGCTTCCAGCTCGTTCTTGACCATGCGGCCGACGGGGATGCCCGTCCAGTCCGCGACGACGCTGGCCACGGCCTGGGCGTCGACCGACGGCAGGATCAGTGGCGCGTCGCCCTGCAATTCGGCGAGCTGGGCCTTGGCGGCCTGCATGTCGGCGAGCAGCGCGTCGCGATCAGGCGCGGAGGACGCTGCTTCATCGACCGGCTGGCCGTCGCCGCGCAGCTTGGCGCGCAGCTCCAGGATCTTGGCGACAACGTCCTTCTCCTGCTGCCAGCGCACTTCCAGCGTCGCGAGGCGCGCGCGTTCCTTGGCCAGTGACTCCTCGACCGTGGTGCCGCGGTCGCCGATGTGCACGCCCACCTGGGCCTCGCGGCCGATGATGCCCTGCTCGATCTCCAGCGATTCGATGCGGCGCTTGCAGTCCTCCACCTCGGCCGGCATGGCGTGCTGGCTGACGGCCACGCGGGCGCAGGCGGTGTCCAGCAGGCTGACGGCCTTGTCGGGCAGCTGGCGGGCCGGGATGTAGCGGTGGGACAGCTTGACGGCGGCCTCGATGGCCTCGTCGAGCAGCTGGACCTGGTGGTGCTTCTCCAGCACGGTGGCCACACCGCGCAGCATCAGGATGGCCTTCTTCTCGTCCGGCTCCTCGACCTGCACGGTCTGGAAGCGGCGGGTCAGGGCCGGGTCCTTCTCGATGTACTTCTTGTACTCGGCCCAGGTCGTTGCGCCCACGGTGCGCAGATTGCCGCGCGCCAGGGCCGGCTTCAGCAGGTTGGCTGCATCGCCCGTGCCGGCCGCACCGCCAGCGCCAACGAGGGTGTGGATCTCGTCGATGAACAGGATGATGGGCGTGGGGCTTTGTTGCACCTCGTCGATGACCTGGCGCAGGCGCTGCTCGAACTCGCCCTTCATGGACGCGCCGGCCTGCAGCAGGCCGATGTCCAGCGTCAGCAGCGTCACGCCCTGCATGGGCGGAGGCACGTCGCCGCGCGCCAGGCGCAGCGCAAAGCCTTCCACCACGGCCGTCTTGCCGACACCGGCCTCGCCGGTCAGCAGCGGGTTGTTCTGGCGGCGGCGCATCAGGATGTCGACGATCTGGCGGATCTCGTCGTCGCGGCCGGTGACCGGGTCGATCTCCCCCTTGCGCGCCTTCTCGGTCAGGTCGACGGTGAACTTCTTCAGCGCCTCCTGGCGGCCCATGGCGGCGGGAGCCATCGCGCCCTCGGCTTGGCCGGGTTGCGCGCTGTTCAACGCGCTGCCGTCGGTGGCGCCCAGGCCCGCTTCGCCGGTCTTGCCGATCAGGCTTTGCAGCTTGTCGGCCAGGTCATCGGCCTTGATCTTCTCGAACTGGCGCGAGATGCCGAACAGCGCTTCACGCAGCGTGCGCGTGGACAGCAGCGCCAGCAGCAGGTGGCCGCTGCGCACCTGGGCATCGCCGTACATCAGCGTCGAATAGACCCAGCCCTGCTGGATGGCGTGGGTGATGTGCTCGGAGAAGTCGCTGATGGCCGTCGACCCGCGCGGCAGGCGGTCCAGCGCCGTCGTCACGTCACGCGCAAGCGCGGCGGCGTCCAGGCCGTAGTGGCGCACGATGGCGCTGACGTCGGACTCGTTGTTCTCCAGCAGCTGGGTGATCCAGTGCACCAGCTCGACATAAGGGTTGCCCCTGAGCTTGCAGAAGACGGTGGCGCCTTCGATGGATTTGTAGGCCAGCGGGTTGAGCTTGCCGAACAGGGCTTGGCGGCTGATGTCAGTCATTTCCAGTTCTCCTCGGTGCTAAGTGACCGAGGCCGCCGTTCAGTTCCGCTGCGCGGAGCTAGATCTGGTGCTTGGGCGCGAGCGAGGCTTTCAAGGGCCCGCGGCAGATGCTTTCGACGTTCATCAACAGCTGATCCGCTCGCTTGCGCGGGCGCTGGCTGTTCAGCCAGGCGCTGCGCCCCAGCATGCCAACGCCGGGTTTTTTGCCCAGCGGCCAGGCCGGCACCTCGGCGGGCTTGAGGCGCAGGCGCACATCCCAGGCGAACTCCTGGCCGACGTATTGCCTCACCATGGCCTGCAGGGCCGGCAGATGCGGGCCCGACGGCAGGAAGGCCTGGAATGCCTCCCAGCCCAGGGGGCCGATCTCGATGCGGAACTTGTGCTGCACATCCCAGACCTGGCGGCCCAGCACGGCGCCGCGCCCCAGGGCCACGCCGTCGTGCTTGACGAGTCGGGTGCGTTCTTCAGGCCCCAACGGCATCCAGTGGCCGCTGAACTGCTGTACCAGGGCGGGCACACGGAAGCGCAGCGCGATCCAGCTTTGCAGGCCATCGGCATCGCGCGCCGAGCGAGCCAGGCGGCCGGCGAAATAGAGCTTGGGAAAATCCCCCAGGGCGTCGCGCTCGCGCAGCGACGGCTCGGCCAGGCCGATGAGGGCGCCCACATGGCGCACGATGGGCGCGTCGCGGCTGCGATCCATGCCCACCACCGGGTTGGCGCGCGCCCAGGCCCGGTAGAAGAGCAGGCCGAAGCGATGCAGCAGCATGTCGGCAAAGGCCGCGAAGGTGCGGTCGCCGTGGTGCATGGCCCGCTCGCGGGCGTATTCGGTCAGGTGCGTGGGCAGGGCACCGTTGGGGCCGAACAGGCTCAGCACCCGCTGCACGAGGCGTGGCGGGCCCTGGTCGTTGGCTGCCAGTTTGGTGATGGCCGTGGGCGCGAAGTTCAGCGCCGGTTCGCTGGCGAAGCGGACCGGCTCGTCGCCTGGGCGCAGCGCGTCGCCCAGGCGCGGCTTGTCGGCGTGGGCGGCCTCGATGCGGCGCAGGGCCTGGAAGAGGTCGAAGCGGCCCGGGCGCGCGGTCAGCGCGTCGAAGATCGAGGGCTCAGGCTTTGCGCTCACAACACTGCCCTGGCGCCCGGCAGCGGTTGCCAGCGCTTCAACTCGCCGCGGGTGCGCGAGACCAGCAGCGTCTGGACAAAACTGTTCATCGACACATGGCGGCTGAAGTAGTGGTGCAGCACGGCGCCCAGCAGCGTCGCGCTGCCACCTTCGAAGGAGAGTTCGTCCACCGTCAGCTGCACCTCCAACCCGCGGCCGAAGGCGATGGGGCCTGGCGCCGGATGGCGGCGCACGATGGGCAGCGTGGTGACGGAGCGCACGCCTTCGATCTGCCGCAGCAGGCCGGCGCCGGAGCTTTGGCCGAACAGGCCGAGCAGTTCGCGCAGGGCCAGCGCACCGCGTTCGGGGTCCTCGTCGACAAGGGACAGGTAGTTCAGCGATAGCAGGGACAGCAGCCGCCAGGCCAGTGCGCCTTCGCGCGCCGCGCTGCCGGGCCGCGACGGGCCGGCCACGACGGCGACATGGTCGACGGGCGCACGGGTCTCCAGCGTCAGGCCACCATGATCGCGGCCGGCGGGCATGAAGAGCGGCAGGTCGCGGTTGGTGCAGCGGATCTTGGCGGCAAGCTGGCGCAGGTCGGCCCGGTAGGGCGCGCGCTGCAGGTCGACCAGGGACAAAAAGACCTCGCTGCCGACATAGGCCGAGCGCGGCCCCTCGCGCTTGGCGCGGTCGCTGGCCAGACGCGGCTCGCGCAGCAGGCTGAAATAGCCGGAGGCGCCGGCCGGGTCGGCGTGGGGCACGTCGAACAGCGGCAGGAACTGCAGCTCGTCGGTGTCGCTGGAGAAGCCGGTGACCGAGGCGACGTCGAACACCTCGAAGTCGGCGCCGGCCAGCCGGTCGGGGATGACCTGGAAGGCGGTGGCGCTGTCGTCGACCGTGATGCGCTCGGCGCGGCGCTCGAAGAGGTTGATGGCCGGCACGCAATTCAGGCTGAAGTTGGCCGGTTCGCCGCCACCCTCCAGGCTGGCTTCGTAGCGGTCGAACAGCAGCACCAGCTCGAAGCTGTTGCCCGTGCAGGCGGCGAAGCTGGGCTTGAGGCCGGCCACGTCGATGAACAGGAAGCGCTGCGGGAAGGCGAAGTACTCCTGCATCAGCCGCGTGCCGGACAGGCCGCGCAGCGTCACCGGCAGCATGGCCTCGTCATCGGCCAGGCCGACGTGGTGCACGCGGCTGGCCGGGATGAACTGGCGCTTGGCCGCAGCCTCCTTGCCGCCAGGCCCGGCCAGCACGCCGACGCAGCGGCAGGTGGCAAGTTCATGCAGCTTCAGCGCCACGTCCTGAAGGCCACCCATGAAGAAGCGCAGGCTGTCCAGCGGCAGCCGCGCGAAGCTCATGCCGCTGGGCAGCTCCATGCGCACACGCACGCCGCTCTTGGGGCGGTCGCGCAGCGGCAGGCCGCTGAAGTTGATGTCGGTGGCGCTGAGGAAGTACTCGACCTGGCTGACCCGGATGGGCGTCAGCGTGACCGGCTGGGCGGTGCGGAACTCGCAGCGCGTTGGCCCCAGCGGCGTGCGCGCGCCCATCAGCGCGCTGCCGCGCGGCAGCGTGAAGCCGGCAATCAGGTTGGGGTCCTGAGCCGGCTCGAGCTGGGCCACCAGCATGGACGGGATCGGCGCGCCGAGGTTGGGGCAGACCATGTCCAGCAGCGCCTGGGCAAGCTGGGGGAATTCGGCGTCCTGCTTGAGCTGCACGCGGGCTGCGAGGAAGGCCGTGCCTTCGAGCAGGCGCTCGACATAGGGGTCGGCGACTTCCAGGCCTTCCATGCCCAGGCGGCCAGCGATCTTCGGGAACTCGCGCGCGAACTCGCCGCCCATCTCGCGGAGATAGCGCAGTTCCTGGTTGTAGTAGCGAAGGAGGCGGGGGTCCATCAGGGGTTCCGACGCAGCCGGGAAACACAGCCACAGAGGCACAGAGGCACGGAGGAATACGAGACTCTTCCTTCAGTTTCTCTGTGCCTCTGTGTCTCTGTGGCCATGTTCATTGTTTCAGCCGCGCATATCACGCACGGCGGCTTGACCAGTATCCACGTCTACGTCAGCGCTGAGCAGCAACTCCAGCGGCACTGGCTGGTTCCACATCTGGCCCTTGATGGTCAGGCGCAGGCTGGTGGGGCGCAGGCCGGTGCTCATGTCGTTGGCGATGCGCACCTCCACCGTGTCCGGGTCCAGTCGCGGCTCGAAGCGGATGATGGCCTGGCGCACCTGGGCCTCGATGAGGGGGAACTGGTGGATGGTCATGGTCTGCCCGGTCAGGGGCAGGATGCCGAAATTCAGCACCGAGTCGCGGGCATGCGGCAGGCTCTTCCATAGCGCCGTGCGTTCGGGGTCGTTGCGGTTGCCGATGTCCGGCTCTTCACACACCGCGTTGAACAGCCAGGAGAGGTCGCGCAGCACGGCCTCACGCAGCTGCTTGCGGCTCAGTACGCGGGCCTCGAGGGCCTCGACCTTGGAGCTGGCATCGTTGTCGGTGAGCCGGTCCAGCAGCGAGGGTTGGAGGCGGTCCTGGGCACCGAAGCTGGCCATCAGTTGCCTTCGGTCTGCGTGGCCTCGCTGGCGTCGAAGAGAATTTCTCTGACGGCCATCAGGTCGTGGTCGCCGATGTCGCTGGTCAGCACGCGCTGGCCCAGGCCGGCATAGCGGTCCTCGCCTGGCAGTGCTTGCCATTCGGTCTTGCGCGCCAGGTTGATGAGGCCATCCTCGCTCTTCTCGGAGCCCGGGTAGCGCGTGGGCACCAGGGCGACGCTGTTGCCGCCATTGGTGAAGCTCAGCTGCGCCGGCATCCAGACGCAGTCGCGCAGGTCCTCGGGCGCGTCGAAATGGATCTTGGCCAGGTGCTGGAAGGGCACCCAGGTGTAGTGGCCGTTGAGGCAGACCTCGAGCACCGGGCCGAGGCGTGAATCGGCGTCGGCGAGCCACTCGAAGCGCTGGCCGTCGATGCTGCCCGCACTCGTCGGCGCGGCCTCGAAGGCCTTGGTGGCGAGGTCAGCCGCAAGCTGGTGGTTGCCCTCGGCCTGCTGCTTGAGGGACTCGATCAACTGGGCCACCCAGGCCTCGGGCTGGYCGAAGACAACCGGCGTGCGCTTGCCAGCAAACACCTGGGCGCGCAGCAGCTCGCAACGGATGGCGTGGCCGACGGTCTCGCGCATCGGGATGGCCAGCTTGTCCATGTCGGCGACGACATTGAGCTGGGTGTGGGCGCGTTCCCACTGGCCGAGCACGCTGAGCAGCTGGGACATGAAGGTGCGCAGCTTGGGGTCGGCCGGCTTGGCGCGCACGGCCTCGGTCAGCTTGGCGAGTGCGGTGCGTGGGTCGCCGGCGCGCAAGGCTTCTTCGGCAGCTTGTTGGGGCGTCATGTCGATGGGATCAGAAGCCATGGCCGCAGTCCGTGCAGAAGCGGGCTTGCCGCGAGAGGGTGATGCCGCAGGCCGGGCAGCTCTTGTGCGTGCTGGCCATGTCGAAGCCGCATTCGTGGCAGAAGCGCCCGCCCTGGCTGGGCGTCTGGCAGTTGGGGCAGGCCGAGCCACCCCCGCTGGCGGCGCCCTGGCTGGCCGAACCCGCGTCCAGCGCGGAACRGGCGGCGCAGTCGCGGCAGCTGTTGCTGCTGCTGTTCCAGCATTCGCGGCCTACCCATTTGCGGCAGCCGGTGCATTTCTCGTACAGCGGTGCTGCGGCGGCCATGGCTTCGGCCAGGGCCTCGGCCTTGGCACTGCCACCACCGGCTTCGGCAAACGCGCCGGTGGCGCGGCTGGCCTTGTTCAGGTCGTAGAACATGAAGGCGAAACGGCTCAGCCAGCCCGTGATCTGGCCCTTGCGATAGGGCCTGAAGGCCGAGCGTGAGCTCTCGCCGCATTTCTCGCAGAAGAACTCGAACTGGAAGCCGGCCGACACGTCGCTCATCGACGTGCTGACGTCCCGGTAATTGGTCAGGGCCATGGGGGCTTAGATTGGAGAACCGATGTTCTTCATCGTGAAGGCGCGCGTCGTGTTCTGCGACGCGGTCTTGGCGACGGCCTGGCCGGTGTTGCTGTGCGAGTAGTGCGACGGCGGGTTCTTGTAGACGTAGGCGAGCGAGCCGAACTCGCAGGTCCACTTCTCCATCATCTCCGTCATGGTCTCGTTCACGACCACGTCCAACTCGTATTCCAGCAGGCGGATCTTCTGGATGGTGAAGATCAGCGAAGTACCGTCCAAAAACGTCGCCGAGCGCCGGTGGATGGTCAGCGTGCCCGAGGGGAAGATGTTGCCCGCCTTCATCGAGTTCAGCATCTGTGTGCTGGCGATGTCGACCCGCTTGGTGAACGTGAACTCGAAATTGCGGTTGCGTTCGAGGTCCGCGTACTGCTTTTCCCGCTCGCCTTGCAGCGTGGCCGTCTTTTCGGCTTTTTGCGGGTCGGCAGGCGCGAAGGTGTTCGGATCCCTGGCGATGCTTTCGAGCTTCTTGTTGAAGGCCGCGCCGAGGGCATCGCGCTGGTCCTGGTGGGCTTTCCAGTCCGCCTCGGAAAAATTGCCGCCACGCTGGGCTTTCGCGAAAGACTCCTGCAGCCTCTTGTCGCGCTTTTGGTAGTCGTCGCTGGCCGCATGCATGGCGCGCAGCTCGTTGCTGCCTTGCTTGTCTGCTCTGCCGCTCGCGAGGGTGAAGGCCGCTGCCGCCTTGCTGGCGTTCTTGCGCTCGTCCTCGTTGTGCAGCTTCCAGTTGAGCGTCTCCACCAGGATCTGCCCCTGGAAGCCTTCGGACGCTGCTTCGCCCACGACCGGCACGCGGGTGGGGCGCAGCAGAACCAGGAAGATGTCGGCGCCGTTGTTGGACATCAGAGGGCCAATGGGTGGAAGAAGGGGGCCGTGGGCAGGTTGTCCTTGCCGAGGGTCTTCAAGTACATCATCTTGATGTTCTTGAAGTTGAGGGTCCAGCTTTCCCTCACCTCCTTGGACAGGCCATCGTCTGACACCTCCAGGGTGCAGTCGGCAAAGTAGCCCTGGGTGCAGACGACGGTGAAGCCAGGTTGATGGATGGCCCGGCCTTGCTGCTTGATGTGCAGCACCGTGATGGACGCACTGAGCACGGGCAGGTGGTTGTCCAGGCAGAAATGCATCTGCGAGGAGCCGACGTCAAACCGCTTCTTGAAGGTCAGCGGCTGCATCTTGATGCTGACGGGCGTACCCAGCCCCGCCATCGAGGCCGCAGCGGCAGCAGCCGCGGCGGCCAGGCCGCTGGCTTTGCTCTTGGGGTCCTTGAGGGCCTGCATGCCCCAGCCGAACTCCAGCAGCTCGATCGAGCCTTCCCAACCTTCGAGCAGGCCCTCGCCCACCACCGGCCCGGCGCCGGTGATGAGTTGCATAAAAATATTTGAACGGCTCATGGTGCCGGGCGCCGCTCAGGGGATCACGCCGACGGCGAAGCCGTGCCGGCCGGGATGTCCCAGTTGTAGGTCTTGGGCGCGCCGAGCTTGCCGGTCTTGTTGTCCTGCGGCTTGTATTCGATCTTGACGGTCTTGAAGACCATTTCGACCTTCTGCGTGACGTTGCCTTCCTCGGTGCCGCTCTGGTTGACCTTGGTGATGAAGCAACCTTCCATCGTCATCGTGAAGTAGGTCTCGGGCGTGGCACTGCCCGTGGTCTTCATCATCTGCAGCTCGACCTTGGGGAAGGCCTTGCCGGTGCAGATATAGCCCAGGATCACGGTCGACGAGGTGTCGAAGTAGTGCTCCCAGTTCATCTTGCCGGGGTTGGGCTTGCCGACGGAAGCGCCGCCGCCCTTGGTCCAGCTGGTCTCGGCTTCGACTTCCCAGTCCCAGCCCTGGATCTCGATCCACTTTTCCTTGCCCTTCTGGATGGACTCGCCATCGGCCTTGTCGAAGAAGGTGAGGAATGCATTGACTGCCATGTTGATATCTCCTTAGGGGTTCAAAGCGCGGGTGTTGTGGTGGTGGTGAGAGATGACCCGTCCTGCTCCCGCGCCGGCGAGTTCTCCCAACTGTCTTAGGCGGATTTTTCGGACGGCAGCTTGGACACCAGCCGCAGCGACACGGTCAGGCCTTCGAGCTGGTAGTGCGGCTTCAGGTAGAACTTGGACTGGTAGTAGCCCGGTGCGCCTTCCACTTCCGAGACCTCGACCTGGGCGGCCGCGAGCGGGCGGCTGGCCTTGGTCTCTTCCGACGAGTTCATCGGGTCACCGTCGACGTAGTTCAGGATCCAGCTGTTGAGCCAATCCTCCATCGCGTCGCGCGACTTGAAGGAGCCGACCTTGTCGCGCACGATGCACTTCAGGTAGTGGGCGAAGCGGTTGCAGGCGAACAGATAGGGCAGGCGGGCCGCGAGTGCGGCATTGGCGGTCGCGTCGGCGTCGTCGTACTCGGCGGGCTTTTGCAGCGACTGGCCGCTGATGAAGGCCGCGAAGTCACTGTTCTTGCGGTGCACCATCGACAGGAAGCCGTTCTTGCTCAGCTCGGCCTCGCGGCGGTCGGAGATGGCGATCTCGGTCGGGCACTTCATGTCCACGCCGCCGTCGTCGGTCGGGAAGGTGTGGGTGGGCAGGCCGGTCACCGCGCCGCCGGATTCGATGCCGCGGATGCGCGAGCACCAGCCGTACTGCTTGAACGAACTGTTGATGTTCACCGCCATCGCATAGGCGGCGTTGGACCAGGTGTACTTGCTGTGGTCGGCGCCCTCGGTGTCTTCCTCGAAGGCAAACTCGTCGACCGGGCTGGTCTTGGCGCCATAGGGCACGCGCGACAGGAAGCGCGGCATGCACAGGGCCAGGTAGCGGGCGTCGTCGGACTCGCGCAGGGACCGCCAGGCGGCGTACTCCGGCGTTGTGAAGATCTTGGTCAGGTCGCGCGGGTTGGCGAGTTCCTGCCAGCTTTCCATCTGCATGACGCTCGGCGCGGCACCGGTCACCAGCGGCGCGTGGGCGGCGGCGGCGATCTTGGACAGTTCGCCGAGCAGCTCGACGTCGGGGGGCGTGTGGTCGAAGTGGTAGTCGCCCACCAGGCAGCCATAGGGCTCGCCGCCGAACTGGCCGTATTCCTCTTCGTACAGGCGCTTGAACAGCGGCGACTGGTCCCAGGCCGTGCCCTTGAAGCGCTTGAGCGTCTTGCCAAGGTCGGTCTTGGAGACATTCATCACGCGGATCTTGAGCTGCTCGTCGGTCTCGGTGTTGTTGACGAGGTAGTGCAGGCCGCGCCAGGCGGATTCCAGCTTCTGGAAGTCCTCGTGGTGCATGATCTTGTTGATCTGCTCGGTGAGCTTGCTGTCGATGGCCGCGATCATGGCCTCGATGGTCTTGACGGCGTCGTCGCTGAGCAGCGTGGTGTTGCTCAGCGCCTGCTGGGCCAGCGTCTGCACGGCCTGCGCCACGGCGCCGCGCGCCTCCTCGGTCTTGGGCTTGAATTCCTTGTTCAGCAGTGCCGCGAAGTCATTGCCTTCGAAGGTCACGCCCGCCAGGGCCGATGCTGACTGTTCCGCTTGGGTCATGTTTGAAACTCCGGTCGTTTCAGTGTCTTGGGATGAACTGCGGCTTATTCCGACTTGGGCGCGTCGGTCAGCGTCTTGAGCAGCGTCGGGTCGGCCAGCACCTTGGCGATCAGGTCGCCGGCGCCGCTCTTGCCGTCCATGTAGGTGATCAGGTTGGACAGTTGCTGGCGGGCCTCGAGCAGCTTGTTCAGGCCTTCGACCTTGCGCGCCACGGCGGCGGGCGAGAAGTCGTCCATGCTCTCGAAGGTGATGTCCACCGGCAGGTTGCCCTCGCCGGTCAGCGTGTTCTCGACCTGGAAGGCGACGCGCGGCTTCATGGACTTCATGCGCGAGTCGAAGTTGTCGACATCGATCTCGAGGAACTTGCGGTCGGCCACCGGCGGCAGCGGATCTTCGGGCTTGCCGGACAGGTCGGCCATCACGCCCATCACGAAGGGCAGCTGCACCTTCTTCTCGGCGCCGTAGAGCTCGACGTCGTACTCGATCTGCACCCGCGGGGCCCGGTTGCGGGCGATGAATTTCTGGCTGCTCTTGCTCATGTCATTGCTCCTTGCGGATGGGATTCAGGGATTCAAAAGGCGGTGCGCCACGACGGACTGCAGGAGGGGCTTTGATGAAGACGACATCGCGGCGTTCCTTGCGACTACTGCAGGCTTTCAGGGTCCACACCCAGCATACGGGCCACCTCGCCGACGGCCTCGGGGGCAAACTCTCGTACCAGCTGCAGGAAGTTGCGGTCGATGAGACGTTGCGCACGGCGCAGCAGGTCAGCCGCGGGGTTGGTGGGCTCGTTCTTCTCGAGGTAGGCGCAGACCAGGTCAATGGCACGCACGGCATCGGCGCGGCTCTCGATCGCGCCCAGGCCGCCACCACCGCCACCGCTGCGGCCGCGGCGGGCGGGCGGGGGCGAGTCGCCACCGCCGTCCTGGCCCTGGGCGATGCCCAGGTCGTTGAGCATGCCGGCGAGGTCGTCCGCGGAAGCGTCGATGCTGACCGGGCGCGGCGAGACGGCGATGACGGCGTCCAGCATCGCGCGCAGCGCCGAGAAGTCGGGCACGTCGCCATAGTTGAGGCGCACGGACAGGCAGGCCACCAGTGAATCCAGCGCCGCAACGGCGGCGGGCGCCTGGGTGGCGAGCAGCGGATAGCCGGCCACGGCGTCGGCCAGCATGTTCTCGATCTGGCTGCGCGAGGGTGTCGATTCGTCGTCGCGCGCCGCCAGGTCACCCATGGCGATCTCGATGTCGCGCACGCTGATCTGGCCGATGCCGCGGTCGTTCAGCACCAGGCTGGCACGGACGTCGCCCAGCGTGGTGTCCAGGCTGGCCAGCTCGTTGAGGACATTGACCCGCGCAAACGCGTCGCCATCCTCGGGGCGGGGGTGGAGTTCGTCCCACCAGCGCGTCAGCAGCTCTTCGAACAGGCGCAGGCCCGGCGCCAGCGTCGCGAAGCCTTCCAGGCGCAGCCGGGCGCGCAGCAGCAGGTTGGCTACGCGCAGGTCGCGGGTGCGGGCGTTGATGTCGTCGGCCAGGCTGCGCACGGTTCGCCAGTCGGGTGGCTCGGCGGACGCGAACTGGGTTTCGGGTTTGCCCGCAGCCGCCTGGGTCAAGGCCAGGAAGTCGTTGTCGTATTCCAGGTCGGGGCCGCAGACCTCATCCTCGGACACGGGCTGCAGCCACGGCGCCAGCGCGGGGTCGCTGCTGAGCGACGGTGCGGTGTCGGGCGACGGGTCGAAGGGATTGCTGTCCATGGTGGTCCGGGTGAGCTTGCCGATCAGGGCAGGCAGGAGTTCGGGCGGTAAGTAACTGGGGCCGCCGCTTAGTTCCCTGCGGCAGCTCTGTCTGCCGGCAAGGGGAACGGAATGGCGTGTGGCGTCACTCAGCAGGTTGGACGTCCCGCCTGAACGATGAACTCCTCCAGCGACCCGGAAGACAACGACGCGACCATCATCCGGCCCAGTGCCGCCACCGGCCCCGTCGCCGCGGCGCCTGTTCCTGACGAAGCCGTGCCCGCCGTGATGGCAGGCGGCCCGGCTACGCCCGGGGCACCACCTGCGAGCCTCGACCGGCTGGACGGCGGCAACGCCTTGCCCGTCGGCAGCCGCCAGGGCGAGTTCGAGGTCATCCGCGTGCTCGGCGAGGGCGGTTTCGGCATCGTCTACCTGGCCCGCGACCACGCGCTGGAGCGCACGGTGGCGCTCAAGGAATACATGCCCGCCGCCCTGGCCCTGCGCGGCGACAGTTCGCAGGTACGGGTGCGCTCGGAACGCCACCGCGACACCTTCGAGGCCGGCCTGAAGAGCTTCATCAACGAGGCGAAGCTGCTGGCGCAGTTCGACCACCCGTCCCTCGTCAAGGTCTACCGTTTCTGGGAGGCCAACGGCACCGCCTTCATGGTCATGCCCTTCATCGAAGGCAAGACACTGAAGGAGACGCTGAAGGAAATGCCCGAGCCACCCGGCGAAGCCTGGCTGATGGACATGCTGGCCTCGCTGACCGAGGCCCTGCTGGTGCTGCACGGCGAGCATTGCTACCACCGCGACATCGCACCCGACAACATCATCCTGGTGGCCGGCAGCGGCCGCCCCCTGTTGCTGGACTTCGGTGCCGCGCGCCGCGTCATCGGCGACATGACGCAGGCGCTGACCGTCATCCTCAAGCCCGGCTACGCGCCCATCGAGCAGTACGCCGAGGTGCCCAGCATGAAGCAGGGGCCGTGGACCGATGTCTACGCCCTGGCCGCCGTCGTCTACTGCGCCATCACCGGCCGCACGCCGCCACCCAGCGTCGGCCGCATCGTCAAGGACGACTACGTGCCGCTGGCCCGGCAGGGTGAACTCACGAAGGGCCGCTACAGCGAGCGCCTCGTCAAGGCCGTGGACCGCGCCTTGCAGGTGTTGCCCGACCAGCGCACCCAGTCCATGGCCGAGTTCCGTGAGGACCTGGGCCTGGCAGGCCACTACGCGCCCAAGCCGGGCCAGATGGCGACGCTGATCCAGGCGCCCGCTGCAGCGGCGCCGGCTCCAGCCGCCGTCAAGCGGGCCGCGAGCCGCGGGCCACTGTGGCTTGGCCTGGGCTTGGCCGGCCTGGCGGCTGCCGGTGCAGCGGCCTGGTTCGCGACGCGGCCTGCAGGGCCGGCCGAACCGGTTGCCGCGGCGCCGGTGTCGGTCCCGGCAGTCGCTTCGGCTCCAGCTCCTGCACCAGCGCTGGCAGAACCCGTCGCGCGAGATCTGCCCAGCCAGTTCCGGTCCCTCGTGGCGCGGCACAGCGACGGCTTCGACGTGCAGGCGCAGGCGGAGCGCACCAGCCTGCGCATCGACCATGACGAGCTGCGCTTCAGCGTCAGTGCCTCGCGCGAGGGCTATGTCTATGTGCTGCTTGCCGGCCCCGACGGCAGCCTCGTCCAGCTCTACCCCAACGACAAGGCCAAGAACAACCACATCGGTGCTGGCGAGACGCTGCGCCTGCCCGGTGCCAGCTGGCCGCTCAAGGCCAGCGACCCGCCGGGCCCGGAGCACTTCTTCGTCCTCGTTGCCGCCGAGCCGCGCAGCTTCGCGCCCTGGTCCACCGAGAAGGAGCCGAGCTACGGCTTCCTGACATTGCCGGCCCAGGGCCCGGCCGGCGGCGTGGCGCCAGGCGCATCGAGCTGGCTGCTGGGCCAGCCGGATTGCGGCCACCCGAATTGCGCAGCTGAGTACGGCGCCGCGGTCTTCAGCGTGGAAGCCGTCAGGTAGCCGATGTTGCGGAACCCGGCCGCGCTCGCGGTTACCTATGGCATGCCGGCCGCTTCTGCTGCCGACGCCCTTCGTCGACCTCCGGACCGTGTTCTGAACCCCACCCAAGCCCAGGTCGCCCAGCTGCTGGCGACGCCTCAAGCCCCCCAGTTGGGCGCGTTCGTGAGCGCTGCGGCTGCCGGGCAACTGCTTTGGGCCAGCCCGGTGGAAGGCCGGCTCGAAGTCTGCAGTGGCGCCACGCCGGCGGGCGCGGTTTGCGCTGACATCGGCCGCCTCTTCGTCGCCGCGCTGCGCGAGCATTTCGGCGACGCGGCCAGCGCCATCGCTGAGCGCGAATGGCGCCTCAGCCAGCGATCACGCCGCCTGCTGCCGGCGCGCACCGTCAAACGGGCCGTGGCTTGCGCGGAGTCAGCCCTGGGCCTGCTGATGGCCCAGTCCTATCTTTTGCAGATCGAGTTCTCGGCCGTCATGCTGGGCTGGCGCTTTCGTCGCGTCGCCGACGGCCTGGGCCTGGATCCGGCCAGTCTCGCCATCGAGCGCCGGCGAGCTTTGGACCAGGCCCTGGCCCCCGACTTCAGCCTGCCGCCACCCGCCGATGCCGAGGCGCTCGCCGCGCGGCTGCGAACGCTGCTCAACCAGCTTTCGCATTGACTTCGTGATGTAGTTCACGGCCTCGGGGGTTAACCCATGCCCATAAATGTGGGGTGGGGCGGGTCTGCCTTGTCGCAAGCTTTGCCGCGACGGCGTCTGATCAGACAGGGCGGCCACTTCGGCCGCTTCATCCGCTCGGAGCCCGTCATGCAGCCCCAGTGTCAACCGATTCGCCACCCCGCAGCAGCCGACCCCAACGTCATCTTCTCGGAGCTGTTCGGCGAACACCGTGACCGCCTCTACCGCTTCGTGCTGCGCCATATCGGTGACAGCACCGAAGCCGAGGAACTGGCCCAGCAGGCGTTTGTCGAGGCGGCGCGCACCTACGAGCACTTCCGCGGCGAGTCGCAGTTGTCGACCTGGCTCTACGGCATTGCGATGAACCTGGTGCGCAACCACCTGTCTCGTGCGCCGTCGCGGCTCTACCGCTTTGAGGACGAGTCTGCGTTGGAGGCCACAGCCTGCCTGCACGCCAACCCGGAGCAGCAATGCCATCTGAACCAGTTGATGGCCTTGCTGCAGATCGAACTGGACGGCCTCATGCCCGAGATGCGCGAGGTATTGCTGCTCGTCGCCATGGACGACATGAGCTACGAAGACGCCGCTGCCCTGCTGTCCGTGCCCATCGGCACCGTGCGCAGCCGCGTGTCGCGCGCCCGCTCTCACCTGCGCACCCGGCTGCAGGCCCGCGGCGCCCAGCTGCCCTTCTGATTGCGGGTCATTTCATCGATCGCGGGTGACGTGCCGCTACGGTTCGCTACGAGCACGGCCACGAGATTTGCCTCAACGGCCGAATCTCGTATATACTGCTAGCTTCAGTCGCGRGGTGGAGCAGTCTGGTAGCTCGTTGGGCTCATAACCCAAAGGTCGYAGGTTCAAATCCTGCCCYCGCAACCAAGAAATAAGAGTCCTGTGAAGGACTTAGCAAAGCCCGCCAAGTGCGGGCTTTGTCGTTTCTGGGCTTTCGTGCCCATCCTGTGCCCGCTTTGTGCCCAGACCGTGCCCTGCTGTTTCGTCGGGCAGGAAAAACGACCATTAGGCCCGCCCCCACACGCTGACCATTGGGTCGATATCCGACCGCTAAGCCACGGCACTAACCGTCATTGCTTGTCCTGACCGGGACGACGACCGTTGTTGAAATCCGGCTTGGCAGCGGCTGCCGCTTTTCGATCTGCTGGACTCGACGACCGAGTCCAGTCGTTCAACGATCGAACTAAGCTCCGCCCGATGATTTGGCTGACCGGGGGCTATGGAAGTGTCCATTGCTCCACCATAGGTTAAGTGGAGAAGAGCATCCTTTGCCGTTCGCGGAATGCAAGGTGGGCGGACCGGACGCTCGCGCTTCAGGTGCCGTAGCTCGCCAACCGAGCTGACTGCGATCTTCAGCGAGCGTGGCGGCAAGTCCTTCGGACGGCGCGAGGGCGCTAGTGCTGTTTGTCCTTTGGCGCTCCCACTCAGCTGGGGGTGCCTTTTCGCGCGACAAGTTTGATAGAGTCCCGCAAAACGACAGAGTTCCGGCAGTAGCCACGGCTAGCCTGTTAGTGGGACTCGCGTCCACAGGGAGTTGATATGCCTAAGCTGTGCTTGGCGCGCGTCTTGCGCGTCGGTCTGACCGCGCTTTGCGTTGTTTCGTCGGCTGTGTTGATGCCACGATTGGCGATGGCGCAGGTCTCCGTCGGTGACGGCGGCATTCCGAGCTACAGCCAAGCCATCGCTGTGCCGCCCGGCATCGCAGGCATGTCCCCGAAGCTGAGCCTGTTGTATGCCGGTGGCGGCGTCAATGGCCCGCTGGGCCATGGCTGGAGCGTTCAAGGCCTGTCGATGATTACACGCTGTACGGCTACGCTGGCGCAAGATGGCCGCAAGGTCGGTGTGGCGTATGTGGCAAGCGACAAACTCTGCCTGGACGGGCAGCGACTGATTCAGACGGATGAAAGCGGCAACGCGACCCCCAGCGGCGGCAACAATGCCGCGGGCATCCCAGTGACGTCGCAGTTGAACGATGCACAAGGCCTGGGGGCCAACCTCTATCGAGAGTTCCGCACTGAGAAGGACATCTACGCGCGCATCCGCGCGTACGGCTACGCCAATGGTGATTCCACGGGCGTCAGTGGTCCAGCATATTTCAGAGTGTGGACCAAGGCAGGGCAGATCTATGAATACGGACAAGGGCCTGCCAGCAACGCAACGACATTTGCGCTGATCGCTGCGCCGGGCAAGGCGCCGATTGCATGGGCCGTGGCACGCATCAGCGACACGCTCGGCAACGCCATCGACTTCAAGTACGAGCAAAGAGACGTGCCATGGGGTAGTGGGCCAACCGCTGGATCACCCACAACGGGTCACGAATGGAACATCAGTGAAGTCCAATACAGCGGTAACAAAGTCATCTTCAACTACGACATTGATGGGCTAGGCAACGATGTTCGGACGGACAAGTCCGAGGCCTACCAGCAAGGCCGCAAGAACGTCAGCCTGCGCCGCCTGAAGTCGATCACCACCTACGTCAATAGCCCGGCCACGGCTCTCGGGGTCAATGGCGGCACGCCCGTTCGGACGACCAAACTGACGTATGACTACGGGGCAGTCAGCAAGCGCAGCCGGATCGTCAAAATTCAGGAATGCGCAGGCGGGCCTGGCAGCACAAGGTGCCTGCCCTTCACCGCGCTGAGCTACGCCTCTGGTGGCAATGATGCCTACCAAGCAAACTCGGCGTTCACGTCGGAAGCCCTCGCGTCACTTGACTTGATCGGCAATGGCACCGCTGGCGCCCTAGTCGGCGACTTCAATGGCGATGGCAAGACCGACATCATTTATTGGTCTGACACGCCGGCGAACAACAAGCTCTACACCAGCAATGGAAATGGCAGCTTCGCGTTGGCCAGTGCGTTCAACATCACATCGGACAACCTCTTCAAGAGCGACGGCTGCTACTTCTCCATCGCAGCTGACTTCAATGGGGACGGCGCCACGGACATTCTCCGCGTCAAGCGCGCACGGTCGACGAACGGTCTCAACACATCCTGCGGCGCAGCAGCCAATGTGCTGTACCTGGGTAGTGCAAGTGGCAATTTCTCCGCTTACACGTTGCCTAGCTCCATCGATTTGACTCAGACGACGAGCAGTAGCACCGACCAGAGGTCCTGCGTCAATCCTCCTTCCTCTGAGTACGACCCGACATGTACCGAGCCCGGTGATTACCTGGGAACTGTGCAGTCGCCAGGCGCGAACTTCCATCTGCTCGATGTTGACGGGGATGGCTATTTGGACATCGTCACGACCATCCTTCCTGGCTTTGCGCGAACGACGACACCGCCAAATGAGGCGAGCCTGTGCGCGTCAATTGTGTGCACGCGAGTGTTTCGGGGGCAGCCGGCAGGAGTTTTTCAAGAGGCTTCGATCGGTGCGTTCGCCAATCGAAGCGTGTATGCAGCTCCACCGGCGAAGTACCAGTTTGAGACAAAGCCCTACGTGGTCGATTTCAACGGGGACGGTTTTCAGGATTTATCCGTTGCCACCGGTTTGTGGCTCTCTTCGGGTAACGGCACGTTCGTGCGTGACCCGCAGGCCCCTTCCACTGTGGGTTGCGTATACAGCATCGACTTCAACGGTGATGGCCGCTCGGATTGCATCTACCCTGATAGCCAAGCAGCCACTCAATTTCTGGCCGTGGGCGACGGCACAACCAAGCTGGTGTCGACCGCTAATTTCAACCTCGTCAACGCCGGTCAGGAACTTGGGCGCCCAAGCATCTTTTCGCCGCAGGAACCGATGGGCATGCTTGCCGTGGACATCAACGGCGATGGACGACAAGACATCCTTCGCTGGAAAGATGATGCTTCCCAGAACGCGGTCTACCTGAGCAACGGCGACGGGACCTTTACAGCATCTTCGAGCTTCAGCCTGGCCGGTACGCAATTGCAGAAGAGTAACGGCACAGCCAGCGTCATTCTGGGTGACTTCACCGGGCGCGGGAACGCGGAGTTCCTGCGGCTACAAACAGTGGGGGGCACAGTAACCAATCGACTCTTCATCAAGACAGACTCGATTCCACCCGATCTGTTGGTGAGTGTCACCAGTCCCTCGGGGTTGACGTCCAAGTTGTACTACGTGTCGCTGAGCAATTCGTCGCCAGCGTATTCAGTGCCGGCGAACTTGGCGAGCGACGCAAGTCTTGGCGCCCGCTATCAGAGTGATCTGGGTCAGTCGTCGTATGCCGTCCCAGATGCTGTTGATCTGAGCATGCCCATGTATGTTGTGGTCACGCAAGTGGATGACACAGGCGTGGGCAGCAACGTGGTCACGACCGAGCTGAGCTACCGGGGCCTGAAGGCTGACCGCAAAGGCCGCGGCATGCTGGGATTTCGCGAGGTGCTGCGACAGCGCCCCGGCGCGGACGGCAATCCAATGACCGTCGATACGCAATACTTGCAGACGTACCCGTACACCGGCGTCGCCGCGAGCACTTCCACATATCGGACCAAGCTGAACGCAACCTCCGCATCGGCGTTGCTCAGCACAACCAGCAACTTCTACTGCGATCAGACTAATGCTGCGGCAGCCTCGGTCAATGCCAACTGTCCGGTAACGGCCAAGGTCGCTCGCCCCTACTTGTATCAGAGTTCGGAAAGTGGCCAGGACCTGGCGGGCGCGGTCTTGCCGTCGGTGTCCACTCAGAACGTCTTCAACGGAACGGGTGATCCATCATCCGTCAATGTCACCACCGCCGGAGTGTTCGCTGGAGTAGCAGGGCTCTTCTTCAAGACAGTAAGCAACACCTACTACCCAAACAACACCAGTTGCAGCGATTTCCAGACCTGCTACTGGATCCTGGGGCGGCTGAATCAAGCCACGGTGACCAATACGGTACCCAACACCCTGGCGAGCATCCCGAGTAGTTCTGGCACGGGGGCAAATGCCACAGCGATTGCCGGTTCCGGTCCCGCAGTAAGCAGTCCTCTGAATTTTGTGCTTAGCAACTGCACCCCCACCTCGCCAACACTCAGCCCCGCAGTTGCCACCTACAAGTGCCAATTGGGCAACTCGGGGACGTCCAGTGCATCAAGCATGAGCTATGGGACGAGCTCGGGTTTGCTTGCGGTCAACGGCCCATCCAGCTGTGCGGCCAACACGCCCAACTGCGGCATGGTTTCGATGCAGACGCCGTCCGTTGCCGGCAGCTACACGGGCTATTTCACGGTATCTAGCGCTGGGGCGACCGCAACCAGCAACAGTGTCACCCTGACAGTGAGTGCACCGAATGGACTGGGCGTGAATGCGACCAGCTTCAGTCCGGCATCAGTCGCCGCAGGCACCAGCAGCAGTTTCAGCTGGAGCACGACCGGCGCCACCTCTGCAAGCGTCACTTGCTCCGGCGCCGGCGTCAGCGTAACCGGCACCAATACCGGCACTGCCGGCAATGTGACGGTGGGGACCACGGCTGCCACCACTACTGCCACCTGCACGGTCACAGCCACCGGGGCCGGCGGCGCGATCGTCTCCGGCAGCGCGGACCTGACTGTGACGTCAGCGGGCAACGTCAGCGTCACCTCGGCGAGCTTCAATCCCACCAACGTTCCGGCCGGCACCAGCAGCAACTTCAGCTGGAATACCGCCAATGCCGCGTCAGCGACGGTCAGCTGCTCGGGGGCGGGTTCGACCGCTACCGGTTCAGGCACCAGCGGCACCATCAGCGTGTCTACTGCAAGCGTTGGCACTGCGACTTGCACGGTGTCGGCTCAAGATGCAACCGGAACAGCTGTGACGGGCTCGGCCAATCTCACGGTGACTGCGCCCACCGCGCCAGTCATTGGCAGCAAGGCGTTTAGCGCTGCGAATGTCACAACGGGCGGCACTTCGACCTTCAGCTGGAGTGTGAGCAACGCAACCAGCAGCTCGGCTGCCTGCACCGGCGCGATCAGCGGTAGTGCCACTGGGACTGCGACGGGAGGCAGTCTCACCGCGACGGCAGGCACGAGCGCGGGGACGGGGACCTGCACCGTCACGACGACCGGCGACGACCGGT
>NZ_JBFUMK010000028.1:0-74340 GCF_054049415.1 Roseateles sp. P5_D6 | reverse complement strand
TCCGTCATTCTCCAAAAGGACGGACTCACTCTCGTTTAGATTGGTACGGCGGGGAGGGAGCAGGTCACACTCATCGGATGCGTGCGTTGCTGAAGCGCTTCGCAGAGTGGGCAGGCCTGAAGGATGAGAACGGTCGGCCATGGAAGCCAGGTACGCACCAAGGACGGAAGACCTTTGCGAGATTCGCGGCGCTGCGCGATCGAACTGCGCTGCTAGCGCTTGCTCAACAGCTCGGCCATCGAGACAGGGCCGTAACCGACTTTTCATACGCTGGGTCCGACCAACAGTTGTTGCGCGATATTGAAGCCGAGATCGTCGAACAGTCGACGATTGCATGGCAGGGCATGCTCGGTGCACCGAACCTAGCGGGGAGGGCTGGTGTCGAAATCATTGGAAAGCGCCCCACCTTCCGCGGCACGCGGCTGAAGGAAGACATCAAGAGCTTTGCGACTTTGCTTGTTGATGCTGGCCTTGTCCTTGGCGTTTGCGACTGGGGGTACTGCGTCTACCGTGAGGAGCACAGCGCTTGTGCCGGAAATGCGCTTGGCCCAAATCCAACGCGTCGAGAGCCGTCAACTTGCGCGAGCTGCAAGAACTTTGCTTTATCTGAACAGCACCTCCCTTATTGGGCTGAGCAGATTCGTCGGCATGAAGCTCTGTTGGACGAGCCGGCGCTGCCTTGGCAGACGATCAAGATTGCACGTAGTCGCCTGGAGGAGGCTCGCGCCCTGGTTCGGGGGGTGTCCGGTGGCGACCAGCGGGGAGAGCCTAGTGGCCCATGAAAATGGACGCGACGGGAAGCGCCGTCTTCAATTGGCGCTTAAAGAACTAACGTCAAAAAAGAACGGTGCCAATTCACTAACGCGAGTCACTGCAAAGGAGCTCTGTGAGAAGGCTGGTATCTCACGGAATTCGCTTTACCTGTACCACTCCGAAGTTCTAGGGCAACTGAAGGATCACAACCTGCGGTGCGGCAGCGCAGTTGATGCCTCAACGTCTGATCGGCTGTCGCGACTGCAGGCTGACAAGGAGTCGCTGCGCCTCTCTAATGTCCGCCTTGCAACTTTGGTTGATCACTACTTTTGCGCGTGGAGGGAGGCCGTCCAGCTGTTGGAGCGGCGGGACCGAGAACTGGCGGAAACTCGTCAACAGCTGGCGGCGAAGGTTGTGCCGATTCGAGGCGTTCGAAAGTCGCGCTAAACCTACAGTGCAATCGCCATGATGCGGCTACCGTCGCGGCCGCCCCGAACTTGTTCAACCAGGCCGATCAGATTGGCCACGTTGAAGGACGCATCGTCACTGGCTATTTGACCCTCAGTTCAGCCGCCGAGCATTGCAATGAGCCCGGCGGCTCCCGCTCCCAGCAGCGCAGCAACGGTGTTGTTCTCCAGAAGCTGGCGCATCAACCCTTTTGCTTGCGGATCGTTCGCGGCTGCAACCTGCTTGACGACTTCCGCCAGCGAGACGGTCACGACCTGCGAGTTGTGGCTTCCGACTTGCACTTGATGTCCAGACATCGAGCCGATGTGGATCGCTGAGGGCGCGGGAGCTGTGCGGTGTGCCGCGGAGGTGAGGTTCTCCACCGACAGGTTCAGGATGTGCGGATGGTGGGTTCCGATCTCGAGCGAGCCACCGGCGAGGAACTCCACGTCGAGCACCTTGAGCTCGATCCGGTTCGCGCCGGCCTGCTGCACGATCACGTCACCGATTCGCACAGTCGGCGCATCTGTGTAGGGAATGGACACTTCCTTCTTGTGGCGATCGCGCGATCCCTTGAATGAGACACCGTTGATCTCAAACGTGTCGGCGTAGGCCATCTCATCAAAATCCATTTGTTCCTCCCTGGTTGAACTCGTCGGGACCGAGGTGATCGCAGCATCGTCGGTGCCTTGGCGACGCCGATTGTGGCGGTCTGACGCCGGAGCTGACGTGCGCCGCAGGGCCATACTGCAAATCAAACCAGGGGAGGGTAGCGACGTGCATCAGCTTCCAGAGAACAGTGTTGCCACGTGGATCGCGGATGGTCCTCGTAGTTACCCGGTCAACATCGGCTGGATGTGCCCGTACTGCCGCCAGAACGTGTCTTTCACGGCGGGCTCGTGGCGAGCGTCCGGCAGCCACAACTGGCATGCATCGGCGAACTGCCCGCTATGCAAACAAGAGGTCCAGTTCTTCACGATGAACATCGGCACGGGCTTCAACTCACTGTGCGGTGGAAGCCTGTTCATGCACCCGTCCGCGCAGGCTCGCGTGCCCGATTCGCACATCCTTGAAAGCGAGCGCCTGGCCGAGCCCTTGAAGCGGGCGTACCGGTCAGCGGTCAATGTGGTCCGAGTTCAGGAATGGAATGCTGCGGCGGTTACGTGCCGACGGTTGCTCGAAGGCATCACAAAGACTGCATTGCCAGCGAAGCTGCAGAAGGAAGTCCTGGCCAAGCAGATCGAGGCGCTCCCTAAACATGTAGACCTGGGCAAGCCACTGCTCGACCTTGCGAGTGCCGTGAGGAAGGGCGGCAATCTAGGCGCGCACTTCAGTCTTGAGGAAGAGGCGACCGAAGAGGTCGCGACGTTGATCCTGGATCTTTGCGAGGATCTGATCGAGTACCTGTTCGTACTGCCTGAGCGGATCGACGAGTTGAACGTCAAGCTGGCGGCCTTGGGTAAGACGCCAGGCGGCAGAAGCCCGAACGAGTAGCTCAGGCCCTCGCGGATCGGCATGTCTTTCCCGGCGGGCTCGTTGCGGGCAGGGTCGGATAGGGTCTTCCGTCCATACACTGGACCGATGGAGCGCACCTTCAGTCAGACCGCTGATCCCTCGTCGTCCGACGACGAGACCGATTTCACTCGCGAGTTTGATACCGATCGGAAGCCATTCACCTGGGGCAAGGTCCTGCAGCATCCGCGCGTGCTGCTGGTGGCTGAGGCCGGAGCCGGGAAAAGTCATGAATGTGAGGCTCAGGCCAACCTGCTGTTCGGCCGGGGAGAACCAGCGTTCTTTCTCCGCCTTGAGCACATCGCAGCTCGCGGCGTTGATGGCCTGCTGAGGCCCAAGCAGAGGTCCCGGTTCAAGGCCTGGTTGGCCTCTCCGTCCCAGTTGGGTTACTTCTTCTTGGACTCCATCGACGAGTTGCAACTGGTCTATGGGTCGTTCAAAGACGCGCTGCTGCGCGTCGCCGACGATCTGGACAACGCGCTGGGTCGGGCGGTCATCGTGGTCACCTCACGACCTGTGCCCATCGATCGACAAGCGTTCTCCGAAATCCTCCCGGTGCCGCTGAAGTCGGCCACAGAAGTTGTCGGAGATGAGTTTGTTCAGGTTGCGATGCGGGATTCAGCTGCAGAGCAGGACGACGAGGCTGAGGTCCGGATCAGGGAGTTCTCGCTTCAGCCTTTGAGCAACGAGCAGATCCTGGAGCTCGCACGAGAGCATCGGGTCACGTCGCCAGAAGAGTTGCTCAAGGAGATCGAGGCTCGCAATGCTCATGATTTCGCCCGATGGCCGCAGGAGCTGATTGAGCTCTGCGACGACTGGCGCATCCACCGTTCGATCAGGCCTCATCGACAACAGATTGAAAGCCACCTCAGCGCGCGCTTGAGCGCACGCCCGGATCGTCGAGAGAAAGCCGACCTGTCGCTGGATCTCGCCAGGCAGGGGGCTCAAGCGCTGGCGCTGGCGGTCATGCTGTGCAGGCGCTTCGCGATTCGCCACGGCGACAACGCCGACGTCGCAGGATCCGGCGAGGAGCCGATCGACCCGAGGATCCTGCTGCCTGGATGGAGCGTGCCTCAGATCGCAGCGTTGCTGGAGCGACCACTGTTTGGCGATGGTGGCTACGGCCGGGTCAGGTTCAGACACCGCTCGGTCTTCGAGTATCTGGCCGCTTGCCAGTTGGACCATCAGATATCAACCGGCACGCTCAGCCTGGCTTCTGCCAAGCGGCTGTTGCTCGGGCTGACGGACGACAACGAGTCGGTGGCCAAACCGAGCTTGCGACCGCTGGCAGCATGGCTGGCCATGCTGCGAAAGGACTTCTTCGAAGCGGTGCTGGACGTCGATCCTGGCGTTCTCCTGATCCATGGCGATCCTGAGTCCTTGGAGCCTGCGCAGTGCCAGAAGGCCTTGCGAGGGTTTGCCTTGCAACACGGCAAAGGGCAATGGCGTGGCTTGGACGTGCCCAGCCTGCAGACTTCGCGTTTGGCTCGTCAGCCATTGGGCACGACGATTGTTGAGCTGTGGGCCGGCGGTATCGAGAACCCAGAGATTCGTGATCTGCTTCTTCGAATCACCGGTTCCGGTGCGTACAAGGAATGTGCTGACCTTGCAGCCACCGTTGCGGCTGACCGGAAAGTGAGGAACGTCGAACGACACGAGGCACTTGTTGTGCTGTCGAAGCTGGACGACGCGCGACTTCCGAACTTCGTGCAGTTGGCGACGTCGATGGCGCCCGGCTGGCCGCAGCAGTTGGGGCGCTGGGTGTGCAGCTATCTGTATCCGGAGCATGTCACCGACGGGCAACTCCTGACCTTGCTTGGCAAGATTGAGCGAGATTCACCCCACGAAAGCGACTACGCCAACACCATCGCCCGTATGGTCCAGCATGCTGAATTGGACGTGCCACGCCTCAAAGCCTTGCTGCATGGCCTGACCGCGTCGACGAGCGCTTTGGTCAAGGCCGATGAAGACGGGGAAGTGACGGAGCCTGAAGGTCGACTCAAGACGTCGCTCATCTTGAGGGCTGTCTGCGAACGCCTGCTCGACGCGAAACAGAGCACCGACGAGGTGTTGGCAGCAGCGGTCATCGCCTTTCGGTCGGCCAGCAAGCCGCACCACGAGAAGGCGCGAAACGCTGAACTCAGCAAGCGTTTGAATGCCCTGGGACCGGAGCAGCGACGGCAAGTCTTCATGCTGGACTACACCTGGATGGTCGGACGCTATCCACCCGAGTCGCGACCTGAACTTCGGCTCGGTCGCCTGGCATTCGATGCACCCCTCAGCTACACCCTCAAGCAAGATCAGCAGTGGGTTCTGACCGCTCTGAGCGAGGAGACCGCGCCTATCGAGTTCCGTTCGATGCTGCTCCGCCTGGCGGTCTACCTCGCACCGATGAAGGACGGAAAGCTGTCGGGGGTGTCTGCCCTCAAGCGGGCAGTCGCTGACTCGCCGGCGCTCCTCGAGCAACTGAAGTCCGCGCGCGCAGCATGCAAGCCGTCGCCGGAGTTGCTCAAGATGCAGGCGCGCCAAAAGAGCGATGCAAAAAAGCGTCACCGCAAGGCCGCCAAGGAGCGGGAGGTCTGGCAAAGGATTTGGAAGGCGCTGGCCAGGAAGCCCGCGGAGGCGCTGTCTGCGGAGCGGCGCTCGGCCACGATCTGGAACATTTCGATTGCGATGCGGCATAGGCGCAAGAGCCAGGGCGAGACGCGCTGGAACAGGCCGTTCCTGCAGCGCAACTTCAGCGCCGGCGTCACCGATTTGTTGAGGGAGGCATTGATGGCTGAATGGCGTTCGATGCGTCCAACCTCACGCAAGGAGCGCAAGGCTGGGGAGAAGGACACACACCTTGTGGTCTGGACAAATGGCTTGATGGGGGTGTACGCCGAGGCCGAAGTCCCTGGCTGGGCAGCGGAGCTGACCGCTGACGAAACCGAGCTGGCCATGCGCTATGCAATGCTGGAATCCAACAGCCTGCCCAGCTGGACGGTGGCGTTGGCGGAAGTGCACCCCCGGATCGTTGAGCAGACTCTGGGTGAAGAACTCGAAGACGAGCTGTCTGAACCCAGCACGCAGCCGAACTGGTACTCGATGAATCTGCAGAAGCTGCGGTACGGGCCGGCCGAAATTTCGAGCTTGGTCCAGGCGCGGCTGATCGCGTGGATGCGCACCGCAGCCAAGCTGACACGGCAGCCCCATAACCCAGCACTGCAGGTCAAGCTGGAGCAAGTGGCCAGCGTGCTGTTGACCCATGAGACGCCGTCTTCGAAGAGCGCGTTGACCAAAATGGGCATCAGGGAGCTGGATCACGACATCGAGGGGGCGTATCGGAACCTTTGGATCGGCGTGCTGTGTCGAGCGGCCCCGCTTGCCGGACTGGAGCGGTTGTTCAACGCACTGGCACCGCTGCCGATCGAGAAGGATGGCACCGCAGTAGCGCTGATCGGCTACTTGTTCGGCGAGCGGCACGCCTTTGGCAGGAAGAACTGGCGCGAAGAGCTGCCGCCTGAATCACTCGCGCTGCTTGTCAGGGTCATTCAGTGGCACATCCGGCCGGGAGATGATGTGGTGCATGTGGGCGGCTACTCCCCAGTTGATCGCGACTATGCAGAGGACGCGCGACGCTTCACGTTCAACGAATTGATGTCGCGAGCCGGCGCTGGCGCGGCACCAGCCAAGCTCTTCCTCACGGGTGACGCGAACTTCTTCCATATGACCGACCACATCCGCCAACTGACGCGCGAGCGCCTGGCCGCTGAGATTGATTCGAGCGTGTTCGATGTCCCCGAGATCGCTGGCATGTTGCACGGGTTCGAGTTGCCGCCCAAGACCGGTTCGGACATGGCACACCTGCTCGTTGATCGGCTAGACGATCTGGCGGAGCTGATGCTGCGCGACACCAGCCCTCGCGCGGCCTGGGCGATGGTTGAGGACGAGAACGCGCTCAGACCGGCCATCGCGCGTGAGTTCGAGGTGAGTCGACAGAACGCATACACAGTCGATCAGGAGGCCGTGACTGCGGATGGCAAGGAGACCGACATTCGATTGCGTTCGACTTCTGGCCACCAGGCGACCATTGAGCTGAAAGTCGGTGAGAAGAGCCGCTCTGCCGCTGAACTGCGCGACACCATTCAAGATCAGCTGGTGCGCAAATACATGGCTCACCGGGATGCTAGAACGGGGTGCCTCCTGGTGACCGTCAAGGATCCCAGCCGCGGCTGGAAGCATCCCGACACCGGCGCCAAGATTGATCTGGTTGGTCTTCAACGGGTGTTGAGCGAGGCCGCTCAGCTGGCGCAACAGCGACTGGGTGGTGACGCACGAGTGCTGGCGCGCGTCTTGGATCTGCGACCGCGATTGCCTACGGAGGCCGCAGCGCCCAAACGAGCCGCCAGAAAAAAGCCCAGCGCAAAACGGGCATCCACATCACCTCGCCGGCCCAGGTCGAAGAAGTGATGTCAGTGCCGAACGCTCCCGGGTACGGACCTGCTGCGCGGTTCAGGCCATCAACGATGTGGCTACCGACTTGCCGTCTACCGTGACGGCGATCTGAATGCAGACTCTCGGAAGCTCCCCGATATCACGCAGCGGACCTGGACAACGCGTCGCGTTGCCCACAGCATGGCGGGTGATCAACGGTGGCAGACGCACTGCACTCGTCGCTGGGCCAACTAATCAGCAGCATTGGATGGGGCCCGCGATGCCGATGACTGCCCGAGGGGGCGACACGTAGGATCCGTGGGCGGCGGCATTGTGCCGCCCGACGTTGCAAAGGGGTTCAGATTGGCAACACCTTCAGTGGCACGGTTTTCAGTCACCATGTCCGAGCGCTTGAATCGAGAGTTCGAGGAGATTGCAGGGGAGGACGACGAGGGCAAGGCCACGGCCTTGCGCAAGGCCGTTCAGCTCTACATCGTGTCGCGCAAGGCCATCAACGATGGCATGAAGGTGGGCATCGCGAAGACCGATCAAGAGCTGACCACAGAGTTCATCAACTTGTGAAGATCGGCGCGGAGTAGGCGGAGACCGCTTGAGGCTGGCTGCTGCCGCTCGGATTCGTCAATCGTGGGGCAGCAAAGTGCCCAAAGCCGAAAGTCGCCGACCCGCGGCGACAGGCTGGGCGCTGTCATCCAGGATTCGCGATCCAGCGGCCGCTACCGGCGGCAACGGTCGTTGAACGGTTGGCCTGCGGAACGATTGGCGGTCCATAGCCAGCTGGTCTATGACCAGCAAGGGCAGGCGCAGCAGGCGGCCAACCGCACCGCCATCGCCCGGGGTGGACCGTCGGCTGGGGCGAGTTGATAGCTTCATCAATTGCATTGGACAAGGCTATGACTTGGCGCGTTAACCTGCGTCGTGAAGTCGGCGATTGGCCGGCTCGGAACTTCAGGACCGACTCCGGCGTCTGCGGCTGACCATTCCCAACCCCGCCAGCGAGGTAAGGGCCATGACTAGGCTGGCCGGTTCGGGCACTGTGGTCGCCGCCGCAGCCAGATCGAATTCGGCGCCGGTGCCGTTCTTGCCGACCAGGCCTGCATAGGACGTGGTTTGCAGCAGCATGCCGCTGCGGCTGTACTGGTCGAAATACTGCGTCGGCCCCCGAACCACCCACAAAGTGCTGTCGGCGTAGTCCATCGCCAATGCCCCACCCACCAAATCGCTGAGGGAAGTCATCAGCCGGCCATCCATCTGATAGTTCCGCAGCTCGCCTGCGGCGCCGCTCGGCGTGTCCACGGTGGCCTGCAGCCAAAGCGTGTCGTTGGTCGGGTCGTAGGTGATGCCCGAGGCCCGGGCACCGTCGTCCAGCAGAAACAGCAAGGTTGGGTCGCCCCATTCACGGTCGAAGGAGTAGACGCCCGAGGGGTTGCCGCCAAAGCCAGCTGCGACGGCATAGTTGCGCCGGCCGTCGGTGGCACCATCGACGAGGCCCACGCTGGTCGACTGCACATAGGTCGTGCCGGTTTGCGTCAGATCGAGGTTGTAGCGGCCGCCAAAGCCACTGCCATTGCCCATGGTGCGAACGTCGCCATACACGGCGATGGGCTGTTCACAATGGTTGCAGTAGGTGGGCGCCGAACCGGTGACTACGTCACCCTGAACCGTGTAAAGGCTCTTGGATGACACGTTGGTGAGGTACAGGGTAGACACCGGCCCGGCGTGGGCCGGGGCCACCATGGCGGTTGATGCTGCGGTCGCCAGTAAGGCAAGGGCGTATTTCCGGAATCGAATCATGGCTTCTCTATGGGTTGGGGATGGAGTTCAGGGCAAGCTAAGCGGGAACTTGATTCAACGCGCCACCGTGCCGGGCGGGTCCGAGCGGTTGAACAGCAGGGCGCCATGCGCGCGCGCAAAGTCCTCGGTGCAGACCTCACCGACGCGACCGCGCAACCGCGGGTAGAGCGATTCCAGTTGAGCCAGCGTGAGCTTGTGTTCCACGCGCACGTGGTGCACGCAGACCGCGCCGTACTCGCTCCAACCCGCCTCGAAATGCTGGCCGGGCAGCAGGTCTGGCCGCTGCACGCCGAGCGGGTCGTAGACATCGATCTGGTGTCCGTTTTCGGTGTAGGGCACGCCGTGGCCGCCGTAGTCGGCGCGCACCATGCGCGCACATGCGTTGAAGGTGCTGCGCAGCGGCACGCCGGTGGGGGTGGTCTGCCATGGCTCATAGCCCATGCGAAGGCATTTGGCCAGGGCACCGCTGGTGCAGCTCAGTGCAAAGGCCGTGGCGTCTTCGCTCAGCGAGCCGTCGGCCTGCTCGCGCCCGGGCAGCACCACGGCGTAGTGCGTGCCGTCGCTGTGCGGTGAGCACAGCGGCTGCCAGCCCTGCTGCTCGGTCCGGACCGACAACTCGTGGGCCCACCAGCCGCGTTCCGAGCCGCCGCTGATGTGTTGCACGCTGTCGATGCGTAACGCCGCGCCGCCGGCCAAGCGCAGCTCGGCGCCCACCAGGTCGGCTGAACGCAGTGCACCGCTCTCGGTCTGCAACACCCACTCGGTGCCCTCGGCGCGCAGCGGGGCGACGGGCGCGATTGGCGCCGCGGCGGCCACCAGCCCGTGCAGGGCGCAACCCAGCGTAGTCAGAACCCAGGTGTTGATGGCGGCCATGGTCGGGTCCCGATGGGACAGGTCAGCGAACTGCCAGCTTGCGGCCGTCGCGCAGCACGATGGTTTCGACTTGCGGCAACGCGGCGCTTGGGGCGCTCAGGTCGGTACCGTTGGACTTCATGCCGTTGACGACGAAGCCGTTGATCTGAATCCCGTTGACGACGAAGCCGTTGATCTGAATCCCGTTGAGGACGAGGCCATTGATCTGAATCCCGTTGAGGACGAGGCCGTTCGTGTACAGCCCGTTCGTGTACAGACCGTTGGTATACAGGCCGTTGAGCTGTGTGCCGTTCGCCAACGCAGCTGCCTGGGCCGGTACATGGGCCAGCGCGGCGACGGCGAAGGCAGCAGAGAGGATGGTGCGGAGCATGGTGGTCTTCATGGAGGTTTCCTTGGGGTGGATGTGTTGCGACGGCAAACGCACCTGTCGCTACTTGGGGATACGCGATCGCCTCGGATGGAGCGTGAAGGCGCTTGGTTTGGTCCGCCGACGCGCCTAGTCCTTACTTGGCGAGATGCCCCTTGAACCGGTGACGCACGTGTATGTAAGGCGCCCGCGCGCCTCGCGACTACGCGGGGCAGGCTGCCGCTCTGTCGTCAGCCTTCGACGAGAAGTGCATAACGTGCACCTTCTACGTCGTTAGCTTTGGCGTCGAGCGGCCGAGCGCCGCCGAGGCGGCTCGCTCCGCCGAGCAGCAACCAAAGCTTCTGCGTCTGCGTCTGCGTCTGCATCCACAGCTTCCGCGCCGAGTTGGAGGGGCTCGGCGGCGGGCTGGCTGTGGCGGACCGGTGTCGGGTAAGGTCGCGCTCACGCTGAGGTCGGCATCAGGTCCGCACCCGATTCTTGGCGCGTACTCAATGCCTACTGGAACCAGCGCGTGAAGCACACGGCCCCCACGGGGCCGGCGCAAGTTGAGCTAACAGCAACTACGGGCTTATGCGCCGCAGCATGCTCCTACTCGATGATCGCCTCGTCATCGCCAGTCTCGCTGTGCTTGCGCCAGGCACGAGTCGCGCGTCGCATGAGGTTGAGCTGGGCGACGAAGCGCGCGCAGGCGAAGCAGACCCGCACATGCAGTTGCAGGGCCAGACGGTCGGCGGCCGGAATTTCATGGTCTTCGTCTTCCAGCAGCAGGCGCGCGGCTTCGCGGCAAGTGAGCGTGTTCTTGAGGCTCATGTGGCCACCTCGTCGAACCAGCGCACCTGCAGGCAATCTCGCAGCCTCATGCGCGCGCGGTGAAGCAGCACCCACAGATTGGCGGACGTGATGGCCAGTTCGCGACAGATCTCGTCGGACTCCAGCTCCAGCCACTCGCGCATCATGAACACGCGGGCTTGCGTAGGCGGCAGGTGCTCGCAGCAGACCTGCAGCACCTCGAAGAATTGCTTCTGGCAGCAGGCAGCATCGGGGTCACCCCAGTCGCGTGGCGCTTCACGCCAGTGGCCGTCGGCTTGAAATAGGTCGTCGAACAGATCCTCGCCGTCCTCGCCAACGAGCACCGTCGCCTCACGGGTGTTGCGGCGCAACTGGTCAACGAGCTTGTGCTTGAGGATGCCGATCAGCCAGGTCTTGAGCTGGGACTGGCCACCAAAGGACTGCGGGCGCTCCAGTGCGGCGAGCAGGCACTCAGACACCGCGTCCTCGGCCCATGCATCGTTTCTCAACTGAGCCCGCGCGAACCTCAGCAGATGAGGGCGCAGGCCTTCAACCTGTAGCGCAAAGTCGGTCATGGGGTCCCATGGCAATCGCGATGGTCCAGTTTACAAAGCGCCGCCTTGCCTGCAGCTTGCCGCACGGCCGCGGAACAGTCGAGGAATGGTTCTAGGGGGTCAGCCCGGCCGTCCCTCCTCCCAGCCGTGGTTCACGAGCGAATCAATGACGGCCTGTTGCGCCGGGCTTGTGGGACGCTCGGCCTGGGTCAGCACGCTGACCTCGCGCACGATGGGCACGTCCGACATGGTCACGTACGCAAGCCGAGCGGCGCGGGCGATGGAGATGGGCATGAAGGCGACGCCGAAGTTGGCGCGGACCAAGGCCTGAATCCAGTCCTCGCGCGATGACTGCTGCACCACCTCCAGCCGCACGCCGCGGTCGCGCAGCAGCCGCTCGATGTAGGTCGAGAACTCGCACATCACACGCTCGCAATAGCGCTCGCGATTGAGCTCGGCCATCTCCACGCTGACGCGGCCGCTGAAGCGGTGGTCGTCGCCGATGGCCAGCACGTAGTCCTCGCTGAACAGCGGCGTGGCGGCGAAGCGCTTGGGGATCTCATAGGGAGAGCACATGATGCCCACGTCCACGTCGCCCTGATCCAGCGCATCGGTCAGCGCCTCCAGGTTGCCCTCGCGAAAGCTCAGTTCCACCTCGGTGCGGCCCTCCTGGCTCTCCACGAAGCCSGGCAGCACCTGGTGGAAGTCGATGGTGCACATGACGCCTACGCGCACCACCTCGCGCTGCACGCGCGTGAGGCGCCTGGCCTCTTCGCGGGCGTGATTGGCCGTCTCGTAGATCTGGCGGAAGTTGGGCAGCATGCCCCGACCCAGCTCGGTGAGCTGCACCGAGTTCTTGGTGCGGTCGAAAAGCCGTCCGCCGATGGCCTCTTCCAGCCGTTGTATGGCCTTGGTGAGCGCCGGCTGCGACACGAAGGACCGCTCCGACGCACGCGTGAAGTTCAGCGTGTCGGCCACGGCCAGGAAATAGCGGATCTGGTAGAGCTCCATGCGCACCTCGGTCGAGGACGGGCGCAAAACCTTTCAGTGAAAAAGCACGTCGCCGATAACCGCCGCCGATGGCGCGATGAATTGTTGCGATTTCCGCGCCGCGGGCCCGGTTCCTAAGCTTCTCCCCGTTGACGAGCAAGCCTATGAACACCCCCACCCAACCCCTCAAGACCCTGGTCGTCGCCGGCGGCGGCTTTGCCGGCACCACGCTGGCCCGCCGCCTGGAGGCACAGCTGCCGCCGGGCTGGCAACTCGTGCTGCTCAGCGAAGAGAGCTACACCACCTTCAACCCCATGCTGGCCGAGGTGGTGGGGGCGGCCGTGTTCCCTGAGCACGTCATCGCGCCGATCCGCGAGATGCTGGTCACGACCCGCTTCATCATGGGCCGGCTGGAGCGTGTCGACCACGCGGCCAAGACCCTCAGCTGCTCCACGCTGGCCGGCCCGCTGGAGATGAGCTTCGACCATCTGGTACTGGCTTTCGGTCAGCGCGCCAACCTCAACATCATCCCGGGCCTGGCCGAGCATGCGCTGCCGCTCAAGCTGGTGGGCGACGCGATGCACATCCGCAACCGCCTGCTGCAGCGCCTGGCCCACATCGAGCTGAGCCACAACAAGGCGCATCGACGCTCGCTGGGCCACTTCGTCGTCATCGGCGGAGGTTTCTCGGGCGTCGAGGTGGCCGGTGCCGTCGTGGACTTCATCCGCAGCGCACTGCGCTGCTATCCCCGCGTGAAGGCCCACGAGCTGCGCGTCTCGCTGCTGCACGACGGCGACCGACTGCTGCCGGAACTGCCGGCCACACTGGGCATCTCGGCCGCCAAGTCGCTTGCGGAGCGCGGCGTGGACGTGCGCCTGGGCGCGCGTGCTGCCAACGTGGACGCCTATGGCGTTGACCTGGCCAGCGGCGAACGCCTGCCGGCCGCCACCGTCGTCTGCACCATCGGCGCACGCAGCAACCCATTGGTAGAGCGCCTGGGTCTCACGACTCTGCGTGGCCGCATCGTGACCGACTCCGATGGCCAGGTGCCCGACCGGCCCGGCCTGTGGGCAGTCGGCGACTGCGCCGCGACCCTCAACCTGGCCGATGGCCAGCCTTGCCCGCCGACGGCGCAGTTCGCCGTGGCTCAGGCCGAACAGCTCGCGCGAAACCTGCTGCGCCACATCGCTGGCCAACCCACCCGCCCCTTCAATCACGAATCGCGCGGAATGATGGCCACAACCGGCCATCACCGCGGTGTGGCACAGGTCTTCGGCATCAAGCTCACCGGCCTGCCTGCATGGCTGCTATGGCGGGCTTACTACCTCATGCGCATGCCCACGCTGGGCCGCAAGGTGCGCATCTGGGTCGAGTGGACCTGGAGCCTCTTCTTCCCTGCCGACGTCACTCATCTGCGCTTCACGCGTACTGCGGACGTTGATACGCCACCACCTGCCCAACCCACGAATCACTAGGAGCACCCGCATCATGTTCATTGGCAAGACCGCCCTCGTCACAGGCTCGACCTCAGGCATCGGCCTGGGCATCGCGCGCACCCTGGCCGCCCAAGGCGCCAACATCATCCTCAACGGTTTTGGCGACGCCGCCGAGATCGCACGGCTGCGCGGCGAGTTGGCCGAGCAATACGACGTGCAAGTGCGCTACGACGGCGCCGACATGAGTCGCCCCGAAGCCATCGAGGACATGATGGGCAAGGCACTGTCCGAGTTCGGCTGCATCGACCTGCTTGTCAACAACGCCGGCATCCAGCACGTCTCGCCGGTGGACGAGTTCCCCGTCGACAAGTGGTACGCCATCCTGGCCATCAACCTGTCGGCCTGCTTCCACACCACGCGGCTGGCACTGCCGGCGATGAAGAAGAAGGGCTTCGGGCGTATCGTCAACATCGCCTCAGCCCATGCGCTGGTAGCCAGCCCCTACAAGTCGGCCTATGTGACGGCCAAGCACGGCGTCGCGGGCTTCACGAAGACCGTGGCGCTGGAAGTGGCCGAGGGCGGCATCACCGTCAACGCGGTCTGCCCCGGCTATGTGCTGACGCCGCTGGTCGAGCAGCAGATCCCCGACACAGCCAAGGCCCGCGGCATCAGCCCCGAAGAGGTGGTGCGCAACGTGTTGCTGGCCGCCCAGCCCACCAAGAAGTTCGTCACCGTCGAGCAGGTCGCCGCCCTCACGGCCTTCCTGTGCTCAGACGACGCGGCCTCCATCACCGGCGCCATCCTGCCCATCGAAGGCGGCTGGACGGCGCAGTAAGCCCGGGCTCAGCCCACCCACCCCCAAGGAGAACTCCCATGCAAAAACTGACCCTCATCGCCATCACTGCACTCGCCTTTGCAGGCGCCGCCCATGCCGGCGAATGCCCGGCCGACAAGCTCGCCGCCAACGCGCTGCAAGGTGCGGCCACCGCCCCGGTCGGCGTGACCGACACCGAGCTGGCCTCCATCGACCTGTCTAAGGAGAACGTCAAGCTCGACCAGCGCCGCCTGCGCATGCGCCACATGACCATCGCCCCTGGCGGCGTGGTGCCCCTGCACAGCCACGAGGACCGCCCCGCGCTCATCATGGTCAACAGCGGCGAGATCTACGAGTACAGCAGCAAGTGCAGCGTGCCCGTCTTGCACAAGGCCGGTGACATCGCACGCGAGTTCCTGGGCACCAAGCACTGGTGGAAGAACGTCGGCGCGCTGCCGGTGGAGCTGACCATCGCCGACGTCGTCAACGACAAGAAGCCCGCCACCATGGAAAAGATGATGTAAGGCCGCGGCCACCGCCCACGACCCTGTCCAGCAACCCAAGAAGAGACACCCGATGAACGCCACCACGACCTCCACCGTCAAGGCCCGCAAAGCCCGCACCGCACCGCCAGCGGAGCAGCACGGCCTGCCAGGCCAGGTTGTGCTGGTGCTGCAGGGCGGCGGGGCGCTGGGCGCCTACCAAGTGGGCGTCTACCAGGCGCTGCATGACGCGGGCATCGAGCCCGACTGGGTCATCGGCACTTCCATCGGCGCCATCAACGCCGCACTCATCGCGGGCAACCCGCCCGAGCGCCGCATGGAGCGGCTCAACGCCTTCTGGCAGCACGTCGAGCAGCCGGTCACCACCGCCGGCCCGCTGGACTGGCTGGGTATGGGCAACTGGGTCGCCAACATGACCACGGTGATGCGCGGCATCCCAGCCTTCTTCGAGCCCAGCAGGGCCGCGCTGCGCGGTGTGCGGGCCAACGTGGGCGTGGAGTCGGCCGCGTACTACAGCACCGAGCCGCTGCGCGAGACGCTGGCCGAGTTGGTCGACTTCGCCGGCGTGCAGGATGGCCCCACACGGCTGACAGTGGGCGCCGTCAACGCCTGCACCGGCGCGATGCGCTATTTCGACAGCGAGCACGAGGCCCTGTGCGTCGAGCACGTCATGGCCTCCGGCGCGCTGCCGCCGGCTTTCCCGGCCGTGCGCATCGACGGCGAGCCCTACTGGGATGGCGGCCTGTACTCCAACACACCCATCGAGGCCGTGCTGGACGACCGCCGCCGTCGCGACTCGCTGATCTTCGCCGTCAACGTGTGGCACCAGACGGCGCCCGAGCCCGAGTCCATCTGGCAGGTCATGGGCCGGCAAAAGGACATCCAGTTCGCCAGCCGCGCCGACAGCCACATCGCGCGACAAAAGCAGATCCACCGCCTGCGCCACGTCATCCGCCAACTCACGCAGCAACTGCCGGCGTCCAAGCGGGCTGACCCGACCGTCAAGGAGCTGTCGTCCTGGGGCTGCGGCACCACCATGCACGTGGCCCATCTGCTGGCGCCCCGGCTGGAGGGCGAGGATCACACCAAGGACATCGACTTCACGCCGGCCGGCGTTAAGGCACGCCGCGAAGCCGGCTATGCCGACACGATGCGCATGATTGAGCGCTCGCCCTGGCGCGAGCCCACCGACCCCATCGAGGGCGTGGTCGAGCACGTCTGAACCGGGAAAGAGGATGACTGCCATCTGGTTCACGGCCTTGCTCTGTGTCGGCGCCATGGGCTTCGCCATCCAGCGCGGTGGTACCTGCATGGTGGCGGCAGTGGACGAGGTCATCACCGCCCGCCGTGCCCACCGCCTGGCCGCCATGCTGGAGGCATCGCTATGGGTTGCCGGCGGCCTGGCGATCGGCCAGCTCATGCATCTGGCTGGCAGCATGCCTCCCGGTTTCGCGTCCAACGCCTGGACGGTCGCAGGCGGCGCGCTGCTCGGGCTGGGCGCCTGGGTCAACCAGGCCTGCGTATTCGGCGCCATCGCCCGCCTGGGCTCGGGAAACTGGGCTTACGCCGCCACGCCGCTGGGCTTCTATGCCGGCTGCTTGAGCGTGCAGCCCCTCTTCGCGCGCCCGGCCGCGCAGACGCTGGCCCACGCCTCAGCGCTGGAAGGCCCTGCCTCTTTGCTGGCTCCGCTGTTCATTGGCTACGTCTGCTGGCGCCTGTGGCCCGGCCTCGCCGTGCTGAAGGAGCCGGGCCGCCTGCGGGTGCTGGGCGAAAAGGTCTGGTCCCCGCACGCCGCCACCATCGTCATTGGCGCGAGCTTTGTCGTCACGCTGCTGCTGGCCGGCAGCTGGGCCTATACCGACGTGCTGGCAGACCTGGCGCGCATGAGTGGTGCCTCGCAGAAGGGCCCAGGCCTGTTGCCGCTGCTGCTGTTTGTCGCGCTGTACGCGGGCGCACTGCTTGGCGGCCTCACCGCCGGTCGCTGGCGCTCGGCCCGGCCTCTGCTCGTTCAAGTGCTGCGCTGCTTCACAGGCGGCGTGCTGATGGGCTGGGGCAGCCTCTTGATTCCCGGCTCCAACGACGGCCTCATCCTCATCGGTATCCCCACGTTGCGTCCCTACGCCTGGCTGGCTTTCGCAAGCATGTTCCTCTCCATCGCCTTAGCCATGCTGATTCACCTTCGGTGGCGGCAGTGGCGTGTGGCTGAACGTCCGGCCCCATCGATTCGCTGAGCGTAAATATCTCGCGATTGAGCCCATGTCCATAAAGGCATGATCAGAGGGCTCTGATGCCGTTCATAGGGTCGCGTGATACCGAGGAACAGGAACAGGCCAAGAAACGCAACGGGATGGTGGGCGAGCAATGTGTACCAGCGCGACCAGCAGTGGCACGGCGGCTTCAGCGCTGCGCCCCAGACGTGTGGCGCAACTGCCTGCTCCGCGAACCGCACTAGGCGCGACCGCGTCGAGGCAGGTTAGCGTGGCGGCCCGTCGGCTACCGCGGGCGGACCTGAGCATGCGTTTGGAGCGCCTTGCAAATGTTTCAGCGCTCGGATGACTGCTATGGAGCTGTGACCGTGCATTCGTGACCAGGCCACGACTGGCAGCACCCGCTGCGGTGCTGTCCATAGCCGTGGATCTGGAATTTCGGCTTTGGGCACATAGCTGCCGCATCTACGCCGGCCGCGAACGACGGTACCCGCTGCAAAGCCGTCCCCCGATTTTTTGCTCAACCCCGTTGCAGATCACCGCTTAGGCACAGACACTGGCTGTCCAACTAGCGGAGGGTCGCCTAATCACGCGGTAGCGCCCGAATTGCCGACTCGAACGCCGCAAGAGCTTCATCAAGGGCCTCTCGGTGAGCTGCGAGATCTGCGAGATGCGAAGCGTCCATATGGTGGCGCGGCGGAATGGCGTCGGCCATCTTTTGAAAGACTGCTGCCAAGCGCGCCACACCGCCAGCCGCGTAGTTGATCTTGCGGCGCTGGATATGCAGAGCGGGACCGTGCGAGGCGCTCAGCGGCGCGCCAGCGCAAAAGTGGAGCAATGCATCGAAGGCAAGCTCATCGAAAGAACCTTCGCCTCCGTAGAAAGCGCGAAAGACGTCGGGAGCACTGGCGGCGTCCTGCGCATGGCGGGTGACGCGCGCCAGCTCTGCCAGCGCATCGCGAATGACGTCGAGCTCGACGAACTGCTCAGCTGCGCGGCGCCTCGCTTCGGCACGCTGCTGCCAATCGAACTGGTCCCTCGCAATCCACGCCGCCGCCAGCACGGCCAGCACAGTGCCGACGCCTTGAACCCAGGCTGCGACCGAGGTGCTATCCACTTTGCCATCGGTGCTGATGGGTGGATAAAGCCACAACAGGGTCAGCACGCCCGGCACCAGCAAAAGGATCACCACGAGCAGCTTCCAGCGCGTCGTGAGCGTGTGCTTGATCTTTTCCATCTGCTCCCACCGCCTGTAACGAAGAGTATGCCGGAGGCCGCTTGAGTGACTACACAGCCTCCCTCCGCCAAAAGACCAAGTTGGCCCAGTTCAAGGGAATGACGCAAGCCTTAATTGCTAAGCGTCCAAACGACGTGCTTGGTGCTCTTGGTCTGCGTGCGGGCGAAGACGGAGCCGCAGTCCTGACACTGCCATTTCGTTCGCGTGAAGGTCATGGTGTTTCGGTCAGCGTCCATCGGCACTTCAGACAAGTTCGCTTCCCAATTGGCTTCAGGCCGCTTCAGCACGCCGTCACAGTTGTCGCAGGGCTCCATGGCTTCTCCCGGTTGGAGGGCCAAGTATGGTGGCGCCGGACTACACCGCCGATCGCTCCGAAGGCCGGTGGCGCGCCGCTATGGATGGTCGTTGATGACATGGTCGGTCAGCGCCTGGAGCTGGGCCAGCACGATGACGGCGCGGTCGGTGAGGCTCGGATGGCTCACGCGGGGCCGTCTTTCGCGAAATTGAGCCGTAGTCGCGCGCGGCTTCCATTGGTGTCTACTTCCAGCACTCCAACACTTGCAGGGAAGGCTGGGATGCAGCGCTTCAACACCAAACGCGTTCTGGAAGCAGACCTCGCAAGCGTGGACTACACGGCGTTTCATGAGATCGTTCTGGTTCGCCCAAACGAAGATAGCGGCCCCGCTATTTTTTCGAGCTTGCTGGTGCAAGACACGCCGCGAGGCGAGGCGCCGCGAGGTTTGCACCCCAACCCTCATGAGCAGTTGGCCATAGAGGTCAGCGGAGACCCGGATTCCCGGGATGTCGCCGTTGCCGTGAAGAAGGCACTCGGCCTTGATGGCCCGGTAGGCGTCCCGTTCGGCTGGCACGTCTGAGCAGCTGGCCTCCATCCGGCACCGCCTTCCTTAATGTTGTCGGCGAGCAGCTCCCACCACCGGCGCAAAATAAGTTGCCGCAAAACAGGGAGCCGAAAAATGACCGACTCGCTGCACAGGGCACTCGACGCTTGGGCCTCTGGAAGCTTCAGCAGCGGGTTCTCATAGCCCATCAGCGCGCCTCCCGGCTAGAGAAGAGAATGGGGCGCTCTTTCAACGGAGTCTCCTGATGGGCAGACTGGGTCATGCGGTTTGGGCAGCGTCGCGACACTTGTGGCCGGACGGTGCCGAGGTTGAGCAGCAGGTCGAGCCGGACGTGACGCGTCTGGTTGTCAGGCCGTCGCGGCCGGGGGCGGGGTACACGCGCCCCATCGCCGTGTGTTTCTGAAAGCGCACTGTGGCTGCCATGCGTGAGGCCGACGACGGAGCCCTGGCCAGGATGGCGGAGAGCGTGGCGGCGTCGATGCAAGGACGTCTCGCGGCGTATGACCCAGACGGCAAGCAGGGGGCGGCCTTCATCGTCGACATCGACGAGGCCGAAATCGGCCTGTGAGCCTTCACAGGTGACCTGGCACTTTGCCGTCAGCGCGTTTGGATCATCGCTTCGTTTAGCGTCCCAGCGAGGCGGCGGCCGGCCAGCGCGAATTGCACGACCAGAGAGTCGTCCCAGCGCACCTGGTAGGCCATGCCGATCGAGCGGTCCTCCGGGTAGAAGCTCGCAGTGCGGCTGAGCCGGCATGATTCGGCGGCCCAGCGCGCGGGTTCCGCTGGGCTCGATGCTGTGCGCTGCTCAAGGGCGTTGACGTCTCTCAGCAGCTGACTCAGTCCGCCGGCGCGGTGCCTGATGAGATCGCCGTCCCAGACAGCGTGGAGGTTGGTGCCGCGGCCGAAGGCGCGGACCTGGAACAGGTTGCCGCCCTTGTCACGGGGCAGCCCGACATGCAGTGGCTGGTGGATGTCGCCGACTAGGTGGACGACGTACTTCAGTGCCACCAGGCGCTCCGCGTCCGGAGCGTTTGACTTCAGGATGGCTACCTTCGCCGTGATTGCCTCGACGACGCATCGGCCGTCTGGGCAGTCGCGCTGCCTGCTGTAGTTGCAATCGCCCTCAGGCGGGTTGACGTAGTGCAGCGGAGCAGTTGCGCCCGAGCGCGTCTCGTCGGCCCAGGTGGATACGGACACGAGCGTGGCGCCTGGCTCCAGGCTCAGCAGGCGGTCGATCTCAGCCCTGGCTACCGGCGTCAGCTGTGCCGCGGCCAGCTCGGCGATGAGGCGATGGCCGTCAGCGCCCCAGGCGTGTGCGTTGGTAGGGCCGAGGGCGCACAGGGTGGACAGGATCGTCCCAGCGATGCGCAACAACGTGGCGACCGTCTCTTGACCTGCCTCGATTGTTTGGCTGCAGAGCGGACACCTTGTCTTGCCGAGAATCAGGAGGGCCATCGGTCGGGGAGCAATGTGGCGGTGGCGCATTGTCGCCAGCCAGTGCCGGTCAAACCCGATACGGCAGGTCCCGAGACATGAGCGATGGCTGCATTGCTGGCTTCCGTTGCAACCAATGAAACAAACGCTCTTCGCCTTTTCGCGTTGGTGGACCATACATTGGCAACCCCTGCTTTTCCTCCCTAAGCAGGCGCTTGGCGCGAAAGCGAAGGCGTTCAGCCCCGGTCTAGTGCCGGGGCATCTTTTTGCCGAAGCTTGTGGTCATTGCCAGAGGGACCGCAAAAGGCTGCAAGCCGACGTTGACGTCATTTGCCAGGCCGAGAGATATTGGGGCAAAGGCCTTCTCGACCGCAATTGCGGAAGCTCTCCAGCTGGGTCATGAGGAGCGCTTCAAGGTAGATCTTGGTGCTTCGCAGCGTCGCGCTAGCGTAGTCCTTGCAGAACTGCTGAGCAGGAATGCTGTCCTCGCCACCCAGCGTGGTGAAGGCATTGGCCACCTGCTCTGAAATAACTTTGGCCGTTTGCTGGTCGTAGAGCCTCGCTGGTAGCTGCGCTGCCTTGTGATCTCGATCGACATATGCCCGCCATTGAGCCTCAACCTCGGCAAGAGCTTCCGAATTTCGCTCTCTCCATCGCTGCAGGCCATGGCTGATCGTGTCTGCATATTCCGGGAACAACTCCATGCAGCGTCTACCCGTCGCTACTGGAATCAGCGTTCGGCCGTACGCGTAGCCCACCGATTCGTCGTACTGATCTTGACGCGTCAGCTCTCCAGCCACCAAAGGGCTCGCCGCGAACATGAGAAGAAGGGTTAGAAGGGCGTGGCGCATGCCGCCAGTCTCCCATGGCAACTAAGGGGCCGCTTCCGCTGCAGAGCCGACGTACCGCTCCGTTGCTGATCGCGGCTGCGCGACTCGATCGGGTGGCCTGGCTATGCAGCGTGTCGCTGCACCGCTGCCGCAGCCGAGGGAACTGGACGACAGTGGCAGACATGGCGAGCAAGGAGATTGCCTTCAACATCTCGGGGTCGCCGGGCGCATCTTCCGGAACGGTTCCCTATTCTGTTCCCCTAACCCGTCGTCCCCGTTGTGTTCATCACGCCGATGTTCTCGCCGACCGACTGCAACGTGGTCCCCGGTGTCCAGCGCTTGGCCGACTCGGACAGTGCGGCCAACTGGGCGGAGAAGCGGTCCAGGTCGGCGACCGGAATGAAGACCCACTGCGTGTGACTCGGCGTGCGGCCGGGCTCAGCAATGATCGTGGTGTTGATTCGGAACTTGAGATACCGGACCGGCGTGAAGCCCATCTCGAGGTCTCCGATGAAGGCCTCGGCGCCGCCGAAGTGGTGGAACTCTTCATCCGGGTTGATGAAGTCCATAGCGTCCCCTGGGTCAGTCAAAAAGGTTACCCGTCGTGGGCGGCGTTGGGCCCGGGTCAGCGGCGGGCTTGGCTTTAGGGCGTGACTTGCGAGCCTTCAGCTGGCGCGCCATGGGATCGGCTGCAGCCTCGCGCCACTCGTCGGCGAACATGTCGGGCTCCGACTCCCAATCGGCCGGCTCAGGCAGCGGCTTCCACGGCGCTGGCGCCGGCTCGGCCTGAAGCAGCTCTGCGGGGAATTGCCTGATGAAGTCGCCTGCCTTGTCGATGGAGCAATTGAGCCAAGCGTCCTGATCCTCCAGGCGTAGAAACACCGGCATCCGCTTTTCATCGCCGGACGGGTTGAAGCGGCTGAAGATCGGATGGCCGTCTGCGTTGACGGTCAGCATGGTGAAGGAGAGGATCTCTTCACCATGCGGGCCAATCCAGACGCCCCACAGGCCGGCCGCGCACAGCGGATCACCGTTGTTGCGCTTGACGGCCCATCGCACGGGATCGCCGGTCTCGTAGCACCATTCGAAGCCCCTTTCGATCGGGATCAAGCAGCGGTTGCCAGCAAACCAAGCGGCCTTGAAGGCGCGCTTCTCGCGCATCGTCTCGGACTTGCAGTTGTACGTTTTGCGGCCGAAGGCCAGGTCCGGCGCGAACTCAGGCAGGTAGCCGAAGAAACCCAGTTGGGCTTGGGCGACGACAAGCTCCGCTTTGTCCTCGGCGCGGATGAAGAAGGCCTTCAGCCCAGGGAACGCTGACTCGGGCGGCTCAACGTCTGACGGCCTGGACACACCGAAGTGCGCCATCAGGCGGTCGTCCATGGTGACGGGCTCGTAGTTGGAGCACATGGTTGTCCGGATGGGCTGGGTCAACGCGGCCGAGCCTACATCCAAGTACGGGGAACCCTCAGTTTTCCTCGGCCGCGCCATTGGCGTCGGGTTCGACCGGCTCCGCATGGCGGCAACTCCAGGCCACAGCCGAAAACTTGCCCTTGGGGCGGGTGTACCGGTACTTCCTGAAGGTCAGCCGCACTCGGCCGAGCCAGCCGGCGTCCACCTCAACGCGAATCTCATTCTCAGGAACCAAGGCCGCATCGGGCAGCGAACATTGAGCCTTTCCGACGTGCTCACTAGGCACGCGGCCTAGGATGCCGTTATCGACGTGAGTGGACGGGAGCGGGGTGATGTGTTCAGAGGCTTCAGTCATGGCGCAATGTTGGCCAGACGGCAGCTCACAGGATGAGCCTGTGACCTAGAGCTTGACCGGTGAGTTATCGCGGTAGCCCAGCTCAGCCCAGAGCTGGCGAGCTTCCTTGTAGAGCCGGTTTACTCCACTGTCACCGAGCACCGCGCGCAGCTCTGCTTCACTAGCCGCGAACGGCTTGGGCGTCGTGGCGACCCAGCCCATTTGATCCTCATCGACATCGGTGTAGACGTAGCTGATTGCGAGCCCGCTGGCGTGCAACGCATCCGGGAGCCCGAGGCCTTCGTCCTCACCCACCTTCCACTGCGAGCGCCAAGACACGACCTTGCACGGCAGCGGGCCATACAGCTGCCCTTCTTGAAAGGGGCCATCATCCTCGTGGCCACACTCGCGCCAAAGCAGCAAGGCCTCCTTGCAGAGCCGAGCTTCCAGCACAGCCATGGCTTCGGGGCCAAGCTCAAACATTAGCCGTTGACGCTCGTCTTCATAGTCACCCGAAACCGTCGAACGCCAGATATGTCGATCCTCTGCTTCCTTCGCCGGAAAGATCGTGATGCCTAGGCCGGAGGAGTGCACCGCCTGAGCTAGCGCACCTTCTTCAACATCGAGAACCCACAGCCGTCGCCAGTCGTCGGCGCTCAGGGTGGGGCTACGCCGCGAGGATTCATTGGTGTAGCCGAGTTCGGCCCAAAGTACCTTGGCCTGCCGATGCAGTTCGCCCCCAAACGCGCGGAATGCCTCCTCGCCCATCTCCTCGGACAACTCAAGGACGCGGCTCTCTGAGATCTCCGCGTCGCCGAGCACCCATCCCGGCGTGCCTTCGTTATCGATGGCGTCGTACTCGAACTGAATGCACCAGCCGCAACGGTGCCACGCCGTCGGAAGCGGTTTGCTGTGCTCCATGATTTCCCACAGCGTGCGCCAGGATGTATCGGTTGCCATGAGCGGCTCCAAGAGCGGTTGCGAGGCGTCAGAATACTGTACATGTATACAGTCTTCAACCGCCACGAACCGAAGGAGGGCAACAAGCATCATGTGGGTGGACGCAATTCAGACGAGGCAGCACGGGCGCAAGCTGCCACAGCAACACCTTGAATCACTCGAACCTGTGCGCGGACGCCTGTGGGTGACGGTGATGCGCGGGTGGGCGGAGGACGGCGAGCGCCGACCCATGACAGCCTCCCTGCTCGGCATCCGCGGCGGCCCTGAGCTGCGTTGGCGCCAGCTCGACCGGGCGCGGGTCAAGATCCGTGACGGCCAAATCATGGTGTTGGGCTACGAGGACCACGGCTTCTGCGCTAAGAGTCCCAAGCCTGTTCCTCAGGTGTGGTGGTGCGACCCCGTTCGGGATCCTGTCGATGAACAGGAGGCCCGAGCCAAGGCCCGGTTTCCACCGTCGATAGACAAGATCAGGCGGGCATCGCAGCAGCAATCAAACGTCGAGCCTGCTTGGGTCAGCCAGGGCGCACCAGAGGAGTTCAGATGAAGTACGACGACACGCACGTTAACGAAGCCGCGCTCAGCGTGGTCCGTGGGACCGACTTCGACATGGCGGTGATGGTCGATGAGTCGGGCAAGCCGATGCGCTACCTGTACAGCAGTCCACCATTGGGCGTGCCCTACAGGCCTCGCGAGGTGTGGCGTCGGCTTGTCGTGCACGTCTGCGACTGCGACGCGCCAGGCCTTTCACAGCGGATGCTTGACGCCTTGGGTGTGGATCTGATGGACGTGCCCTTCTAGGGCAGCCTGTCCAGCTGGCTGCGTGCGCTACGCCGATTGCCGAATGTGCATTCCACTTGCTTTTAGGAGGCCGCATGGCAAATGAGCCGATTCAACCTCTGCCTGGCAGACGCCCGGTCTATCCGGTGGACTCGAATGCCGCAGGCCAAAGCGACAACAAGCAAGCAGGCGCTTAACGGTCTGAAAAGAAACCGAAACTGCCTGCGCCTGGAGCCAAGGATGACCCTGCCTCAGACGAGAACACAGAGTCTGCGAACCACCCCAACGACGAGTGACTTCCGGCGACGGGGTGTAGCTGTTTCCTGTGCGTTCACGGACATTGAAGGTTCAGCCGAACCAGACGGGCTGGTACTCCTCGTTGGCCTTGACCCAGTCTGCCATGCTGATCTCGCGCACCTCGACGCCGGACAGGAATTTGACGCGCCGGTTGTGGGACTGGGTGCCGCTCATCTGGCGGGTGCAACGCATGATGCTGTCGCGGACCTGGTTGGCATAGGTCGGCTGCACTTTGCGCTGGATCGGCTGGATCTTGTCGGCCGGGCGGGTGAACAGGCCGGGGAACTGGATGGCGCGGTGGGCGGCAACGGTGGCGATGACTTGCATGGCGGGCTCCTGGGTGACTGCTTTCGATGACCATCAGTGTCTCGACCGCAAGGAGTACAGGCCATCGCCCTTAGTGGGGATTTTGCCGACGTGTCCCTCCTTTGGGGGTATGCCCCGTTGGCCTCCCTCTTCGGGGCGATATGCATTGAGCGCCGGCATTCAGACACTGGCGGCGCTATGAACAAGACGCCGCCAACCTCAGTAATCCAAAGAGAGAACGCCATGCATATTGCCGAGCGCCGCACCATCGACCGGACCAACAACGAACAGTGGCCTGAGGCCATGCGAGATGAGCTCAGGAAGGTTCAGTTTCTACACGCCGTCGAGGTCGACGAGGTTGACGGGGAGTCTTGGCGCGACATCTTCGAGAGCTTCGAGGGACGCCATATCCGTTTCATCTGACGACATCGTCGTAGGCTACCTTGCCGCGAGCAGCGCGGCCCTCTAGACAGTTGGATCCTCGTGCGTGCCGGCTTCCTGTTTGCCAGCCTCAAGCGATTCCTTCGGGGTCCGCGCTCCGCCTCATTTCGGCCTGCCCAACCTTGCTCCACGTCTCGTGATGCTGGAGCCGCTTAGTCGGTGACAACGCCACTGGGCCGAGGCTCTGCCGAGAGTTGCAGGTAGGTGACCCGTGGCTTTGGCCTGAGGAACGCCGGGTGAGTCCGCATAAGCCTATTCAGTTTCGCGTCGTAGGCGATTCCTTCTACCAAGCAGGCTTGAGCGATGCTCGGATTGAGGTCATGCAGCCACTTGTAGTTCCGCTTGACCCACGCGACCACGACCGCACGCAACGCGCGACTTTCCTTGTCGATGCTGCCGGCACCTCGGCGCCAGCCCATGACGTTGAGGCAGAAGCCGAGGATTCGTGCGCCCTTGTAGTTGGGGAATTTGCTCATCTCTGCGATGTCGGCGTAGATGAGTCTTCGTGCCTTGTGCTGCACTATGCGAGCGGCTGGGCCAGTCATCGTGAAGGAGAATAAGTCGCTCCAAACGCTGTTGTGCTGAACAGTCCAGCATGTCCATCTTGGCGACTTAACCGCCGACGCGGAGTAGACGATTTCCGCGACGGCGCGGGCGAGGCTGTCGAGCAAGGTGCCTCCAAATCGGTGGCGCTCATCGCGCTCACGCAACTTCACACGAGCAAGTGCCGGACTTTCGTTCAGACACTTCACGACCTCCTGAATGAAGTTCACCGCAACATCAAGCAATTCCACGGAGTCGTCGCTGGTATTTTCCGTGCCATCAATTTTGTAGATGCCTGATGCCAGTGATTGAATCGCATCAATCGCCCTGGCAAAGACAGGCTCATGCCTCACGTGCCCGTCGGCGATGAAGCTGCTCATGGTCATCAAGACGGCCCGGCTATATGCCTTCCACTGAGCAACGTCCCACGTCTGACTTATGGGGTAGTCAGGATCAAGCATGCTATTGATGGTGAGAACCATCTGATAGTTGGAGAACATCGCCTGACTGAGCGGTTTCTGATAACCCATCAGGCCCGTGTCATAGCCTTCGACCTCATGGAAGAGAAACGAATCCTTGTTCAAGATCGCCTCGGTCACGATGTTCGCCGCGAAGGGGCGGATGTTGACCACCGGCCTCTTTGCATCCCCTAGCTGCTGGAAGACTGCGAGTGCCGTCATCGGCGATGACGCGACGATGGCCCGACACAGCCGTCTGTCTGCGATCAATAGAACGAGCTGGTTTGCGTAGCCTTCAACGTCCGGTAAGGGGCGCGTAGTCTGGCCGTCTTGTTCGACGTCCCTCATGCGTTCTGTCGCAGCCGGATCGCTGGCGTGACGCATAACGGACTGGATTGAGTATGACAACTCGTCAGCGATGATGGCGAGGTCCGCAGATGAGCCTTGAATGACGATCCGATACAGAGCGCGTGCGTAGCGCTTTGCGTTGAGCTTCCCGTACGTTGGTGGTCTGATGAAGGCAAACCAAGCCCATAGTAGGAAGGTAAACAGAAATGTGAGGCCTAGCAGGGCCTGCCACGCTCCTGGGGACAGCAGGTTGCCTCGCGGGACCAACCATTGCTCGGCTCGCCATAGGTCCGTCATGAGCGTTAGGAATCCGACGGCAGCGACCACGGAGAAAGTGATTGTTTGTAGCGGAAGAGGGGCGGTCCGAACGCGAAACTTGTATCGGATGTCAGCCGTGGTCCAAGCCAGGACCATGAGAGCTAGGCCAGCCAGAAACTCGGAGAAGCCGAAGAATTTCTGCCCGCTTGAATCAAGCGGGTAAAAGCACACGAACCCGTAGCACTGCTCCACTGCCATCGCTCCTCCCAAAGCGGCATCCCTGTCGATCATCATCGCAGGGAGGTGCGCAGGGAGACTTGTGCTCGCGGCCTCAGTGCGTGGCCGCGCTCAAGTCCTTGAACCCCGTCCAGCTTGGCGCCGAGTTCGAGGGCCGAGATGCTGGTGTCATGCCCACCACGCTGGCCCAATCCCAGCATGCCTCAATGCTGCGCGAGGCCGCTAGACGCAACGGCCTCCATGCCTTGTTGGAATCGACGGAGGTCAATGAAGCTGCGGCGATCTGGGTCGTGCTCAGTCTACTTGTCCTCGGCCTGTGGCAAAAGCGTGCCGCCCTAGACGCTTCAGATATGGTGGTCTCCAAAAGAGATTGGAGCGGCCATGCCCATTGACTGCAGGTCCTTGGTGCTGCCAGCTAGTTTTTCTGAGCGCTACATTGCCGAGATGACCCGTGCCAACACACCTTCCAGCACCGAGATCGGCGACTCCTTTCGCGACCTCGTTTGCGAGTTGCTACGAACGCGCTTCTTTGATGCGAAGCCGGAGCAATTCATAGGCGGCACCAAGGTCGACATCGCCTTCCTCCAGCCCAATTGGGGGCGACACCAGCGCGTGGCGGTCGAATGCAAGAACTACGACAGGCCACTGACCAAGGCCGACTTCGAGGGCATCTATGCCAAGTATCAGCCGATGCTTGATTCGCGGTCGGTGGATCAAGTCTTGATTGTTAGCAACAAGCCTATCGGCGCGGCGGCCTTGGCCTACGTGAACAACTGGCGCGGCGCTAGCCACCAAACCTTCCGCGAGCTTGAGGAGTCCCTTCTAGGCCTTCGCCCCTACATCGAGGGCCTTGCAAAGCTGGTGCCCACCGCCGACGCCAAGTACGTCGAGGCGCGCTTCGAGGATCCCCGCTCAGCGGGGGAGTCCGCCCTGGACGAGATTCAAGCCTGGGCGCTAGACCCGGTGGGAAACAGCTTGGCCATCCTTGGAAGCTACGGTCAAGGTAAGACCAGCCTGGCGCGCCGAATCGCAGCCTACTTCGCGTCGTCCTACCTCGCCAACCCGACGAAGCGCATTCCGATCCTTAAGAGCCTGGGCGACGTCGTTCACGAGACACGCCTGGAAGGCCTGTTTGGTGCGCAGTTCACAGCGGATAGTCCAGCCCCAGGCTTTCAGTTCAAGACCTTCGAACACTTGAACCGATCGGGCAGGCTGCTTGTGATCCTCGACGGCTTTGACGAGATGAAGCACGCCATGACTGCTTCGGATTTTCTTTCCAACTTCCGCGAGTTCAATCGCCTGCTTGTGGGCCACAGCAAGGTCATCTTGCTCGGGCGCCCCAACGCGTTGCCGACCGACACCCAGCACCTGGTCTTTCGCGGCCTGAAGAATGTTGCAGGGCAGTCGGTGGCCAGCACCGAGTTTGCGCAGTGGAAAGAGCGCACACTGTCATTCTTCAGTGAGAAGGAGAGCCGCCAGCTTCTCCAGAGCTCCCTGGAATCGTCCGCCAATCGCTACGAAGTGGCGAAGCGTTTCACCTATCCCCACTCTTTTGTGGGCGGCCGCACTGCCGAAGTTCTTGATCGCGTGCCAAGGGACCTGCTCGCCCGCCCTGTGCACGTGCAGCTGATCGCCGAGCTTGCCGCTGATCCCGGATTCGACTTTGAAGGCTTTAATCGCTACAGCCTATATGACCATTTCATCCGGTCGATGGTGGAGCGCGACACGACCCAGAAGCCGGCACGCAAAGCCGTCGCATTGAACGACCGTCTGCAGTTCCAGCGCGATCTGGCTTGGTGGGCGTGGCGTCGTCCCGGCAAGTCGCAGGGCAGCTTCCTTCGGGACGAGATCCCTGAGTCGCTCCTAGCTCAACTGCCAGACGGCAATTCGGCCGACTTTGAGGGGAAGCGCAACGAGTACATCGTCTCGACGCTGACCGAAGAAAAGGAAGCCGGCGCACTGTTTTTCGCTCACAGGTCCTTTCAAGAATTCCTTGTCGCCGAGCGGCTGCGGTTGGCCAAGCCCGATCCGAATGCACACATCGACTACTCCGCGCACCTCACGCTCGACATCATCGCGTTCTTGACGCAGGCACCCGACGTGCACTACATCGCCGCGTGGTACGACACATTGCGCGTGTGTCCAGGGCCTCTCAACGGCGCATACCTGCGCTTCTTTGCGTCATTTACGAGCGTGGCCGAAGCAATGGCCGGCAGCGCCAGGTCCAACGTGGCCAGCATCGATCTGTGGACGACAGCCATCGTCACCCTTGCAAGCCGCGCCAAGACCCTTGGGGCACTTGAAGCAGCTGAGTTGGACAGCTTCCTGCTTCAGGCCGTTCGCGGCGGCAAAGATGACACGGCCGCCGTCGCTGCGCTGGCACTGTGGCAGTCGCATTCACGCACGCAGCCGCAACTGACCGCGTTGGCGGCTGCGTTGCTTGAGCGCGTCCTGCGCAAGTCGCGCGAGGAATCTGATTCTTCCGCTCTATCTATCGAGGCGAAGCACTTCGACTTCTCAGCAAACTGGGTCGGCAAGGGAATTCAGAAAATCTTCGCCCAGCCCGGTAAGACCGACGGCGTTCGCCTTAACCTCGATGGCGGCATGCTGATCGCGATGGCCATGGGTGAGATAAACGCGAAGCTTCCTGAGGGGCTAATGGTCTTCAGCGATGGGATAGAGACTACGAAGTTCGTAGAGGTTGAAGCGGAGCGGGTGTTTGCCCTCGTCGACAAAGATCTGCGCAAGACCCATGACGGGTTTCTTCGCGGTCGGAGGCTCAACTACAACGTCGTCTCGTTCGAGCGAAGTCGCACCTCGACTGGGACCTTTGGCCGCAGTTCGAACGGCCAGTCTGTCCGCTAGCGAGGCAGTCAGCGCCAGCCGGCAGCAGCTACAGCTTCCGTTGCCGCGTTCAGCACGGCGACCACGGCCCGGTAGTAGAGCTTGAGCCGTTCCTCCGAAAGCTGAATCGCCCCATTGGCGTGGGTGGCCAAATGCGGCGCGCGCTGGATGTCTCGGCCGCTGAGGCGGCCATACCGGTGCAAGAGGACGTTGCGCACCATGCTGGCCTCATTGAATGTCTCCGCAGCGTCCGGCGGAACTCTCAAAATGCATCCCAGCCAACCGTAGGCAGTCGCCAGTCGTCCTGCGGCGTCCCATCCTCCGTCCGGGATAACCTCCTTTGCCTTCTGGTCCAACCGCTGCGCCAAATCCAGGCACCTGTCTTCAGACCACGGCCAGTCATCGACATCGAAGCGGCCTCGCTTGAACTTGGCTGAAGCCGCTAGCGCAGAACTTCGGACTGTTTCGAGTATGGCCGCCATCACGTTCTCGTGCCCAGCTTCATGGGCCGCCCACAAGCTGAGGAAAGCCAGCACATTCGTTCGGTGGTAACCCTCCGCCTTTGCGTCCGCCACCCATCTCATGGTGTCGTCTTGCTGAGCAAGGATCCGATCCAGCAGTTCTGGAGCCAGTCCCTGCTTTTCACCACCAGAGAATGTCGCAGCCCTGTGAAGAGGACCAAGTGTGTTGACGAGGTTTAGGCTCGATGAAAGATAGCTCGCCAGAAACAGGTCACCAACCAGGCGGGAGCCAATTCTGTGAAGGGCGTAGAACACCTTGTTCTCAGGCGGCGTCGCAAGCGGTGAATCGCGGAGTTCAGTCATCTTGATGATCCCGTCGGCCGGCGCAATCGGTTTTCGGTGACGGCGTACAGGCTTCTTGCCACATCAGTCGAAGTTCGAATCGATCTTCAGCCGGCAGCTCGAGCAGCGAATGAACGGGTCGGCGGGCAGGGGCAGCATGCCACGCAGAAAGTCCCCGTGAAAAGACCGTTGGCCAAGGCGCCCGTAGCCTTCGCGCTAACGAGCACATGCACATGCACTTGCACTAGCTCGGGCGGCGAAGTTTCGGGTTTCAAACATCTCGGGTAAGTTCAACGACCTTAAAGTCCTCTTTTAGGAAGGCGAACTTGTGCGCGAATAGGCCGGCTATTTTTTCGTCGGCAGTTGCGAAAAATATCTGTTGATCCGATTTCAGGACAAGATTTCGAAGGTAGTCAAGGAACGATAACGCGTTGAGATCATCGATATGTGATATTGGATCATCCAGCAGCAGCACCTTGGGGCCCGCGCGAACCTGGGCGTTCATTGCCAAGAACATCGACAACGCATAGGCTGCTCGCTGCCCTGTGCTGACTTGTCCAAGTTGGACGGCGCCGCCGCTTTCCCTGCGCTTCAACGGCGCATTTAGATCATCAGTGATGCAATATTCTGACGGAGCATGTATGCGGCTAAAGATTCGATCCGCAACTTGGAATGTGGCTGCTACGACAGCGGAATTCGCAGCGTCCAGGGAATCATTTTCAATAATGTCGTCAAGAACGGCTTGGGCCGCGCCCAAACGGGCAAGGGATTCTTTGTAGTTGTTGAGCCGCGAAAGTAGCCTATCGCGAAGTTCTCGAGCTTTGGCAAGTTGACTCTTGGAGTTCGTATCGGCTTGAATCGCGGCTAGAGCCCTCTGGGCATGGAGAACGGTTGCTTCCAGGAGCGTCCTGACAGCGTCCAGATCAGACGCGGTGGGAAGATTTGTCGCCTGGCTCAAGCCTTCAAAAGCACCCACCGCCAAGGCAGCCTGCTGCATCCGGCGATGAAGTTCGTCGAGGACCTGCTGTGGGGGCTGGCCGGCTTGCCCGAATGCAGACTCACACAAGCGCTGCAATTGTTCGACCCCAGCTTCATGCGCTTCTTCGGCCTTCGCCGCGGCCGTCGTCATCTCAGGCAAGCGGGCATCAAGGCGTGCAATGGCCTCACCAACGTTCAATGGGGTGGCGAGAATCTCGCTGCCATCATCTTCAAGCGGTGCGCACATCGATGCCACGGATTCGACGGTGAGCCCCACCGTGGCCAGCCTCCTTAGGCCATCGCTAGCCGCTTGCTTAGCATCGCGCAGAGACTGCTGCCGATTCGAGAGCGCTTTGGCTGCTGCAACCGCTGCTTGAACTGTCGAGGCCGTTCCGTCAGGAAGGACCGACGAGAACCTGCCAAGTTCACCCAGCCAAGCGTGCGTGCGCGTCATGTCGGCTCGCCGCACTTCGTCGCCCTCGATTTGCCGCCTCAGGTCGGCGACCAGACTGTCGGCAGGAGTTGCCGCCAGAGCCTCGACCTTCTGGATGAGCTGACCGGCGGCGAATCGGTTGCCGCAAACTGGACAGTTGAGATCGTCGTGACGATGCTCGATGGCCTTCAGGGCCCAATGCCGGAGTTGCGTGATCGTGTTCTGCAACTGCGATCGCGCTTGACTCGCCTCTTCAATCCGACGATTCGCTGCCCCAATTGCTTCGACGACAGCTGTGAGCGCCACATCGTTGGCCTGCATCGCGCCCTTGACCGGCATGTGACCCCACGCCTCGGCCCACCCGTCTGGCTCCGGCTGCGTCGGGATACGCGCGAAGTCACGGGATTGCCGGCGCTGTTCTGCCTCAGAGTCCGCCTTGTCCTTCGTCAGCTTGACAAGTTCTGACACCGCGGCTTGGTCAAGCTGGGTCAGGCTAAGACGCCGCGTTTGAGCAGCGGCCAATTGCGACTGCCGCTGTTGGCGCACCCCGCCGCGTGCGCTCGAGTGCTGCACTGCCTCTTGGATACGGCGCGCCAGCGAGGTCATTTCTGCCGTCCGCTCTCGAAGGGTTTGTAAAGTTATCGGAACGTCTAACCAGCGCAATTGCTGCAACGATCCCAAGCGGGACGTCAGCTCCGAAAGCCGCTCTACCAAGTGCGTTGAGAGGGCCTCCTTATTGGCCGGGAGGTCTCGCCACTGCAACCTTTGCAGATCCTGCAAAAGCACGGCAAATATGGCATCGGATTCTTGGGGCGCCGCCTCGAGTAGACTGATTTCGCGGCTGGCGGCCTTTTCATCGCGCTCGGCAACTACCCGTTCGGAGCGGACATCAGAAACCTTTTTGGCRATGTCTTTGCGCAAATCCTGCATGCGCTGCCACGCTTGAGAAGCCTCAAAGCCGCTGAGCAATTCAGTGAGTATCTTGGTGTTGTTTGGGCCTGCCTTCGGGTCCGGCTTCAATAAGGATAGTTCGGCTGCCGCATCCGTATTCAGAAAGTTGAAGCGGGCGAATTGATTCGGCAGCCTATTCGTGCGACTGTTGTCCTCGCCACCGGTCCCATACCACTGCCTGAGTCGGGTCCGGAAGTCCGAAAGCGGTTGAGCGCCAGTCGTTCTAATGTCACCTCCCGTAGTCAACCTAGCGGCCACCGCTGTGGAATAGGTAGCAGCGCAACGACGGTTTGCTCCACAAAAGAGGAACTCGATTCCCTCAAGAACCGACGTTTTTCCGACGCCGTTGGTCCCGAAAAGTAGATTTGCCTTGCCAAGAGCCTCGATTTCCTTGCGCATTGGAAATGTTCGGAACGCTTTCAGGTCGAGGCTTGCCAGATGGGACGATGCGAGTTGCCGGCTTTCGTTCGCTCCCGTCGTCCTTTTTGTGCGCACGGCCTGCCGTGACGTACCGGACGCCACATTTCCGACGATTGTCGCGATGGGCCTGTCTTTGTCTAAAACGTCATCCAGCCCCGCGGGCGTTAATTTCAAAGCCCACTTCTCGACGGTGTCGCTGGGCTGAATTGCCCCATCGGCCAGCGCGACCGAATCGAGTTCGGCCAAGACGCGATCGACTTCATCCTCTGCAACAACGAACTTTCGAGCGTAGCTCCTGTCAGCCTCTACGTTGTGCTTAAGTTGCTTGAACTCATCATTGCCAGTGGAATCCTTCGGAACGACGAAATAGAGATAATTGTTCCAGCGCAGATCGGGCGATGAGGTAGTGTCAAAATAGGAATTTCCAAGAACGTCGTCAAGATAATCGTTCAGTGTGCCAGCTGTTTGTGGGAGTTGATTATTGACGTCAAAGAAGTATGCTGAAACGTCAGAGTCGCCATGGCGCCGAACTCCACGCAGAACGCCCGTGGAAAGCTCGGAAAGATTCGAGAGTTTTGCACCCAACTTTTCTCTGATTGCCTGCACGTTCATGTCTAGGCGCCTTTCTGCTTCCGCTCAAGGAAGGCGGCCAGCGATGGAACTGCAATATGCACGGGAGTTTGGCCACCTGGCGAAGCAATGGACTTCTCATTGGCGCTGACAAAATACTTTGTGCCCCCCGCCGTCGAATACAGGATGCAGTACTGTTTTGCAGTGGCGACGTGGCGCTTCTCGAACTCTTTTTCCTGCTCACGGGTCAGGACTCGGTCAGGATCTGGCGGCGGCCCAGCTATCGTCTTTCGGACCTGGGCCTCAAGGGCTTCCAACTGAGACAGGTCTGCGGCCATGCCTGCGTGAACGATCGTGGCGAGCGTGCCATCGTCGGCAACAACATTGCGGTTTGGGTATCTTCGATCCCAAGTAAACCGGAAGCCGCTGCGTAAAGCTTCGACCGGAGTCGGCCACGCGTAGGCCGACAGGCGGAGTTCGGCGATGTGTCTCACGTTGGCGAACCGACCATTCCTGAATGCATCCGCTTCCGGGGCCGTGTCGAGCATCACTGTCACGCGCCGCACGATCTCTGCCTCGCACAACTGCATGGAGTCGATGCGCGGTGGCTCATGCCAATTCGCCTTCGGACCAAATCGACCAGCGGCGATGGCAGCCACGCGTTCAACCAGCACAGGTCCAGACTCGTAGAGCGTCCGCATGTCCGCCAAGTTGGCGGCCCCGCCAAGGGCCACGGCATTCAACTTCAGTTCGAAGCCGTCGTCGGGGCGTTCCTGGGGCGTGCGGGGCGCGCGCCAGACGCAGTCCTGTGTCGACCAGAAGAAGTTGTTGATTGCCCTCGGCCCTGTCCTCGTCGACCTTGGTTTGGCGACTGCGTGGTGGAAAACCTTGGTAGCCTCGAGCAAAAAGGCGCGAGGCCTGTAGTGGAATTGCAGTGCGTGGACCCGAATGGGCTCATGCCTAGTGTAATAAACGCCATGTTGATGATTTTCGTGAATCCGCGCGTCACTAAAATCAAACTCTTGGGGAAGGAGATACCAAGCCGATCCTGATATATTTTTCCAATCTTTGTCGTTCTGGCCTTTGTCGTCGACCGAATGAACATGGTCGGCCCAATTAAGGCAGATAACCTCGGTTTTTCCCGCGGCTTCAAAAAGTTCTGACCGATATCGCTTGTAAAGTAAGTGCCTCGGCCCATTGTTTAGTTGCACATGCAGAAGTAGAAGCCCATCGTAATATTGATTGATAATTGCTTTGTCGAACCTGAAGACGTCTGAACAAATCAGTGTCATCAGGCGTACCTCGTGGGGCTGGCGTCCGAACAGGTATACAAATTTCCCTGGAAGCATTCCGCGCGCCTCCGTATTGTCTGGGTCGCCAGAAATGTCCGTTTTGTATTGAACCAACACAACGAGGCTCTCGGCGGCGCCGTTCAATGCTGGCGCCCGAAATACATAGGCCAATGGGTTTCTGTATTGCTGGGTACTGCGTTCCACCGTTGAAACATCATCATCCAGGACCATCGCCACATCGCCGAGGCGCTCCCTTACGTCTGCCAGCCCGCCGATAGGAAGGCTTTCGCAGCCCAACACCCACAGTTTCCCCACCGCAGGCGCGACTCCGGCCTTCAATGCCGTAAGCAAAACATCCCAAGGAACGCTGTACTCGGGGCAGACGACGAGATCCGGCTGGACACCGAGGCCATTCACCAGTTCAAAGAAGCGACTGAACTTTCGGGTCGCATCTCCTCGGTCCGCATGGCCGATCGCATCATTTGCCACCCGGACGAGGCCCTCGGGCTGGAGCAGCAGCACCGTGTACTGTGTGTCGTCAGCTTTGAGGGCATTCAGGCTGGGGTGCGATAGACCGGCGCCCCGCAGCTTTTCTTCGACTGCAATGACTTCCAACGGTGCTCCTCCCTGGAGACGCTGAACCGCATCCTGAACAGTCCATTGCTCCCTGCAATTGGGACCTCAGGCGGGCAGGTTTGTTACAGCAAGTCTCTACAGTTATGCGAGTTACCGCAACGGGGTGATGCCCGGCCGCGACCCCTCAGCGGCCTGAAGCCCCCGTTACCCACCCGATCCCGATGTGTGCACGATCTGGCCAGCGAATGCTGCGGCCGCATGTCGTAGAGCTGCGGCAGCCGCGGCGGGCAGTCGCGCCGACGCACCATCGAAGCCCGGTTGCGCTTGGTTGCCAACCTTGGCAAGTAGATCCCGTTCTCAGTAGCCGCACTGTTGAGTAGATGGCTTGGTGCCAAATTATGGCGTTTTCCCATAATTGGGCGTCCCTCTGATCCTGTTCTGTTGCAAATGCGACCGACGCAGGATGAGAAGTTCGATACATACCGAGAAGTACGCGCATTTTTTGGAAGAGCTGAACGCCCTCAGAGCACGTGCCGGCCTGAGTCAGATGCAGTTGGCTGAAAAGCTTGCGGTCGGGCAGGATCTGATCAGCCGCGGCGAGGCGGGCAGGCGCCGGGTTGATGTCTTCGAGCTCGCCCTTTGGACGCACGCCTGCGGATCCACCTTGGAGGAATTCGTGAAGCGCCTAGATGAGCGCATCCGCAGCAACCAGCTGCCGGGGTTGCTGGGCGGGGATGGGCATACCGATCAGCCTTAGTTTTCCAGTCGTTAAGCTTCGACAGGCTCCGCCTTCTGTCTCGCCTGCTCTACCAACTGGCTCATCGCGCGAATCGTCTGCAGCACGTCATGCCGTTTGGACAGATGCTTGCGTCGTTTTAGGCTTGGTCCGATCGATGTCGGCTTTTCTGGGGTGACCGGCTTCCTGAGTTCGTCGTCGATCTGGCGTACGAAATCCATGAACTCTTCGCCCAGCGCCGTCAGCCACTGATGCAGTTCGATGACGTCCAACTGGCGCTCGCCGCGCTCAACATTGCTGACATAGGCTTGGCTGCGTCCCAACCGGTCGGACAGCTCACGCTGCAGAAGGCCACGCGCCTCGCGCAGTAGGCGCAGGCGCTTGTGCAGAGGAGCAGCGATCGGGCGGAGTGTTGGTCTGAGCATGGGCATCTTTCGCGTCGCACCGTACCCCACCCCAATCGATATTCAAAAACTGAATCCGGCTCCCCCGCAAGTGGCGCAGTCGATGAAGTTGCTGCTGACGCTCGGTCGCTGTCTCAGCCCAAACTCCAATTTTGAATATGGACTATGCGGCGCTAAGGTAGGCGCATGAAGCGTGTTCGAGTCGCTCCCGGTAGGTTCGTCAACATCTCCGCCGAACTGGCGGAGAAAGCGGCAAGCGTGTTCGGGTCTGGCTTGACGCGCATCCAGATTCGCGACTTTGAGGCGCTGGAGCGAGACCATTTCGCTGCCCTGATGGCGGGCTCACCCAAGCCGCTTGCCATCGTAAGAACGAGGCCAAGTTCTTCGCAAAAAATCAACGACAAACCGCCGACACCGAGTACCACTGTCGCCAACATCCCTCGAAGCAAGGCAGGCTGACGGGATGACAAGTTCTCAGGTCATCTATTCAGTGCCTTGGTTGTCGGCCTTGGGCTCATGGCTGCTGGTCGGCTCGTTGTATTCGGTGGGTACGCTCTCGGATCTGCTTGGCGTACTGGCGCTCGCTGCGTTGGCTGGTTCACTTGGTGCGCTGCTAACGCACTACCCGCGGTAGTCCGAAAACAAGAGAACAGAGTCACTCGAGATCAGAAGCATCCACGAATGTTTCACCTAGCGTATTTGGTAGATCGTCAACCGGTGTGTGGCCGCAGATTCAAGGGGATGCCACGGCGGCCATCCGCCGCCTCTCACACGCCAACTTCACACCCGGCTTTCCTGCAGTTGTTGACAAACGTCTTCCACCTAAGGGGTGGTTGTGGGCGAGGATGGCAGCGCCGGCGCCCAGGGCGAGAGCACGTTTGACGACCTCGCGCGGATGCACTGTCGTGTGGGTCAGCGAGCCCTGGAACAGCGTCTCCATTGCGATCAGGCGCAACTGCGCGTCGAGGAACAGCACTGCGAAGACTTCGTGGCCCAGCGCGCCCAGATGCAGGCGCAGATAAGTCTTGACCGTGTCCACGTCGTTCAGCGCTGGCTTCTCGGTCAGTTGCTGGCTCAGCGAGCGCCGTGCAATCTCCAGCACGGCGGCGATCTCGGCACGCTTTGCGGGGCCCAGGCCCTTGATCTTGCCGAGGTCCTGCACGCTGGCCGCCAGCAGCCCCGCCCAGCCGCCAAATCGATCCAGCAGGCTCTGTGCCAGTTGCAGCACGGGCAGGCCCTGGATGCCGGTGCGCAGCAGCAGGGCGAGCAGTTCGGCATCCGCCAACGCCTGCGGGCCGCGGGCAAGCAATTTCTCGCGCGGGCGGGCTTCAGGGGGCAGATGGGTCAACGACATAAAATCGGCCGCAGTCTAGCCAAGCGTTCCCTTTTCTTTTCCCTTCTCGCATGAACCCCATCCAGGCCGGGTCCTTCCTGACCTTGCATTACCGGCTCTCGGGCCCGGACGGCGCCGACATCGTCAACACCTTTGACGACAAGCCCGCCACGCTGTCGCTCGGTGCCGGCCAGCTGTCGCCCGCCATCGAGGCGCGCCTCATCGGCCTGCCCGAGGGCGCGCATGAGCGCTTCGAGCTGAAGCCCGGCGAAGCCTTCGGCGAGCGCAACCCCGAGCTGTTGCAGCGCGTGAAGCTGTCACTGCTGCGGCAGCTGGGCGACCCGGACGAGGTCTACAACGTCGGTGACGTCGTGCAATTCCCCGGCCCGGACGGGCAGGGCGGCTATGCCGGCGTCGTTCGCGAACTTGGCGACGAAGCCCTGCTGTTCGACTTCAACCACCCGCTTGCTGGCCAGCCGGTCAGCTTTGAAGTCCAAGTGATCGGGGTGCTTTGATGAACGCTGTTTTGCATCCCCAGGAAGTGGTGCTGGCCGAACCGCGCGGCTTTTGCGCCGGCGTGGACCGCGCCATCGAGATCGTCGAGCGCGCGCTGTTGAAGTTCGGCTCGCCGATCTACGTGCGCCACGAGATCGTCCACAACACCTACGTCGTCAACGACCTGAAGTCGCGCGGCGCCATCTTCATCGAGGACCTGGCCGAGGTGCCGCCCGGCGCGACGCTGGTGTTCAGCGCCCATGGCGTCAGCCAGGAGGTGCGCCGCGAGGCCGCCGCACGGGGCTTCCAGGTGTTCGACGCGACCTGCCCGCTGGTGACCAAGGTCCACGTCGAGGTGGCCAAGCTGCACCGCGAAGGCTATGAATTCATCATGATCGGCCACAAGGGTCATCCCGAGGTCGAGGGCACGATGGGCCAGCTGTCCGAAGGCATCTTCCTTGTCGAAGAGGTCGAGGATGTGGCCAAGGTGCAGGTGCGTGATCAGGGCAAGCTCGCCGTCGTCACGCAGACCACGTTGAGCGTGGACGATGCGGCCGAGATCCTGGCCGAGGTGAAGCGCGTCTTTCCCCAGGTGCGCGAACCCAAGCAGCAGGACATCTGCTATGCCACGCAGAACCGCCAGGACGCCGTCAAGGTGCTGGCGCCCCAGGTGGACGTCGTCATCGTTGTTGGCAGCCCCACCAGTTCCAACAGCAACCGTCTGCGCGAACTGGCCGAACGCCTGGGCACGCCGGGCTATATGGTCGACTCCGCCGAAGACCTGAAGGCCGAGTGGCTGGAGGGCCGGGCCCGTGTGGGTCTGACGGCCGGCGCCTCGGCGCCCGATGTGCTGGTGCAGGCCGTCATCGACCGCCTGCGCGCGCTGGGCGCCACCACGGTGCGTAGCCTGCCGGGCGTGGAGGAGCATGTTCGCTTCCCGTTGCCGATGGGGCTGGGCGACAAGTCCATGGCCGAGGTCAGTTCCTCGCGATCTTGACGCCGGTGCTTCCAGCTTCCGGCGGCGCCTCACATTGGCGCCGCTTGTCTATTCGAATCCTGAAGGTATTCCCATGCTCGACATCACCCAGCTGCGCAAGGACCTCGATGCTGTCATCGAGCGCCTGAACGCGCGCAAGACCCCCCAGACCTTCCTCGACGTGGAGCGCTTCAAGTCGCTCGAAGGCGAGCGCCGCTCGGTGCAGGTGCGCACCGAGGAACTGCAGGCCCGCCGCAATGCGCTGTCCAAGCAGATCGGCATGGCCAAGGGCAAGGGCGAAGATGCATCTGCGCTGATGGCAGAAGTCGGCAGCATTGCCGACGAGCTGAAAGCCGGCGCCGAACGCCTGGACGCCATCCAGGTCGAGCTGAACCAGATGCTGATGGGCGTGCCCAATCTGCCCGACGCCAGCGTACCTGCGGGCGTGGACGAAGCCGGCAATGTCGAAGTGCGCCGCTGGGGTACGCCCCGCACATTCGACTTCGAGGTCAAGGACCACGTCGACCTGGGCGCGCCGCTGGGCCTGGATTTCGAGATGGGCGCCAAGCTCTCCGGATCGCGCTTCGCCTTCCTGAAGGGCCCGGCCGCTCGCCTGCAYCGCGCGCTTGCSCAGTTCATGCTCGACGTGCARACSRCCGAGCAYGGYTACACCGAGTGCTACACGCCYTACATCGTCAACCGCGAGATCCTGGAGGGCACGGGCCAGTTGCCCAAGTTCAAGGAAGACATGTTCTGGGTGCTGCGTGGCGGCGATGAGGAACAGGTCGAGCAGTACCTGATCTCGACCTCGGAGATCTCACTGACCAACACCGTTCGCGAGAGCGTGCTCAAGCCTGAAGACCTGCCCGTCAAGCTGACGGCCCACAGCCCCTGCTTCCGCTCGGAAGCAGGCTCCGCCGGCCGCGACACSCGYGGCMTGATCCGCCARCACCAGTTCGACAAGGTCGARATGGTGCGCATCGAGCTGCCCGAGAACAGCATGGCCGCGCTGGAAGAGATGACGGGCCACGCCGAAGCTGTGCTGCAAAAGCTCGGTCTGCCCTACCGCACGGTGCTGCTGTGCAGCGGCGACATGGGCTTTGGCTCGACCAAGACCTATGACCTCGAGGTCTGGCTGCCGGCGCAGAACACCTTCCGCGAGATCAGCTCCTGCTCGAACATGGGCGCCTTCCAGGCCCGCCGCATGCAGGCGCGCTTCAAGAACGCGCAGGGCAAGAACGAGTTCGTACACACGTTGAATGGCTCTGGTCTCGCCGTGGGTCGCACCCTCGTTGCAGTTCTCGAAAATTATCAGAACGCCGACGGCAGCATCACGGTGCCTGAGGCGCTGCGGCCCTATCTGGGCGGCGCTGACACGTTGCGAGGTTGAGCTCAAAAAGCCTGGCTATAATGCTGGGCTCAGCTCGCACCAGATTCGGAGAGGTGGCAGAGTGGYYGAATGTACCTGACTCGAAATCAGGCGGACGGTAACGTCTCGGGGGTTCGAATCCCCCCCTCTCCTCCAGCACAAGGCCAGTCCACCAGGACTGGCCTTTTTGCTTTGTGCGGGGCGTCAATCAGGGCAGGTTGGGTGCGCGTGGCTGCAACTGCCCCGGTGTGAGCCCCAGAATCCTGCGCAGCGAATGCGTGAGATGGGCCTGGTCGGTGTAGCCCAGTTCGGCCGCCACATCGGCGGGGCGCTGACCTTGTTGCAGCAGGCCTGCGGCGGCGTCGGCGCGCAGGATCTGCTGCAGCTTCTTCGGGCTCATGCCGGTCACATGGCTGCTGTGGCGCTGCAGGCTGCGGTCGTCCACGCGCTCCCAGCCGCCGGCAGCAGCGCGCTGCACCAGCAGGTCCACCTCAATGAGGCCGCGCCGCGCAAGTTGCATGACGAGCTGCTCGGCGTTCTCGAAGCTGGGCAGTTCCAGGCGCTCGTCGCCGATCAGGAAGTCACGCCGCCCCGCGAACCCATGCACATGGCCCTGGTTCATCATGCGCTGGCCTGGTCGGGCGGGCATGTAGATCTCGGGTCGGAAAGCGATGCTGAGATAGCTGTCGCCGGCCTCGCTGCCCAGTTTCACGACGCGGTCGGTCTGGCCGGTCTGCAGCACCATCAGGCCGCTCCGGGTCTGCCGGAAGACGAGGTCCCAGCTGCCATCCGGCCGTACCAGATCCTGCGTCGCTGCCGTGTAGCTCACCCGGTCGATGTGCGTGATGAAACGCGCGGCCGATGGCGAATCGGCCGCGCGCGTTTCACGCTGGATGCCTGGGTTGTGGCCCGTCACGCCACGTGCATGCGAGGAGAGGGCATGCACGCATGGTAGCGACGACTTACTGCAACTGGGCGAAGAAGCGGCGCATGTCCCGCACCAGCAGCTCGGGCGCGTCCGTCGCCGCGAAATGCCCGCCATGCGGCATTTCGGTCCACTGCACGATGTTGCTGTGCGAGCGCTCGGCAAAGGCACGCACCGAGCGGAAGTCGTTCGGGAAGGAGGCCACGGCCGTGGGCACCGGATTGGGCAGTTCACGGTAGCCGGCGCCGGTCTGGGCGTTCTCGAAATAGAACTCCGCCGCCTGACCGCTGGTGGCGGTGAACCAGTACAGCGAGACATGGGTCAGGAAGCGCTCGCGGTCCATGGTCTGGGCGGCCTCGCCCTCGAAGCCGAAGAAGAGTTCGGCATTCCAGGCCAGCTGCGCCACCGGCGAATCCACCAGGCCGAAGCCCAGCGTGGCCGGCCGCTTGGACTGGATCTCGGCATAGCCGTTGTACTTCTGGAAGCGCTCGAGGTTGGCGAACCCGGCCCTCTCGAACGGGGACAGCTTCTCCATCTCGCCCGGCGCGCCGCTCGGGAAGGCGAAGATCTGCTGCAGGTGCACGCCCACCAAGCCCCGCGGATTCAGGATGCCCAGCTCGCGGCCGACGAGCGCGCCGCCGTCGCCCCCCTGGGCGCCATAGCGCTCGTAGCCCAGGCGCTTCATCAGCGTGTCCCAGGCGGCGGCAGTGTGCGCGGCCTCCCAGCCTGGGCCGGCCAGCGGCGACGAGAAGGCAAAGCCGGGCAGAGACGGGATGACGAGGTGAAAGGCCATCGCCGGGTCCAGCCCATGGGCGCGCGGGTTGCTCAAGGGGCCGATCACATCGAGGAACTCGGCCACCGTGCTGGGCCAGCCGTGCGTGAGGATCAGTGGCAGCGCATGCGGCTCGGGCGAGCGCACGTGCAGGAAGTGGATGGTCTGGCCGTCGATCTCGGTCAGGAACTGCGGATGGCGGTTCAGCTCGGCTTCGTGCGGGCGCCAGTCGTAGCCATCCACCCATTGCTCCGCCAGTTCGCGAATGAAACCGGTGGCCTGGCCGCGGCTCCAATCCTGCACGGTGGTCTGGGGCCAGCGGGTCTGGCGCAGGCGCTGCTTCAGGTCGTCGATCTGGGCTTGCGGGATGTCGATGCGGAAGGGGCGGATGGTGGTGCTCATGACAGGCTCCTGGGTGGGGTGGATCGATGGAGTCAGTGTCTCGATCTGCCCCGCCGAGAGCTTGTAAAAACCCGCCAATGCGGCCCGCCGTCAATGTTGGTGGTGCCCTCCGGGCTTGCGCACCTGCACCTGGGCATCCTGGGGAGCCGCGCCGGGCGCCGTGGCCGCTGGCGGCGCGTCACCCACTTCGCGCGCCAGCGTGCCGGCGGGGTGCGGGAACCAGCCCGGGTCGCTGTAGTCGCCCCGCTTCAGTCCGCGCCTGACCTTGAGCACGCTGAACATCCCACCCATCGCGATCGATCCGAAAGGCCCGTCCCCGGCCATCATGGGCGCGGTGTTCTCCGGCCCCGGCATGCTCATCTCCGTCATCTCGTGCATGCCGCTGTGGCCCATGGCCATATAGCCCGGCACCAGCTTGCGGATCTTGGCCTCCAGGTCGCTCGCATCCACACCCAGCATGGTTGGCACGTCATGTCCCATCGCGTTCATCGTGTGGTGAGCCTTGTGGCAGTGGAAGGCCCAGTCGCCTTCCTCGTCGGCGATGAACTCGATCTGGCGCATCTGGCCGACCGCGATGTCGGTTGTCACTTCGGGCCAGCGCGCCGTGCGTGGCACCGGGCCGCCGTCGGTGCCGGTGACCTCGAACTCATGACCATGGATGTGCATGGGATGGTTGGTCATCGTCAGGTTGCCGATGCGGATGCGCACGCGGTCGCCCTGGCGCGCGACGAGCGGCGCGATACCCGGGAAGATGCGGCTGTTCCAGCTCCACAGGTTGAAGTCCAGCATGGTCATGACCTTCGGTGTCGCACTGCCGGGCTCGATGTCATAGGCATTGAGCAGGAAGGCGTAGTCGCGGTCCACGTCGGCGATCTGCGGGTGCTTCGCCTTGGGATGCGTGATCCACAGGCCCATCATGCCCATGGCCATCTGCACCATCTCGTCGGCATGCGGGTGGTACATGAAGGTGCCGGGGCGGCGGGCGATGAACTCGTAGACCCAGGTCTTGCCGGGTGGGATGGGAGGCTGCGTGAGGCCCGTGACACCGTCCATGCCGTTGGGCAGGCGCTGGCCGTGCCAGTGCATGCTGGTGGCCTCGGGCAGGCGGTTGGTCACGTAGATGCGCACGCGGTCGCCCTCGACGACCTCGATGGTCGGCCCGGGGCTCTGGCCGTTGTAGCCCCACAGGCGTGCGGTGAAGCCCGGCGCCATCTCGCGCACGACGGGTTCGGCGACGAGATGGAATTCCTTGACGCCGGCGTTCATGCGCCATGGCGCCGTCCAGCCGTTCAGCGTGACGACGGGGTTGTAGGGGCGGCCATTGCGTGGAACCAGCGGCGCTTGCGTGTCGGGCGAGGTCTGGATGACGGGTTCTGGCAGGGCCGCGAGCGCCGCGGTGGACACCGCGGCCAGCGAGGTGCCAGCGAGCAGGGAGCGTCGATTGAGCATGGGATCCTCGGGATTCAGTGGGTTGCCGCGGCGGGGGCGGCGGCAGCGGCCTGGGGCAGGGCTGGCGCGACACGACCGACAAGGGCCTGGTCGAGGTCGGCCTGGGCGACCCAGAAATCGCGCAGCGCCTCCCGCGTGGCGCTGACGGCGGCGACCTGGGCGCGGGCATCGGCCAGCAGCTCGAAGACGCCGATCAGCATGGCGTTGTAGCGCAGCAGCTGTTCGCTGGAGACGCGCTGGGCCAGCGGCAGCAGTTCGTCCCGGTGCTGGCGGGCGACATCGAAAGCGCTGCGGTAGAGGCCGTACGCCTCGCGGGCTTCGGAGCGGGCCTGGATGGCTGTATCCGCGGCCACATGTGCGGCTTCGCGGGCCAGCGCCTCAGCCTTCGGTTGGGGGCCGGGGCCGAAGAGCGGCAGCTCCAGCGCCACCTCCCAGCCGCGCTGGGTAGGCTGTTCGTTGGACGAGTTGCGTACCGTGCCCAGCTCCAGCATCGACACCCAGCGCGTCATTCGAGCAAGGTCAAGCTGGCGCGCGGATTGCTCCAGAGTCAGCCGCGCCGCCTGCACGTCCAGGCGCTGGGCCAGGGCTTGCGCTTCGATGCCGGCTTGCTCTCGCGGCGTGGTTGGTAGGTCGGGCAGGCGCTCCGGCAGGCGCAGTGCGCTGCCGTCCTCCAGGCTCAGCAGGCGCACGAGGCGTTCGCGTGCGGCGAGCCGCTGGGCCTCGGTGCGTGCCAAGGCGAGTCGGGCGTCGGCCTCGAAGCCTTGTTCGCGGGCCCGCGCCAAAGCATTGAAGTTGCCGGCGACCTGCATGCGGCGTGCGAGTTCCGCGCCGGCCTCGGCGGCTTCCCGCACCTGGCGGCGGTAGGCCAGGGCCTCCTCGGCCGCGACGGCGCGTACCCAGGCGCGGCGCGTGTCGGCGGCCAGGGCCAGCGTGTCGGCGGCGGCCTGCTGCTGCTCAGCCTGCAGGCGGCGCTGCTCGGCGGCGCGCACCAGCGGCAGGGTCAGCAGGCGCGCAAGGTCGATATGCCAGCCGCGCTCCAGTTCCACCTCGCTGCCACGCGTCAGGCGGCTGAAGCGAAAGCCTGGGTTGGGCAGGCGGCCGGCCGCATCGACGTCGGCAGCGGTGACACCAAGGCGTGCCAGCCGGGCCTGCAACCCGCGATTGTTCTGCAGCGCGAGCTGCACGGCGGCATCCGCCGTCAGTGGTTCTCGCAGTCGCTCGTCAATCTGGTCAGCAGAGGGCAGGGTGGCCGACAGTGGCTGGGCGGTGTGTGGCTCGGTCAGCCTGGAGACGGGGGCGATGCTGTCGGGGGGCGCGGTGGCGCAGCCAGTCAGCGCGGTCAGCAGCGCGAGCCCGCAGGTGCGGGCGAAGGGAAGGGGATGCATGCAGGGCCTCTCGGGGCGGTGCGAAGACGCCCGCCGCGCTTGGCAGCGGCGGGAACAGCGGCAGTAACAGCGGAGAAGAGAAGCTCAGCCCCTGGGAGGCGGGTCGGGCAGTGGCGGCACGACGCCAGCCCAACGCTCGGCCGGCGCCTGGGCGACGCGCAGGGCCGGTGCGGCAGGCGGCGTGTCCAGCGTCAGCACGGGCGGCGGCGCGGCCGCCAGGCAACAGGGCGCGCAGAGCTTGCAGGGCTTGGCCGCGTGGTTGTGGGCATCGCCATGCATGCTCTGGTGGTCATGGCCGGCGTGTTGCTCTTGCATGGGCACCGGTGCCGGCTCACAGCCCAGTTGGCCGGCCGCGAGCAGGCTGCGCAGGGGCAGCAGCACGAGCAGCAGGCAGAGCAGGACGAAGCGACCGACGCGATGCATCTGCGGCACTTTACTACCCGTGCTGCTGAAGCCAGGCCCGCGGCGACGTGCCCGCATGCCGCTGCGCGAACAGCCGGCTCAGGGCCGAGGCATTCGCATAGCCCAGCTCGGCCGCCAGCGTCTTCAAGGACTTGCCGGCGCGCAGTTCGGCGCGGACGATGGCCAGGCGCCAGTCGGCGAGATAGCCGGCGGGCGTCTGGCCCAGGGCGTCGCGAAACGCCTCGGCAAAGCGGCTGCGCGACATGCCAGCCTCGGCCGCCATGGCTGCCAGGCTCCAGGCCTCGCCCGGCCGGGCATGCAGGGCCGTTAGCGCCCGGGCCAGGCGCGCGTCCGCCAGGCCGCGCATCAGGCCCAAGGGCAGGGCCGCGTCGCGCTGGTCCAGCATCCAGCGCAGCAGTTGCAGCAGCAGCACCTCGAACAACCGGTCTGCCAGCAGGCGTTGACCACAGCGCACGTGCTCCGATTCGCCGAACAGCAGCTTCAGCGTCGCGTCAATGCCCTCCACCTGCGCCAGCGGGAGCACGACCAGCGGCGGCAGCGCCTGCACGAGTGGGTGGCCGGCCTCGAAGTCCAGGGTTGCGCAGACGAAGTCCGAGCCCTCGGTCGGCGCGTTGTGGAAGTCGTGCGCTAGCGGGCGCGGGTAGAAGACCAGGCTGGGTTCGCGCACCCACAGGCGTTCGACGAGGCCGGTCGCACGGGCATGCCTCACCTCCATCGCGCCATTGCGCATCACATGCAGGAAACCGCGGCCGGGCCGGGCATCGAAGTGGGTCACGCCGCACAGCGGCCCGGCGTGGAAAAGGCTGGCGCGCACGCGAAAGCGCTCGAACAGTGGGCTCAGGCGGTCCAGTGGCGGGCTGTCAGTCACGGTACGAATGGGTTAAATTGTTGGATGAAATGATACCTATCGTTCTTGCCTGGCAACGACAGTGGAGACCTTCATCCACTGCCCTCGAAAGGCAACACCATGACCTCCCGCGTTCCCCTTGTCTCTGCCACCGACACCCCCGCCGCGGCCCGCGCGACGCTGGACGCGATCCACGGCGCCTTTGGCGCGACGCCGAACATGTTCCGCGCGGCGGCGAATTCGCCTGCGGCGCTGCAGGCCATGTGGTCCTTCTTTGGCGCTCTTGGCGGTGGGGCCATCCCGGCCAAACTGGGTGAGCAGATCGCTGTCGCCGTGGCCGACCGCAATGCCTGCGAATACTGCCTGGCCGCGCATACCGCCCTGGGCCGCAAGGCCGGCGCGACGCCTGCCGAGATGAACGCGGCCCAGGCTGGTGAGTCGGCCGACCCGGCGACGGCGGTGGCGCTGCGCTTCGCGCTCCAACTCGTCGAGCAGCGCGGCCAGGTGGGTGATGCCGATGTGGCAGCCGTGCGCGCGGCGGGGTTTGGCGACGGCCAGATCGTCGAGATCCTGGCTCACGTGGCGCTGAATCTGTTCACCAACTACGTGAACGTCGCGTTTGCGGTGCCGGTGGATTTCCCGAGCGTGAAGCTGCGCTCGGCTGTCTGATCGAGAGGCGATGATGGCGCAGATGAAAACCGCCCTGGCCCTGCGCCATCTCGCCTTCGAGGACCTCGGTCTCATCGAGCCCGTGCTGCTTTCACGCGGTTTCGATGTCCGCTATCACGAGGCCGGCGTCGACGACTTCGCTGCCGTTGATCTTGATGCAATCGATCTGCTCGTCGTGCTTGGCGGGCCGATCAGCGTGGAAGACGAGGAACGTTTCCCCTGGCTGGTCGACGAGGTCGGGCTGATCCGCCAACGACTGGACTCACGCCTGCCGCTGCTCGGCATCTGCCTGGGCGCGCAGCTGATGGCCCGAGCCCTGGGCGCGCGCGTGAAGCCCATGGGCGTCAAGGAGATCGGCTTTGCGCCGCTGACCATGACGGCGGCGGGGCAGGGCACGGCGTTGGTCGAGCTGGGCGATCAACCCATGTTGCACTGGCACGGCGATCAGTTCGAGTTGCCGGCCGGGATGGTGTCACTGGCGGCGACGACCGTCTGCCCTCACCAGGCGTTCGCGCCGCACAACCGGGCCCTGGGCCTGCAGTTCCACCCCGAGGTCGCGCCCGAGCGCTTCGAGCAATGGCTGATCGGCCATATCGACGAACTGGCGCAGGCCGGCATCACGCCGAATGAACTTCGCGCCGCGATGTCGCGCGAATCTGAAGGATTGCGAGCCGCCCTGAAGCGGCTGATGGACCGCTGGTTAGACCAGGCCCTGCTTTGACGCCAGCACCGCCGCTTCCGCACGGCTGGACACGTTGAGCTTCTTGTAGATGCTCTTGATGTGGTCGTTGACGGTGAACCACTTGATGCCCATCAGGTTCGCGATCTCCTTGATCGTGAAGCCCTTGCTCAGATAGGTCAGCACTTCGCTCTCGCGCGGCGTCAGGCGTTCCCATTCGGGCGGCGGGTCCAGGGCGACGCTGCGGCTGTTGGAAAAGCCCGCGTGCGAGGACGACAGTGAGCCGAAGCCCGAGTTCAGCGGCATGGTGCCGCTGTCACTGGAGCCGGGGCGGAAGTGAGACAGCAGGCGGCGCGCGATGGCGGGTGACAGCGGCGGCTGGCCGCGCACGATGCGCTGCAGCTCCTCCACCAGCACCTCGAAGCGGTCTTCCTTCAGCAGATAGCCGTCGGCACCGCACTGCAAGGCCGGAAAGAGGTGGTCGTCGTCCGAATACAGCGTCGTGACGATCTTGATAGCCGGAGATCCCGCCAACTCGGTCAGGAACTCCATGCCGTTGCCGTCGGGCAGTTCCAGGTCGACGAGGATGAGCTTGAAGCTGATCTCCGGGTTGCCACCTGAAAGCTTGGCCACCTGGCGGCGGGCGTTCTCAAGGTCACCGACTTCAGTGAGCTCCATCGCGTCGCTGAAGCTCTCTCGCACCACGCGGCACAGGAAACTGCGGGCAACGGGGTTGTCTTCGATGATGAGAACTTTGACGGTCATGGCGCGTGGCGGGCAGCGGCTGTCGATTCGACCGTCGAGAATGTAGCGCACCGCCCCCTAGAAGCTCCGGTGGATCGCCCTAGTCCAAGCCCCCGGTTCAGGCTTCACGAATTGGTAAGAACTAACTTGCCGACCACCTCGCGGGCCGCCATGCGCGCGAAGGCGGCAGGCAACTCCTCCATCGGCAGCACCCGGTCCAGCACCGGCTTGATCTTGCCCGCGGCATACCAGGCCGCCAACTCTCCCAGCATCGTGGCGTTATGCCCGGGCTCGCGTTTGGCGAATTCGCCCCAGAACACGCCGACCAGGGACGCGCCCTTGAGCAGCGCCAGGTTCAGCGGCAGCGCCGGAATCTGGCCCTGCGCAAAACCGATGACGAGGTAGCGGCCGCGCCAGGCGATGGAGCGGAAGGCCGCTTCGGCCAGGTCGCCGCCAACGGGGTCGTAGATGACGTCGGGCCCCTTGCCTTCGGTCAGGGCCTTCAATTCATCACGCAGGTTCTGCGTCGCGTAGTTGATGGTCGCGTCGGCGCCAAGGGCCTTGCAGGCCAGGCATTTGGCATCGCTGCCCGCCGCGGCGATGACCCGCGCCCCGGCGGCCTTGGCGATCTGGATGGCGGCCGTGCCGACGCCACCCGCCGCGCCCAGGATGAGCACGGTCTCGCCGGGCTTCAGAGCTGCGCGGTCCACCAGCGCGTGGTGGCTCGTGGCATAGGTACAGATGAAGGCCGCGGCGTCCTCGAAACTGAAAGCTTCGGGCAGCGGCATGGCCAGCACGGCCGGGATGCAGACCTCGGTGGCAAAGCCACCCAGGCCGCCAAAGGCCGCGACGCGCTGGCCCACGGCAAAGCCCTTGACGCCTTCGCCCACCTCGGTGACCACGCCCGAGAACTCCGTGCCTGGCACAAAGGGCAGGGGCGGYTTCATCTGGTACTTGTTCTGCACGATSAGCAGGTCRGGAAAGTTCAGGCTGGCGGCGCGGATAGCCACGCGGATCTGGCCCGCTGGCAGAGCGGGAGCGGGCAGTTCACGCCATTGCAGCGCCTCGACGCCCACCGGGTTCTCGCAGAGCCATGCCTTCATCGTCGTCTCCAGATTTCGTGAATTGGCGATGATAGGAATCAAGGTGGTTACACCCGGTCTCGCAGGTGACGCTCTCCCTACAATTGGCCCCATGCGCATCCTGATTTCCAACGACGACGGTTACCTCGCACCGGGCCTCGCGGCCCTGGTAAAAGCCTGCGAAGGCCTGGGCGAGATCGAAGTCATCGCCCCCGAGCAGAACGCCAGCGGCACGTCCAACTCGCTGACGCTGAACCGGCCGCTGAATGTCCACCGCGCCGCCAACGGGTTCCGCTATGTCAGCGGCACGCCATCCGACGGTGTCCATCTCGCCCTGACCGGTCTGCTCGGCTACCGGCCCGACCTGGTGCTCTCGGGCATCAACAACGGCGCCAACATGGGCGACGACACGCTGTATTCCGGCACCGTCGCCGCCGCCACCGAGGGCTATCTGTTCGGCATCCCGTCCATCGCCTTCTCGCAGGCCGAGAAGGGCTGGGTTGAACTGGAGGCCGCGGCCCGCGTGGCGCGCAGCGTCGTCGAGCAGGTCATTGCCGGGGGCTTAAGCCAGGGCTTCCTGCTCAACGTCAACATCCCCAACCGGGCCGATGCCGACACCCTGCCGCGCAAGATCACGCGCCTGGGCCGGCGCCATGCCAGCGAAGGCATCATCGAGCAGATCAACCCCCGCGGCGAGACCATCTACTGGATCGGCCCGGCCGGGGACGCCCGGGACGCCGGCGAGGGCACGGACTTCCACGCCACCGCCAACGGCCAGGTGTCGATCACGCCGCTGCAGGTGGACCTGACCGAACATTCGTCTCTCGGTGCCTGGGCGCAGCGCCTCGGTCTCTGAATGTCTACACCCAAGCGCTTCCCGGCCAGCCTGAAGTCGGCCACGTCACCGCAGCGTGAACTGCTGATGCCGCAGCGCCATCTGCATCAGGCCACGCGGGACGCGGCCCGGCTGGCGCGCCCCAGCGGCACCGGGCTGGACAGCGGCGCCGTGCGCCAGCGCATGGTCGACCGGCTGCGCGCCGAGGGGAAGTTCGACGAGCATGTGCTCGCCGCGATGGCCACCGTGCCGCGCCACGAGTTCGTCGACAGCGCGCTGGCCGCCCAGGCCTATGAGGACACGGCCCTGCCCATCGGCCATGGCCAGACCATTTCCAAGCCCTCGGTGGTCGCCCACATGCTGGGCCTGCTGATGGCCGGCGCTGGTGCGCGCCAGCGCGGGTCGCTGGGCCGTGTGCTGGAAATCGGCACGGGTTGCGGCTACCAAGCAGCCGTCATCGCGCTGCTGGCGCGACAGCTCACCTCCATCGAGCGCCTGCAGGGTCTGCACGACAAGGCCAAGCTCAATCTGCAGCGCGTGGGGCTGCCGCGCGTGCCGCGCCTCATCTGGGGCGATGGCCGCCTGGGCCACGCAGCCAGCGGGCCTTTCGACTGCATCATCGCTGCGGCGGGCGGCGAGGACATTCCCGCCGCCTGGACCGAGCAACTCGCCCCTGGCGGGCGTCTCATCGCCCCGACGGCGGCCGGCGGCCGCGGCCAGGTGCTGGTGGTGCTCGACCATGTCGTCGAGGCGGGCGTCAGCCGCTGGGTGCGCAACGAGCATGAAGCCGTGCTGTTCGTCCCATTAAAATCCGGCGTCCTCTGACGGGGCCGTCGGCGCACCGCGCCACACAATCGGGTCGGCCTTCCAACGTGCTCTAGCCACACGATGCCCTCAAGCCTGCGCCTTTTATTCACTGCCATCACCACCTCGCTGCTGCTCAGCGCCTGCGGCACGTCGTTGCATCGTGCCGCACCGGTCGAGGACCGCAACCCGCAGCCCGCCACGGCCGCGGTGGTGCCGGCGCCCGCCGCGTCGGCGGCTTCCGCGCCCGATGCCAAGCCGCCGCTGCCGGGTGCTGAGAACGCCGGCAAAGCCGGTTACTACACCGTCAAGCCGGGTGACGCGCTGATCCGCATCGCGCTGGACAATGGCCAGAGCTGGCGTGACGTGGCCAAATGGAACAGCCTGGAGAACCCCAACCGTATCGAGGTGGGGCAGGTGCTGCGCGTCGTGCCCCCAGGTGTCGACCCCAGCGCCGTGACGGCCAAGCCCATCGCCAGCACGGCCAAGGTCGAGTCGCGGCCGCTGGACGCCAAGCCGCCGGTCGCTGCCGCGAGTGCGCCGACGGCTTCGTCCACCAGTACGTCCACACCGGCCGCATCGGAAGACGACAGCATGGCCTGGGGTTGGCCGGTCGCCCAATCCATCAGCGCCGGCTTCGACGAGCAGCGCAACAAGGGTCTGGACTTTGCAGGCAAGCCGGGTGACCCGGTGCTGGCTGTCGCCGATGGACGCGTTGTTTACGCTGGTTCGGGGTTGCGCGGCTACGGCAACTTGGTCATCATCAAGCACAACAGCACCTACCTGACAGCGTATGCCCACAACCGGGCCATGCTGGTCGAGCAGGACCAAACCGTACGCAAGGGTCAGAGGATTGCCGAGATGGGTTCCACCGAGAGCGATACCGTCAAGTTGCACTTTGAAGTGCGCAAGCTCGGCAAGCCTGTCGATCCGGCCAAGCTGCTGCCGCCGCGCTGAGAAGCCGGCCAGCCAACAGTCATGCATCGGGCCAGCGATCACGTCATGAAACGCGCTGCGCCCAAGCTCAACGGACATGGTGGCAATGGCAGCGAGCCGGCTGTCATCTTGTCGGCGCTGAACGGGGGCAGCGGTGATGCCGAGCCGGTTTCAGACGTCAGCGAAGAAGACGGCCGGGCACTGCGCAATGGCGGCGACGAGGTCGAGCTCGGCAACGCGCTGCAGGCCTATCTGCGCGACATCCGCCGCACGCCGCTGCTGACGCCTCAGCAGGAATTCGACACGGCCGTTGCGGCGCGCGCGGGTGATTTCGATGCGCGCCAGGCCATGATCGAGCACAACCTGCGCCTGGTCGTCAGCATCGCCAAGAACTACCTGGGCCGTGGCCTGCCGATGAGCGATCTCATCGAGGAAGGCAATCTCGGCTTGATGCACGCCATCGGCAAGTTCGAGCCCGAGCGCGGGTTCCGTTTCTCCACCTACTCGAGCTGGTGGATACGCCAGAGCATCGAGCGCGCGCTGATGCACCAGGCCCGCTTGGTGCGGCTGCCGGTGCACATCGTGCGCGAGCTCAACCAGGTGCTGAAGGCGCGCCGCGCGCTGGAGGCCCTGCAGAGCGCCAATGGCTCCGAAGGCCGCGTGCGCGCCGAGGACGTGGCCCAAGCGCTGGGCCGGCCGGTCGACGAGGTGGCCGAGCTGTTGGCCTATGCCGAGCTGCCGAGTTCGCTGGATTCGCCGGTGGACCGCAACGGCGAGGGCGGCGAGTCCATGCTGGATCTGGTGGCCGACGACCAGGCTATCGACCCGATGGGCCTGCGCCTGTCGCACGAGGTCGAGGAGTTGCTGCAGCACGGGCTGGCCAGCCTCAACGACCGTGAGCGCGAGGTGCTGTCGGGCCGCTACGGCCTGTCGGACCGCGAACCGGAGACGCTGGACGTGCTGGCCATCCGCCTCAAGCTGACGCGCGAGCGCATCCGCCAGATCCAGATCGAGGCGCTGGCCAAGCTCAAGCGCAACATGATGCGCCACGGCGTGGATCGGGACTCGATCTTCTGACGGGTTGCGCGAGCCTCAGATAATCTGGGGATGACTCAGACAACGGAATGGCTCAAGGTCGAAAGTATCGAACTTGAGGCGCAGGGCGTGGCGCACAACGCCGAGGGCAAGGTGGTCTTCATCGACGGTGCCTTGCCGGGTGAGATCGTGAAGGCGCAGATCTCGCGCCGCAAGAACAACTGGGAGCAAGGCCAGCTCACCGAAATCAAGAAGGAAAGCTCGCTGCGCGTGACGCCGGGTTGCCCTCATTTCGGCCTGCACGCCGGCGCCTGCGGCGGCTGCAAGATGCAGCATCTGCAGGCCGGCGCCCAGGTGGCGGTGAAACAGCGCGTGGTGGAGGACCAGCTCTGGCATCTCGGCAAGGTCAAGGCCGAGGTGCTGCTGCGGCCCATCGAGGGCCCGACCTGGGGCTATCGCTACCGCGCGCGATTCTCGGTGCGCTATGTGCAGAAGAAGGGCGTCGTGCTGATCGGCTTTCACGAGCGCAAGAGCCGCTATGTGGCCGACATGCAGGTCTGCAAGGTCGTGCCCAAGGTCGTCAGCGACCTGCTGATGCCGATGCGCGAGCTGATCATGGCGATGGCCGAGCGCGACCGCCTACCCCAGATCGAACTGGCCATGGGCGACGAGGTCATTGCGCTGGTGCTGCGCCACCTGAACCCGCTGCCGGACGGCGACATCGCGCTGCTGCGCGAGTTCGCCGCCAAACACGGCGTGCAGTGGTGGCTGCAGCCCAAAGGGCCGGACACGGTCAAGTTGCTCGACGAAGGCGGGCCGCAACTGGCCTACCGCCTGCCCGAGTTCGGCGTGACCATGCCGTTCAAGCCGACCGACTTCACGCAAGTCAACCCGCACATCAACGCCACCCTGGTCGGCCGTGCGCTGCGCCTGCTGGCTGTCGAGCCGGATGACCGGGTCATCGACTGGTTCTGCGGCCTGGGCAATTTCACGCTGCCGCTGGCCACCAAGGCGCGCGAGGTGCTGGGCATCGAGGGCAGCGAGACCCTGGTGCAGCGCTCGCGCGAGAACGCGGCGCTGAACGGCCTGGCGCACAAGGCGAGCTTCGTTGCGCGCAACCTGTTCGAGATGACGCCTGAACTGCTGGCATTGGATGGTGCAGCGGACCGCTGGCTCATCGACCCGCCGCGCGAAGGCGCCTTTGCGCTGGCCAAGGCGGTGGCGGACATCGCCCAGGACCCGTCGCTGGCGCCGGGCTGGATGGCACCGAAGCGCATCGTCTACGTCAGCTGCAACCCGGCAACGCTGGCGCGCGATGCCGGCTTGCTCGTCAATGTGGCGGGCTATCGCTGCACGGCGGCCAGCGCGGTCAACATGTTCCCGCACACGGCGCACGTCGAAAGTCTGGCGGTCTTTGACCGACAGACTTCGGCGTAGGCTCATGTCGCCTGCAACGTGAGCCGCAGCCAAAGCATTGCGGTCTTCGACCGCGGTGCTTCAGAGTAGGCTCATATCGCTTCAGCGACGTGATGCCGGAACTAAAGCATTGCGGTCTTCGACCGCTGAGGTGAATCCTCTTTCAACAAATCCCGGTCGGCCCGTTGCGGCGACCGGGATTTTTGCTTTCGAGCCTACGTGTTAGTCCGGAGCCGGGGCCGGTGTGAAGTAGACAAAATGAATAAACAACATTGTTTAGTTGTTTGCTGAGCCTGGGACCACCCGGCCAGCACCATGACCACAGGAGACAAGTCGGCATGCCCATTCGAAATCTGTTGCCCCGAGTCCTGGGCACTGCCTGCCTGGCCCTCGGGCTCGCGTCGGCCGCGCTTGCGCAAACCACCCTGGCCCTGCCGCAACCGGCCCTCAAACGCGGCGTGAACGCGCTGGGCTATGACCCGCTCTGGAGCGAGCCGGCCAAGGCGCGCTTCCAGCTGCGCCATATGCAGGCCATCCGCGACGGTGGCTTCGACCATGTGCGCCTGAACTTGCATGCCTTCGAGCACATGGACGCCGAAGGCCGCTTGTCGACGGCTTGGCTGAAGACGCTGGACGAGATGACAGCCGCGGCGCTGAGCGCGGGCCTGCAGGTCATCCTGGACCAGCACAACTTCAACGACTGCGCCAAGGAGATCGACAAGTGCCGGACGCGACTCAAGGCCTTCTGGCGCCAAATCGCCCCGCGCTACAAGGACGCGCCCGACGCGGTGCTGTTCGAGATCCTGAACGAGCCCAACGGCGCGGCCGACGCGGTATGGAACGACATGCTGGCCGAGAACCTGGCCATCATCCGCGAGACCAACCCGAAGCGCCGCGTCGTCGTCGGGCCGAAGTTCTGGAACTCGCTGGATCAGCTCGACACCCTGAAGCTGCCCGAGTCCGACCGCAACCTGGTCGTGACCTTCCATTACTACACGCCCATGGAGTTCACCCACCAGGGCGCGTCATGGACGCCGCAGTTCCAGAAGCTGTCCGGCGTGACCTGGGGCACGGCCGCCGAGCTGGACAAGCTCAAGCAGGACTTTGACCGCGTCAAGGCCTGGAGCCAGCGCACCGGCCGGCCGATTCTGCTGGGCGAGTTCGGTGCCCTGGAGACGGCGGGCATGGCGCAGCGCGTGGCCTGGACTGCGGCGGTCGCCCGAGCTGCCGAGGCGCGCAGCTTCGGTTGGAGTTATTGGCAGTTCGACTCAGACTTCGTCGTCTGGGACATGCAGGCAGACGGCTGGGTCCGACCCATTCTGGGTGCCCTCGTGCCGGCACCCGGCGCGTCGACACCCCAGGTGGCGCGCGGCGGTGACCCCGCGTTGGATCACCTGATCAATTCAGCCAAGGTCAGTGCCTGGTCGGTCTATGGCGAGGGCCAATCCACACAGCAGGTGGCTTGCGAGGCCTCGGGCAAGACCTGCCTGCGCGTCGACCTGCAGGGCAAGCGCGCCAACGTCTGGGACAACGGCGTGATCACGCCCATCACCGGCGAGATCCGCAAGGGCGACAAGCTGCAGGTGCTCATGTGGATGCGGCTGGATACGGACGACGCCAAGGCCAAGGTCAGCGTGCCCATCTCGCTGCAACTGAATGCAGCGCCCTACACGGCCCTGCTGTCCAGTGTGGCCACGCTGACCAACAAGCTGGAGCCCGTGGTGCTGAACGGCACAGTCCAAGAAAACCAAGCTGCAGGCACGGTGATGCTGTCGGCGCACGTCGGGCAGGTGGGCCAGCCGATCATTGTGAGCGCACCCTTTGTGTTGAAGAACTTCAAGCCGGGCGCCCAATAAAAAAGGAGCCGCGTCAGCAGGCTCCTTCATCAGGCGGCCGCCGTGGAACCGGCTTTGCCGGGCCACTGGCGGCTGCCAAGGCCTGAGGCCTTGTCCTTCGCCAGGCACAAACAGTCCTCAGGACTGTTTCTGTCCGGGCTCAGCCCCCTTGAGGGGGAGGCGCAAAGCGCCTCCGGGGGTGAGTCAATCAGTCGCGCTCGCCGCCGAAGATGCCGAGCAGCGACAGCAGGCTCTGGAACACGTTGTAGAGGTCCAGGTAGATGGCCAGCGTGGCGGAGATGTAGTTGGTCTCGCCGCCGTCAATGACGCGCTTGATGTCATACAGCAGGAAGGCCGAGAACACGCCCAGCATCAGCACCAGGATGGTCAGCATCAGCGCTGACGACTGCAGGAAGATGTTGGCGATGCCGGCGACCATCAGCACGATCGCGCCAACGACCAGGAATTTGCCCATGGACGACAGGTCGCGCTTGATGATGGTGGACAGGCTGGCCATCGCGAAGAAGATCGCTGCCGTGCCGCCGAAGGCCGTCATGATCAAGCTGGAACCGTTGCGGTAGCCCAGCACCTGTGCAATCAGCCGCGACAGCATCAGGCCCATGAAGAAGGTGAAGCCCAGCAGGGCTGCGACGCCCATGCTGCTGTTCTTGGTCTTTTCGACGACGAACATCAGGCCGAAGGCGCCGATGAAGAAGACCAGCGTGCTGATGCCGAAGCCCATCTTGGCCATGAAGCCGGTGGATACGCCGATCCAGGCACCCAGCACCGTAGGCACCAGCGACAGGGCGAGCAGCCAATAGGTGTTGCGCAGTACGCGCTGCCGGTCAACAGCCAGGCCGTTGCCGGCATAGCCGTAAGAGGTTTGCAGACTGTCGTTCATGACGATGCTCCGGAGGCAAAAGGACCGAGGGAATTCTAGGCTCCCGCTGGGCCGCTACATTGGGGTCTATCCCCCGGAAAGCAAGACCATGAAACAGCAATCTCAACTCGAACTCGCAGACGTCAAGCGCATCGCCGCCGCAGCGGAGGCCCATGCAGTCAGCAAGGGCTGGGCGGTGTCCATCGCCATCGTCGACGCCGGCGGCCACCTGCTGTGGCTGCAGCGCCTGGATGGCGCCGCGCCCAGCTCGGCGATGTTTGCGCCGGCCAAGGCGCACACGTCGGCCTTGGGCCGGCGCGAATCCAAGATTTACGAGGACATGATCAACGGCGGGCGGCAGTCCTTCCTCAGCGTGCCCGGCATGCACGGCCTGCTGGAGGGCGGCGTGCCCATCCTCGTTGACGGGCAGTGCGTGGGCGCCGTCGGCGTCAGCGGTGTGAAGTCCAGCGAGGATGCCGAGATCGCCAAGGCTGGTATTTCGGCACTCTGAAGCGGCACTTCGAGGCGCCACGAAGCCGTCGCAAGGCGGTCGCGAAGCCTCCGTACTAACCCCAGTCGGCTATACTCGATGGGTTTACCTGAACCCACTTGCTGCCCGGCGAAAACCTTGTTGGTTTCCTCAAATTGACCCGTCTTCGGCCGGGTTGATGCTGGGCACGCGCCCCATTTGCGGAGACCCTTGTGCTGACCGACCTGCTTCATCCCCCTCAAGCAATTCTGGCTCTGGCGGATGGGACGGTGTTCCGAGGCCAATCCATCGGCGCAACGGGCCAGACGGTCGGCGAAGTGGTGTTCAACACCGCGCTGTCCGGCTACCAGGAAATCCTCACCGACCCGAGCTACTGCAAGCAGATCGTCACGCTGACGTATCCGCACATCGGCAGCTACGGCGTCAGCGATGAAGACGTCGAGGCCGCCAAGGTGCATGCCGCCGGCCTCGTCATCAAGGACCTGCCGCTGCGCGCCTCCAACTTCCGCTCGGGCCGCACGCTTGACCAGTACCTGCGCGACGAAGGTACCGTGGCCATTGCCGGCCTTGACACCCGCCGCCTGACCCGCGTGCTGCGCACCAACGGCGCACAGAACGGCTGCATCCTGGCGTTGGCTGCCGGCGAAGCGCTGACGCAAGCGCATATCGACTCCGCGGTGGCCGCCGCCAAGGCCGCACCGTCGATGTCCGGCCTGGACCTGGCCAAGGTCGTCAGCCGCACCGAGAACGAAACCTGGACGCAGACCGAGTGGAAGCTCGGCAGCGGCTACGGCACGCAGACCGCACCGAAGTTTCACGTCGTCGCCTACGACTTCGGCGTCAAGCTCAACATCCTGCGCATGCTGGCCGAGCGCGGCTGCAAGGTCACCGTCGTGCCGGCTCAGACGCCCGCCAGCGCCGTATTCGACCTGGAGCCGGACGGCGTCTTCCTGTCCAACGGCCCTGGCGACCCGGAGCCTTGCGACTACGCGATCAAGGCCACGGCGCAGCTGATCGAATCCGGCATCCCCGTCTTCGGCATCTGCCTGGGCCACCAGATCCTGGCGCTGGCCAGCGGTGCCAAGACCTTCAAGATGAAGTTCGGCCACCACGGCGCCAACCACCCGGTCAAGGACCTGGACAGCGGCCGCGTCGGCATCACCAGCCAGAACCACGGTTTCGCGGTCGACCCCGACACGCTGCCGGCCAATCTGCGCGCCACGCACGTGAGCCTGTTCGATGGCACGCTGCAGGGCATTGCCCGCACCGACAAGCCGGCTTTCAGCTTCCAGGGCCACCCGGAAGCCAGCCCCGGCCCGCACGATATTGCCTACCTGTTCGACCGGTTCCTGTCCCTGATGAACAAGTCCTGAAGGAGGGCCTGCAAATGTTCGGCATCACCGATCTCGGCACCTTCCTCGCGGCGGCGATCTTCATCATCCTGCTGCCCGGGCCCAATTCGATCTATGTGCTGTCCGTTGCGGCGCAGCGCGGCGTTCGCACCGGCTACGGCGCGGCCTGTGGCGTGTTCGTCGGCGACACGCTGCTGATGACGGCGGCTGCTGCCGGTGGCGCGTCGCTGTTGATGGCCAGCCCGCAGATCTTCTTCGTCGTGAAGATGGTCGGCGCGGTCTACCTGGGCTGGATCGGCATCCAGTTGCTGCGCGGTGCGCTGAGTACCTGGCGCGGTGAGGCCAAGGCCGCCGAGGCACCGCGCCTCGTCGACGCGAGCCAGCCGTTCAAGAAGGCCCTGGTCGTCAGCCTGCTGAACCCCAAGGCCATCGCCTTCCTGCTGTCCTTCTTCATCCAGTTCGTCGACCCGGCCTATCCGCATCCGGCGCTGACCTTCCTGATCCTGGGTTCCATCATCCAGGTGCTGAGTTTCATCTATCTCTCGACGCTGATCTTTGCCGGCGCCCGCCTGGCCGCCGCCTTCCGCGCGCGCCGCCGGCTGTCCAGCACTGCCAACGCCAGCGTCGGCGCACTTTTCGTTGGGTTCGGGGCCAAGCTGGCCACGGCCACTCTCTAAGCAGACCGCCATGCCGAAACGTACAGACCTAAAAACCATCCTCATCATCGGCGCSGGTCCSATCATCATYGGCCAGGCYTGCGAGTTCGACTACTCCGGCGCCCAGGCCTGCAAGGCGCTGCGCGAGGAGGGCTACAAGGTCGTCCTGGTGAACAGCAACCCGGCCACGATCATGACGGACCCGGACACGGCGGACGTCACCTACATCGAGCCCATCACCTGGCAGGTGGTCGAGAAGATCATCGCCAAGGAGCGGCCGGATGCCGTGCTGCCGACGATGGGCGGCCAGACCGCGCTGAACTGCGCGCTGGACCTGCACAAGCACGGCGTGCTGGCCAAGTACAACGTCGAGATGATCGGCGCCAACGAGCATGCCATCGAGAAGGCCGAGGACCGCCTCAAGTTCAAGGACGCGATGACCAAGATCGGCCTGGGCTCGGCCCGGTCCGGCATCGCGCACTCGCTGGAAGAAGCCTGGGCCGTGCAGAAGCGCATCCACGCCGAGATCGGTGGCGCGGGTTTCCCGATGGTCATCCGCCCCAGCTTCACGCTCGGCGGCTCGGGCGGCGGCATCGCCTACAACCCGGAAGAGTTCGAGACCATCTGCAAGCGTGGCCTGGACCTCTCGCCGACCAACGAACTGCTCATCGAAGAGAGCCTGATCGGCTGGAAGGAGTACGAGATGGAGGTCGTCCGCGACAAGGCGGACAACTGCATCATCGTCTGCTCCATCGAGAACCTCGACCCGATGGGCATCCACACCGGCGACTCCATCACCGTGGCGCCGAGCCAGACGCTGTCGGACAAGGAATACCAGCTGCTGCGCAACGCCAGCATCGCCATCCTGCGCGAGATTGGCGTGGACACCGGCGGCTCCAACGTGCAGTTCTCCATCAACCCGAAGGACGGCCGCATGGTCGTCATCGAGATGAACCCGCGCGTGTCGCGCTCCTCGGCGCTGGCCTCCAAGGCAACGGGTTTCCCCATCGCCAAGATCGCCGCCAAGCTGGCAGTCGGCTACACGCTGGACGAGCTGAAAAACGACATCACCGGCGGCATCACGCCGGCGTCGTTCGAGCCCAGCATCGATTACGTCGTCACCAAGATCCCGCGCTTCGCCTTCGAAAAGTTCCCGATGGCCGACTCGCGGCTGACGACGCAGATGAAGTCCGTCGGCGAAGTGATGGCCATGGGCCGAACCTTCCAGGAATCCTTCCAGAAGGCGCTGCGCGGCCTGGAGACCGGCATCGACGGCCTGACCGAGCGCTCGGCCGATCGTGAAGAGATCGTGCAGGAGATCGGCGAAGCCGGCCCCGAGCGCATCCTGTTCTTGGCCGACGCCTTCCGCATCGGCATGACGCTGGACGAGATCTATGAAGAGACTGCGGTGGACCCGTGGTTCCTCGCGCAGATCGAGCAACTCGTGCAGATCGAAGGCGAGCTGAAGGGCCGGGCGATCGAGTCCATCACAGAGGCAGAGCTGCGCCTGCTCAAGAGCAAGGGCTTCTCGGACAAGCGCCTGGCCAAACTGCTGGGCACGCACCAGCACGCCGTGCGCGAGCGCCGCCATGCGCTGAACGTGCGCCCCGTCTACAAGCGCGTGGACACCTGCGCGGCCGAGTTCGCGACGCAGACGGCGTACATGTACTCGACCTACGAGGGCGCGGATGCCGAGTGCGAAGCCAACCCGACGGACAAGAAGAAGATCATGGTGCTGGGCGGTGGCCCGAACCGCATCGGCCAGGGCATCGAGTTCGACTACTGCTGCGTGCATGCCGCGCTCGCGATGCGCGAGGACGGCTACGAGACCATCATGGTCAACTGCAATCCCGAGACCGTCTCGACCGACTACGACACGTCGGATCGCCTCTATTTCGAGTCGGTCACGCTGGAAGACGTGCTGGAGATCGTCGACAAGGAAAAGCCGGTCGGCGTCATCGTGCAGTACGGCGGCCAGACGCCGCTGAAGCTCGCACTTGATCTGGAGCGTGCCGGCGTGCCCATCATTGGCACGACGCCCGATTCCATCGACATCGCCGAGGATCGCGAGCGCTTCCAGAAGCTGCTGCACGAGCTGGGCCTGCGCCAGCCACCCAACCGCACTGCACGCAATGAAGATCAGGCCGTGGCGCTGGCCAACGAGATCGGCTACCCGCTGGTCGTGCGCCCGAGCTATGTGCTGGGCGGCCGTGCGATGGAGATCGTGCACGGCGACAAGGACCTGGAGCGCTATATGCGCGAAGCCGTGCGCGTGTCCGAGAAGTCGCCCGTGCTGCTGGACCGCTTCCTGGAAGACGCCGTCGAGGTCGACGTCGATTGCATCGCCGACGCTGCGGGCGACGTGATGATCGGCGGCATCATGGAGCACATCGAGGCGGCCGGCATCCACAGCGGCGACTCGGCCTGCTCGTTGCCGCCCTACACACTGGCGGCCGACCTGCAGGACGAGCTGCGCCGCCAGACGGCCGCGATGGCCAAGGCGCTCAAGGTCATCGGCCTGATGAATGTGCAGTTCGCCATTCAGGGCGACGTGACTGCCGGTCTCGCGGCCTGCACGGTCTACGTGCTGGAAGTGAATCCGCGTGCCTCGCGTACCGTGCCCTATGTGTCCAAGGCCACCGGTCAGCAGCTCGCCAAGATCGCCGCGCGCTGCATGGCGGGCCAGAAGCTGGTCGACCAGCGCGACCGCAAGGGCCGCGTGCCGGCCGAAGTGATCCCGCCTTACTTCAGCGTCAAGGAAGCCGTCTTCCCGTTCAACAAGTTCCCGGGTGTGGACCCCATCCTCAGCCCCGAGATGCGTTCGACCGGCGAAGTGATGGGCGCAGCCAGGACTTTCGGCGAGGCGATGCTGAAGAGCCAGATCGGCGCCGGCTCGCGCCTGCCGCGCCAGGGCAATGTGCTGATCACGGTCAAGAACAGCGACAAGGCCCGCGCCATCGCCATCGCCAAGGATTTGCATGCGCTGGGCTTCGGCATCGTCGCGACGCGCGGCACGGCGGCTGCGATCACCGAGGCCGGCGTGCCGGTCAAGCTGATCAACAAGATCAAGGACGGCCGCCCTCACATCGTCGACGCGCTCAAGGGCGGCGACATCCAGCTCGTCTTCACGACGGTGGACGAGACCCGCACGGCGATCGCTGACAGCCGCTACATCCGCCAGGCAGCTCTGGCCAACCGCGTGACCTATTACACGACCATGGCCGGTTGTGAAGCCGCGGTCGAAGGCATGAAACACCGTGATGGTCTGACCGTGCAATCCCTGCAGGAACTGCACGCCGAGCTGGCTTAAACTACAGCCCATCGATTCCGCCGCAGCAGCCCGACCGGGCCGCAGCGGCGGAACTCTTTTTGCCCATTGAGTTTTTGCCATGACGACCATTCCCCTGACCAAGCGCGGCGCCGAGTCGCTCAAAGCCGAGCTGCACCGACTCAAGACCGTCGAACGTCATGCCGTCGTCCAGGCAATTGCCGAAGCGCGCGCCCAGGGTGACCTGAGCGAGAACGCCGAGTACGACGCAGCCAAGGACAAGCAGGGCTTCATCGAAGGCCGCATCCTCGAGATCGAAGGCAAACTCGCGGCGGCGCAGATCATCGATCCCTCGACGCTGGACGCTGGCGGTCGCGTGGTGTTCGGCGCAACGGTGGACCTGGAAGAAGAAGCCAGCGGCACCGAAGTGACCTACCAGATCACGGGTGACGACGAGGCCGACATCAAGCATGGCCGCATCTCGGTCGGCTCGCCGATCGCCCGCGCCCTGATCGGCAAGGAGGCCGGTGACGTCGCCGAAGTGCAGGCCCCCGGCGGCATCAAGCGCTACGAAATCGTCGAAGTGCGCTACGAGTGATGTTCGCTCGGCTCCAAGCCCTGCTGGCCGCCCTCTGGGGCGGCTTTTTGCTGTGTGTGGCCTTCGCGGCGACGCCCAGTGCCTTCGCGGTGTTGGAGCGCGCCCAGGCCGGTGCTTTCGTCGCACGCGTGTTTGCGATCGAGGCGCAGGTCAGCCTGGCGTTGGGGCTGGTGCTGATGATGATCGAGCGACGCATCGCCCGTGACACCTTGGAGGGCGGGGGCGTCAGCCAACAGTTTTCAGCCCGGCTCTTGCTGCCGGTCGTGGCCCTGTTCTGCACGATTGCCGGCTACTACGGCCTGCAACCGCTGATGGCAGACGCGAAGGCCGGCGCCGGGGTCGCATCCTTCGCGGCGCTGCATGGTGCTTCGCTCGCGTTCTTCGGCGTGAAGGGCCTGGCGGTGCTGGCCCTGGCGTGGATCAGTCCGCGACGTTCTTCTTGACGCTGGTCATGCGGCGCTTGGCGCGCTTGAGTTCGCCACCCTGGGCGACGCGCTGGTTGCCCAACACCTTGAGTTTGGTGACCTGGGGCCGACCATTGCCGCTCTTGGAGAATTTGACGATCTTGACCACGCGCGGGCCGGGTCGGGCGTCGGTGCGCTCGGCGGCTGCCTTCTCCGGAATCGGCCGCCACAGCACCAGCAGCTTGCCGATGTGCTGGATGGGCGCGGCGTTCAGCTCGTCGCAGAGCTGGGCGAACATGGCTTCGCGCGCAGCGCGGTCGTCGCCCAGCACCCGCACCTTGATCAGGCCATGAGCCTTCAGCGCCAGGTCCACTTCCTTCACGACGGCGGGGGTCAGGCCATCGCCGCCGATCATCACGACCGGGTCGAGATGGTGGGCGTCGGAGCGTTTGTCCTTGCGCTGGGCAGGGGTCAGGATGATTTGAGGCATCCCCGTATTATCCCGTAGGCATGAAAACTCAAACCAAAAGCAAGAAGCTCAACAAGGCGTGGTTGAACAACCATGTCTCGGATCCCTATGTGCAGCAGGCGCAGAAGGACGGCTACCGCTCGCGCGCGGCCTACAAGCTCAAGGAAATCGACGAGGAACTGAAGCTGATCCGCCCGGGCCAGATCGTCGTCGACCTGGGCGCCACGCCCGGTGCCTGGAGCCAATATCTGCGCCGCCGGTTCGCGCCCACGGAGGCGGGGCGGGGCGGGGCGGCGGTGGGGCAGCTCAACGGCAGCATCATTGCGCTGGACGTGCTGGAGTTCGAACCCATCGAGGGCGTGCAGTTCATTCAGGGCGATTTTCAGGAGGACGCGGTGCTGGCAGAGCTGGAGGCGGCTCTGGCCGGCCGGCCGGTGGACGTCGTCGTGTCGGACATGGCGCCCAATATGTCGGGTATTGCGTCCACCGATGCCGCCCGCATCTCCGGCCTGGTCGAGCTGGCCGTCGATTTCGCCAGCAGCCACCTCAAGCCCGAGGGCGCGCTGGTGGCCAAGGTCTTCCATGGCAGCGGCTACGACGAGCTCGTGAACCTCTTCAAAACACATTTCAAAGTCTTCAAGGTCGTGAAGCCCAAAGCCTCCCGCATCCGCTCTTCCGAGACATTCTTGGTGGGCATGGGACTGAAAAACCGCTGATTACAGGGGTAGGCCCCTTGCCGCCCCTAAAATCGCCCCCACTGTCCTGAAACCCGCGCTGGGCCATCAGGGCCAAGGAGTCGCAGTGAACAATCAATGGTTTTCGAAGTTCGCCGTCTGGATCGTGATCGCGCTGGTGCTGTTCACGGTCGTCAAGCAGTTCGGCGGCACCACGGCACCCGGTAAGCAGGTGACCTATTCCGAGTTCCTGGATCTCGTCCAGGCGCGCCGGATCAAATCCGCGACGCTGCCCGACGGCATCACCGGTGACATCTACGCCGAAGACACCGAAGGCAACAAGCTGCGCACGCTGGCCACCTACCAGGATCGCGGCCTGGTCGGCGACCTGCGCAGCAACGGCGTCAAGTTCGACATCAAGCCGCGTGAAGAGCAGAGCTTCCTGGTCAGCATGCTGATCAACTGGACGCCGATGCTGCTGCTGATCGGTGTCTGGGTCTACTTCATGCGCCAGATGCAGGGTGGCGGCAAGGGCGGGGCATTCAGCTTCGGCAAATCCAAGGCCCGCATGCTGGACGAGGCCAACAACACCGTCACCTTCGCCGACGTCGCTGGTTGCGATGAAGCCAAGGAAGAGGTCAAGGARCTGGTCGACTTCCTGAAGGAYCCGCAGAARTTCCAGAAGCTCGGCGGSCGTATYCCGCGYGGTGTGTTGCTTGTCGGCCCTCCGGGTACCGGCAAGACGCTGCTSGCCAAGKCSATCGCCGGTGAAGCCAAAGTGCCCTTCTTCACGATCTCGGGCTCCGACTTCGTCGAGATGTTCGTCGGCGTTGGCGCGGCCCGCGTGCGAGACATGTTCGAGCAGGCCAAGAAGAGCGCGCCCTGCATCATCTTYATCGAYGAAATCGACGCCGTCGGCCGCCAKCGCGGCGCGGGCCTGGGCGGYGGCAATGAYGARCGCGAGCAGACSCTGAACCAGATGCTGGTCGAGATGGATGGCTTTGARACCAATCTCGGCGTSATCGTSATSGCCGCCACCAACCGACCCGACATCCTCGACCCCGCGCTGCTGCGCCCCGGCCGCTTCGACCGCCAGGTCTATGTSACGCTGCCGGAYATCCGCGGCCGCGAGCAGATCCTGAACGTGCACATGCGCAAGGTGCCTATCGGCCAGGACGTCAACGCGTCCATCCTCGCCCGCGGCACGCCTGGCATGAGCGGTGCCGACCTGGCCAACCTCGTCAACGAGGCTGCCCTGTTCGCCGCGCGCCGCAATGGTCGCCTGGTGGAAATGATCGACTTCGAGCGCGCCAAGGACAAGCTCTACATGGGCCCCGAGCGCAAGAGCATGGTCATGACCGAGGACGAGAAGCGCGCCACGGCGTACCACGAGTCTGGTCATGCCGTCGTCGCCGAGCTGCTGCCCGGCACAGACCCTGTTCACAAGGTCACCATCATGCCGCGCGGGCGCGCCCTGGGCGTGACCTGGCAGCTGCCTGAGCGTGACCAGCACAGCCTGTACTTCAAGCAGATGCTCAACAGCATCAGCATCATGTTCGGCGGCCGCATTGCCGAGGACCTGTTCGTCCACGACATCTCGACCGGTGCATCCAACGACTACGAACGCGCCACCCGCATGGCCCGCGACATGGTGACGCGCTATGGCATGAGCGAGGTGCTCGGCCCGATGGTCTATGCCGAGAACGAGGGCGAAGTCTTCCTCGGCCGCAGCATGACCAAGACGGCCAACATCAGCGAGAGCACGCAGCAGAAGGTCGACGGCGAGATCCGCCGCATCCTCGACCAGCAGTACGCCGTCGCGCAGAAGATCCTCGAGGACAACCGCGACAAGGTCGAGACCATGACCGAGGCGCTGATGAAGTGGGAAACCATCGACCGCGACCAGATCCTGGACATCATGGCCGGCCGCCCCCCACGCGCGCCTGACGACAAGCCGACCCCGAGCGGCCCGACCGGTGGTGGCACGCCGCCGGTCAGCACCGACGGCGCCCCCGCCGCGGCCTGATCCCCACCCCAACGACGGGCCCGGCTTCCACCGGGCCCGTTTTCCATTCCGAGCCGCCCATGCATTGGCAGACCCGCCGCTTCCGCCTTGATTTGAGCCATCCGCGCGTGATGGGCATCGTCAACGTGACGCCGGATTCCTTTTCCGACGGTGGCCGGCATGACGACACCCGGACCGCCATCGCGCACTGCGAGCGCCTGGTGGCAGAGGGCGCCGACATCCTGGACATCGGTGGCGAGTCCACCCGCCCCGGCGCGCCGCGCGTCGATGCCGGCAGCGAATGGGCGCGTATCGACAAGGTGCTGGCCGCGGCGGTCACGCTGGGCGTTCCCGTTTCGGTCGACACCTACAAGCCAGACGTGATGCGCCGCGCGCTGGATGCCGGTGCGGACATCATCAACGACGTGCAGGCGCTGCAACTGCCCGGCGCGCTGGCGGCTGTGGCCGGCAGCGGTGCGGGTGTCTGCCTGATGCACATGCGCGGCGAGCCGGCGTCGATGATGGAGCTGGCGGTCTACGGCGATGTGGTGGCCGAGGTCGGCGCCTTTCTCGCCCAACGCGCGCAAGCTGCGCGAGAGTCGGGCATCCCGGCTGATGCCGTCGCGCTGGATCCGGGCTACGGTTTTGCCAAGAGCGCCGAGCACAACCTCCAGCTGCTGGCCGGGCAGCAACGCCTGGCGGGGCTGGGCTATCCGCTGTTGGTGGGCTGGTCGCGCAAGCGCACTCTGGGCGACATCACCGGTCGGCCGGTGGACCAGCGCCTGCCGGCCAGCCTGGCCGCCGCGCTGCGGGCCGTCAGCGCAGGCGCGAACGTGATTCGTGTGCACGATGTCGCCGCCACCGTGGACGCGCTCAAGGTCTGGGCCGCGGTCGATGCGGCGACAATCCCTGCCACGAAATAAGAAGGAAGAGCTCGATGGCCCGCAAGTATTTTGGAACCGACGGCATTCGGGGCACGGTGGGCCAGGACCCGATCACGCCGGACTTCATGCTGCGCCTGGGCCATGCCGTCGGTCGCGTGCTGCGCAAGACGGACGAGCGGCCCACGGTGCTGATCGGCAAGGACACGCGCATCTCGGGCTACATGATCGAGTCCGCACTGGAGGCCGGCTTTGCCTCGGCCGGCGTGAATGTGCTGCTGACCGGCCCGCTGCCGACCCCGGGTGTGGCCTACCTGACGCGCGCACTGCGCCTGGATCTCGGCGTCGTCATCAGCGCCTCGCACAACCCGTTTGCCGACAACGGCATCAAGTTCTTCTCGGCCAAGGGCGAGAAGCTGCCCGATGCCTGGGAGCTGGCCGTCGAAGCCTCGCTGGAAGAGGCGCCGCAGTGGGTGGATTCGGCCAACCTCGGTCGTGCCAAGCGCCTGGAAGATGCGCGCGGCCGCTACATCGAGTTCTGCAAGAACAGTTTCGGCTCGGACCTGACGCTCAAGGGGCTGAAGATCGTCGTCGACGCGGCCCACGGCGCGGCCTATCACGTCGCGCCCGATGTCTTCCATGAGCTGGGCGCAGAGGTCATCTCGATCGGCTGCAAGCCCGACGGCTTCAACATCAATGCCGGCTTCGGCGCGACAGCGCCCGGGGCCCTTGTCGAGGCTGTCAAGGCCAACGGCGCCCATTACGGCGTGGCGCTGGACGGCGACGCCGACCGGCTGCAGMTSGTGGACGCCAACGGTCGCCTCTACAACGGTGACGAACTGCTCTACGTGATGGTGGCCGACCGCCTCGCCCAAGGGCTGCGCGTGCCGGGCGCCGTCGGTACGCTGATGACCAATATGGCCGTCGAGCTGGCGCTGCGTTCGCGCGACGTCGAGTTCGTGCGCGCCAAGGTCGGCGACCGCTATGTACTGGAAGAGTTGGCCGCGCGCGGCTGGCAGCTGGGCGGCGAGGGCTCTGGCCACCTGCTGGCGCTGGACAAGCACACCACGGGCGACGGCATCGTCAGCGCGCTGCTGGTGCTGCAGGCCGTCTGCCGCAGCGGACGCGGCCTGGCGGAGCAGTTGCAAGGCGTGGACCTGTTCCCGCAGACCTTGATCAACGTGCGCCTGGCTGCCGGCCAGGACTGGAAGAGCAGCACGCGCCTGGCCGAGGAGCAGGCGGCGGTGATGGCCGAGCTGGGCAACAAGGGTCGCATCCTGATCCGCGCCTCGGGCACCGAGCCTTTGCTGCGCGTCATGGTCGAGGCCTCGGATGCCACAGTGGCCCAGCGCTGTGCCCAGCGCCTTGTGGATGCTGTCTCGTCTTGAGTCGTCACGACTTGCAGCAGAAGAAGGGCCGCCCGAGGGCGGCCTTTGTTTTGGGTTACTTTTTCGGCGGCATCAGCACGCGGTCGACCACGTGGGCCACGCCATTGGTCGCGACGATGTCGGCCTGCTGCACGACGGCATCGTCCACCGTGACGAAGCTGCCAGCCTTGGCCAGGGCCAGCGTGGCGCCTTGGTGGGTCTTGGCGGTGCTCGGCTTCACATCGGCGGCCGCAACACGGCCATCGATGACGTGATAGCCCAGCACGGCCTTGAGCTGGGCCGGGTCAGCGGCCAGCGCTTCCATCGTCTTGGCCGGCACGGCCTTGAAGGCGTCGTCGCTGGGCGCGAAGACGGTCAGCGGACCGGCGGCACGCAGTTCGTCGGCGAGGCCGGCTTGGGCTACCAGGCGGTTGAAGGTGCTGAGCTGCGGGTCGCGGGCCAGCGTCTCGGCCAGCGGCGCCGGCGCGGGGGTGGTAGCGCAGGCGACCAGCCATGCGCTGGCGGTCAACGCGATCAGGGATGTGCGACGGGTCATTTCGGAAGCTCCGGTGTGGTCGGGAAACGATAGGCCGGCACTCTAGAGGCGCCATATGACGCTCGCGTGAATCGAAAATGACAGTGTCACAAAGCGGTTCAGGCGGCTTCCCAGCCGCGCTTTGACGCGCTCCAATGGCCGGATCGATGACTGGGCAGTCACTCAATCGTCACATTCGATCCCTAGGATGCCGGTCATCGTCAAACCCGCCCTGCGGAAGGTGTCTCAGATGAAATTTGTCCAGGTCAGCAAGTCGCTCGCGATCGTCGTGAGTTTGTTCGGTGCCCAGGCGGCCCTTGCCCAGGACGTGACCGGCGCCGGCGCCACCTTTCCGGCGCCCATCTATGCCAAGTGGGCCGATGCCTACAACAAGGCCAGCGGCGCCCGCATCAACTACCAGTCGGTCGGCTCGGGTGCCGGCATCCGCCAGATCAAGGCCAAGACGGTCGACTTCGGCGCTTCCGACATGCCGCTGAAGGACGAGGAACTGGCCAAGGACGGCCTGCTGCAATTCCCCATGGTCATTGGTGGCGTCGTTCCCGTCGTCAACATCAAGGGCATCGCCCCGGGCCAGATCAAACTGACCGGCGCCGTGCTGGCTGACATCTACCTCGGCAAAATCACCAAGTGGAACGACGCGGCCCTGACCGCGCTGAACCCAGGTGTCGCCCTGCCGGACGCCACCATCGCCCCCGTGGCGCGCGCCGACGGTTCGGGCACGACCTTCATCTTCACCAACTACCTGTCCAAGGTCAGCGAGGACTGGAAGAGCAAGGTCGGCGAAGGCACGACGGTCAAGTGGCTGGCCGGTACGGCCGGCAAGGGCAACGAGGGCGTCGCCGCTTTCGTGCAGCGCCTGCCCAACTCCATCGGCTACGTCGAGTACGCCTATGTGAAGCAGAACAAGATGACCTACGTCCAGCTGAAGAACAAGGACGGCCAGTGGGTCAACCCGAGCGACGACGCCTTCAAGGCCGCCGCGGCCGGCGCCGACTGGAACAAGACCTTCTATCAGATCACGACCGACCAACCGGGCAAGACTGCCTGGCCGCTGACCAACCCGACCTACATCCTGATGTTCAAGTCGCAGGACAAGGCGGCGCAGGCCGGTGCCGCGCTGAAGTTCTTCGAATGGGCCTATGGCAACGGCGACAAGATGGCCGACGACCTCGACTACGTGCCGCTGCCTGCCGCCGTGAAGGATCTGGTGCGCAAGCAGTGGGGCGAGATCAAGGACACGTCCGGCAAGGCGGTGGCCTACAAGTGATGCCCAGGCGCTGAACCTGGCCCGGCCTCGCCGGGCTTCGTTACATCAGGCGCCTTTTCTCTCTCAGACCTCAGGAGGTTCCTTGGCAGCCATCCTTCCAGCCGGCAACGCAGGCGCTGATCGAAGCGAACGTCGCTCGCATACTTCACCGATGGAACCCAAACCCCAGCGCCGCCGCGTCGCCCCCTGGGCTGACGCGCTGTTCGCGGCCCTGTCGCAGGGTGCAGCGTGGCTGACGCTGCTGTTGATGGTCGGCATCATCGGCTCCCTCATCATTGGTGCCACGCCGGCGCTCAAGGCCTTCGGCCTCGGCTTCCTGACCAGCGCGGAATGGGACCCGGTGCAGGAGAAGTTCGGCGGCCTGGTGATGATCTACGGCACGCTGGCGAGCTCCTTCATCGCGTTGGTGATCGCSGTGCCGGTSAGCTTCGGCATCGCSMTCTTCCTGACCGAGCTGTCGCCCAGCTGGTTGAAGCGCCCGCTGGGCAYCGCCATCGAGCTGCTSGCYGCCGTGCCSTCCATCGTCTACGGCATGTGGGGCCTGCTGGTGTTCGGCCCCATCCTGGCCACCTTCGTGCAGGCGCCCTTGCAGGCGATGCTCAACGGCGTGCCCTTTCTGGGTTCGCTGGTGTCAGGCCCGCCGGTGGGCATCGGCATCCTGTCGGCCGGCATCATCCTGGCGATCATGATCATCCCCTTCATCGCCTCGGTGATGCGCGACGTCTTCGAGGTCACGCCGCCGATGCTGAAGGAGTCCGCCTATGGCCTGGGCGCGACGACCTGGGAGGTCGTCTCCCGCGTCGTGCTGCCGTACACCAAGACCGGGGTCGTCGGCGGCGTCATGCTGGGTCT
>NZ_JBFUMK010000027.1:0-79493 GCF_054049415.1 Roseateles sp. P5_D6 | reverse complement strand
CTCACGTACCTCTTTAAATGGCGAACAGCCATACCCTTGGGACCGGCTACAGCCCCAGGATGAGATGAGCCGACATCGAGGTGCCAAACACCGCCGTCGATATGAACTCTTGGGCGGTATCAGCCTGTTATCCCCAGAGTACCTTTTATCCGTTGAGCGATGGCCCTTCCATACAGAACCACCGGATCACTTTGTCCTACTTTCGTACCTGCTCGACTTGTCAGTCTCGCAGTCAAGCACGCTTATGCCAATGCACTATCGACACGATTTCCGACCGTATCTAGCGTACCTTCGAACTCCTCCGTTACACTTTGGGAGGAGACCGCCCCAGTCAAACTGCCCACCATACACTGTCCCCATCCCGGATAACGGGACAAGGTTAGAACCTCAAACACACCAGGGTGGTATTTCAACGTTGGCTCCATCAGATCTAGCGACCTGACTTCAAAGCCTCCCACCTATCCTACACAGATCTGTTCAAAGTCCAATGTAAAGCTACAGTAAAGGTTCATGGGGTCTTTCCGTCTTTCCGCGGGGAGATTGCATCATCACAAACATTTCAACTTCGCTGAGTCTCTGGAGGAGACAGTGTGGCCATCATTACKCCATTCGTGCAGGTCGGAACTTACCCGACAAGGAATTTCGCTACCTTAGGACCGTTATAGTTACGGCCGCCGTTTACTGGGACTTCAGTCAAGAGCTTGCACCCCATCATTTAATCTTCCAGCACCGGGCAGGMGTCACACCCTATACGTCGACTTTCGTCTTTGCAGAGTGCTGTGTTTTTAATAAACAGTTGCAGCCACCGATTCTCTGCGGCCTCATTGGGCTCACCAAGTAAATGGATCACCTACTAAAGGCACACCTTCTTCCGAAGTTACGGTGTCAATTTGCCGAGTTCCTTCTCCAGAGTTCTCTCAAGCGCCTTAGAATACTCATCTCGCGCACCAGTGTCGGTTTGCGGTACGGTCGTCAATAGCTGAAGCTTAGTGGCTTTTCTTGGAAGCAGGGTATCACTCACTTCGTCTGCAAGCAGACTCGTTATCACGCCTCATCTAATCCCCCCGGATTTGCCTAAGGGGCACGACTACACGCTTGAACCAACATATCCAACAGTTGGCTGAGYTAACCTTCTCCGTCCCCACATCGCACTAYWSATCGGTACAGGAATATTGACCTGTTTCCCATCAGCTACGCATCTCTGCCTCGCCTTAGGGGCCGACTCACCCTACGCCGATGAACGTTGCGTAGRAAACCTTGCGCTTTCGGCGAGGGGGCTTTTCACCCCCTTTAACGCTACTCATGTCAGCATTCGCACTTCTGATACCTCCAGCAGGCTTCACAACCCACCTTCACAGGCTTACAGAACGCTCTCCTACCACKTGCAATAAATTGCAMATCCGCAGCTTCGGTAACTGGCTTAGCCCCGTTACATCTTCCGCGCAGGACGACTCGATCAGTGAGCTATTACGCTTTCTTTAAATGATGGCTGCTTCTAAGCCAACATCCTGACTGTTWTAGCCTTCCCACTTCGTTTCCCACTTAGCCAATTTTAGGGACCTTAGCTGGCGGTCTGGGTTGTTTCCCTCTTGAGTCCGGACGTTAGCACCCGGTGCTCTGTCTCCCAAGCTGTACTCATCGGTATTCGGAGTTTGCATAGGTTTGGTAAGTCGCCATGACCCCCTAGCCTAAACAGTGCTCTACCCCCGATGGTAATACTTGAGGCACTACCTAAATAGTTTTCGGAGAGAACCAGCTATTTCCAAGTTTGTTTAGCCTTTCACCCCTATCCACAGCTCATCCGCTAGTTTTGCAACACTAGTCGGTTCGGACCTCCAGYRCSTGTTACGGTACCTTCATCCTGGCCATGGATAGMTCACTTGGTTTCGGGTCTACACCCAGCGACTRWTCGCCCTATTCGGACTCGATTTCTCTACGGCTWCCCTATTCGGTTAACCTYGCCACTGAATGTAAGTCGCTGACCCATTATACAAAAGGTACGCAGTCACCCTTGCGGGCTCCTACTTTTTGTAWGCATGCGGTTTCAGGATCTATTTCACTCCCCTCCCGGGGTTCTTTTCGCCTTTCCCTCACGGTACTWGTTCACTATCGGTCGATTACGAGTATTTAGCCTTGGAGGATGGTCCCCCCATATTCAGACAGGATTTCACGTGTCCCGCCCTACTCTATTCGCGCCTAGTTCCACAATCTGCATTTCTCATACGGGGCTATCACCCGCTGTGGCCGGACTTTCCATTCCGTTCTGATATACAAACTGCTAAAACGCGAGGGCTACTCCGATTTCGCTCGCCACTACTTTCGGAATCTCGGTTGATGTCTTTTCCTCGAGCTACTGAGATGTTTCAGTTCACCCGGTTCGCCACAATGACCTATGTATTCAGTCAGAGTTACTCCTTGCGGAGTGGGTTTCCCCATTCGGAAATCTCCGGATCAAAGCTAATTTGCCAGCTCCCCGAAGCTTATCGCAGGCTATCACGTCCTTCGTCGCCTGTAATCGCCAAGGCATCCACCACATGCACTTAGTCACTTGACCCTATAACTTTGACAGCGCTGACTGCACTGTCGTCAAGGACTCAATCCGATCTTGTTTCATCGGATTGTTATTTGAGTATTCACGCGTTACGCCGTTCTTCATACCTAATCAATTTCTTGCTTAGTTGAAGTCTATGTTTGACGCAATCAAAATCGCTGTTAGCGGCACGGTGTACCAGAAGGTACTTTCCGCTAACAGCGCTGATTCGACTCTACAAATTGTTAAAGAACAACAGCCGATCTTTGCAGACCAGAGCTGGTAAACCTCAGCGAACATTGCTATTCGCTAAGGTTTACCAACTGAGTAAGTGAAACTGGTGGAGGATGACGGGATCGAACCGACGACCCCCTGCTTGCAAAGCAGGTGCTCTCCCAGCTGAGCTAATCCCCCGGTTCAAATCTCGCGACTTGCCGTGGTGGGTCTGGCTGGATTCGAACCAGCGACCCCCGCCTTATCAAGACGGTGCTCTAACCGACTGAGCTACAGACCCACGCGAACCATGCGCATGAACTCTGTTGTTGTCGCCAGCCTGTCGAGGCCAGCTCAACAGGCTCACGCAATTTCACTCACTGTTGTGTGACAGCCGATAAGTGTGGGCGCTTAAAGCAAAGTGCTTGAGCTTTCGCTCTTTAGTGTGATCTTGCTCTGCCACTACCTAAGTAATGACGAGGCGCGATCTATCTAGAAAGGAGGTGATCCAGCCGCACCTTCCGATACGGCTACCTTGTTACGACTTCACCCCAGTCACGAACCCTGCCGTGGTAATCGCCCTCCTTGCGGTTAGGCTAACTACTTCTGGCAGAACCCGCTCCCATGGTGTGACGGGCGGTGTGTACAAGACCCGGGAACGTATTCACCGCGGCAAGCTGATCCGCGATTACTAGCGATTCCGACTTCACGCAGTCGAGTTGCAGACTACGATCCGGACTACGACCGGGTTTCTGGGATTAGCTCCCCCTCGCGGGTTGGCAGCCCTCTGTCCCGGCCATTGTATGACGTGTGTAGCCCTACCCATAAGGGCCATGATGACCTGACGTCATCCCCACCTTCCTCCGGTTTGTCACCGGCAGTCTCATTAGAGTGCCCTTTCGTAGCAACTAATGACAAGGGTTGCGCTCGTTGCGGGACTTAACCCAACATCTCACGACACGAGCTGACGACGGCCATGCAGCACCTGTGTTCTGGCTCTCTTTCGAGCACTCCCAAATCTCTTCAGGATTCCAGACATGTCAAGGGTAGGTAAGGTTTTTCGCGTTGCATCGAATTAAACCACATCATCCACCGCTTGTGCGGGTCCCCGTCAATTCCTTTGAGTTTCAACCTTGCGGCCGTACTCCCCAGGCGGTCAACTTCACGCGTTAGCTTCGTTACTGAGAAGAAACCCTCCCAACAACCAGTTGACATCGTTTAGGGCGTGGACTACCAGGGTATCTAATCCTGTTTGCTCCCCACGCTTTCGTGCATGAGCGTCAGTACAGGTCCAGGGGATTGCCTTCGCCATCGGTGTTCCTCCGCATATCTACGCATTTCACTGCTACACGCGGAATTCCATCCCCCTCTACCGTACTCTAGCTATRCAGTCACARATGCARTTCCCAGGTTGAGCCCGGGGATTTCACAWCTGTCTTRYATAACCGCCTGCGCACGCTTTACGCCCAGTAATTCCGATTAACGCTYGCACCCTACGTATTACCGCGGCTGCTGGCACGTAGTTAGCCGGTGCTTATTCTTCAGGTACCGTCATGAGTCCCAGGTATTAACCAGAACCTTTTCTTCCCTGACAAAAGCGGTTTACAACCCGAAGGCCTTCTTCCYGCACGCGGCATKGCTGGATCAGRCTTKCGYCCATTGTCCAAAATTCCCCACTGCTGCCTCCCGTAGGAGTCTGGGCCGTGTCTCAGTCCCAGTGTGGCTGGTCGTCCTCTCAGACCAGCTACAGATCGTTGGCTTGGTGAGCTTTTACCCCACCAACTACCTAATCTGATATCGGCCGCTCCAATCGCGCGAGGTCTTGCGATCCCCCGCTTTCACCCTCAGGTCGTATGCGGTATTAGCTGCTCTTTCGAGCAGTTATCCCCCACGACTGGGCACGTTCCGATATATTACTCACCCGTTCGCCACTCGTCAGCTTAACCTGTTACCGTTCGACTTGCATGTGTAAGGCATGCCGCCAGCGTTCAATCTGAGCCAGGATCAAACTCTACAGTTCGATCTTGAATTTACTCAACGGAATCGACTTAAACCATTTGCATAGTTCAAATCTAATTTCCGTGAGCGTTTAAAGTCCGAAGGACCGTCATCAGTCACCTGACAACATCACTTCACTTCAAACGCCCACGCTTATCGGCTGTGAATTCTTAAAGAACATCGCGCTTGAAACTCGTCAGCATTCGCTGCTTCGTTCCATCCGCGTCGCTGTCAAATCAGTTTGATTCGTCAGCAGCAAAGAAGCGAGATTCTAATCTGCTTTTTGCGTCGTCGTCAAGTATTTTCGAAAATTTCTTTCTCGATACTCATCGACTTGCTTTCCTTCACCACCTCCAAACTACTCGCTTTCGCGTTTTGTTCGTCAGCAGCAAAGAGGCGAGATTTTGATCTGCTTTCGCAGCATCGTCAAGTACTTTGCGAAAATTTCTTTTCAGAACTCTTCAGCACCCAACGAACTCTCCAGCTCGCCATCCAGACCTTTCAGCCCAGCTCCACCAACCACCTCACAACCATCCGCCGTTCCCGACAAGCGCTGCGTTGTGATCAGCGAAGCCCACGACTGTAGCATAGGTTTTTCTGTGTCCGCAAGGACGTCTGACAATTTGATCTGGCGCGGCAATTTCCAGGGATTGAGGTAATCAGCAACCTGTACGCCTAACTCGAAACCAGGCAGCCATCCGTGGCGGTTGCCCTCGGCGCCGAGCGGCCTGGCGCAAGCAGCAGCCGCAGTCAATGCACGGCTACTGCGCTGCGAGCAACGACCAGCTCCTTCTCGGCGGTGGCCTGAGGATCGTCGCTGTCCAGGATGTGCGGCAGGGCCGTAGCAAGGCGCTGCGCGTCAGCGCGCAGGATGCGCTGCTTGACGGCAGGAATCTGTGACGGGTGCATGGAGAAACTGCGCAGGCCCATGGCCAACAGCAGTTCGGTAAAGACGGGGTCGCCCGCCATCTCGCCGCAAACGCTGACGCCCTTGCCCGCCGCGCGCGCCTGGGCGATGGCCTGGCTGATCAGCTGCAGCACTGCCGGATGCCAGGGATCGTAGAGATGGGCAACTGCTTCATCGGCACGGTCGATGGCCAAGGTGTACTGGATCAGGTCGTTGGTTCCTATGGAGACGAAATCCACATGCCGCAGCAGCAGCGGCAGCATGACCGCTGCGGCCGGGATCTCGATCATGACGCCCAGCTCGACGCGCGTGTAGGCATGGCCGGCATCGGTCAACTGCTGCTGCACCTTGCGCACCGTCTCGACGATTTGCCGAACTTCCGACAGATGCGCCACCATCGGGATCAATAGTCTGACCTTGCCGAAGGCGCTCGCTCTATAGATGGCGCGCAGTTGCTGACGGAACATGCTCGGCTCGGCCAAGCTCCAACGGATGGCACGCAGGCCCATCGCCGGGTTGAGCACATGCTCGTGGCGCAGTTCGTTGACCGTCAACCGATCCAGCGGCTTGTCCGCCCCCACGTCGACGGTGCGAATCGTGACCGGCATGCCCTTCATCGCCACGACGGCGGCCTTGTAGGCAGCGAACTGTTCTTCCTCACTGGGCAGTTCGCCCTCACGGTTCATGAACAGAAACTCGCTGCGGAACAGCCCGACGCCCGTGGCCCCCGATTCCACTGCCGCCTCCGCGTCGGCAGGCATCTCGATGTTGGCGTGCAATTCGATGTGCTCGCCATCCAGCGTGACGGCCGGCGTGTGCCGCAGGCGCCCCAGCCGCGCGCGCTCCAGCTCACTCTGGCGCTGGCGGAAGCGGTACTCCTCCAGGACGATGGGCGAAGGATTGACGATGACCGTGCCCGCGTCGCCATCGATGATGACCCAGTCATCCTGCCTGATGAGGCGCGAGGCCTCGCGAGTGCCCACCACCGCCGGGATATCCATGCTGCGCGCGACGATGGCGGTGTGGGAGGTCTTGCCACCAATGTCGGTGATGAAGCCGCGGAAGACGCTGCGCTTGAACTGGATCATGTCGGCCGGCGCAATGTCGGCGGCCACCAGCAGCAGCGGATCCTCGCCCGCAAAGTCGCGTGGCGTGACGGGCGCAGGCGTGTCACCCCGCTCCTGGGACAGCGCACGCAACACACGCTCGACGACCTGCTCCAGGTCAGCCTTGCGCTCGCGCAGGTAGTCATCTTCCATCTCGTCGAACTGGCGTGCCAGCACCTCGAGCTGGGCAGACAGCGCCCATTCCGCGTTGTAGTGCCGCTCGACGATCCACTGGCTGGCGCTCCCGGTCAGGGCCTCGTCGTGCAGCAGCATCAGGTGCACGTCCAGCAAGGCCGCGAGTTCGTGGGGCGCGTCGCCTGGCAGTTCATCCCTCAACGTCTCCAGCTCCAGCACGACGGCGTCGCGTGCGCGCAGCAGTCGCCCAATCTCGGGCTGGACCTCGTCGGGCGTCACGAAATAGTGGGCGACGTCGACGCGGCTGGAGGCGATCAGCACCGCGCGACCGATGGCCACACCACGTGAGACCGCAATGCCGAACACCTGAAAACTCATCAGCACCCTCCGCAGATCAATCCCCAATGTAGCTTGAGCCACAGGGCTGCCGCGTCATGGTTTTTTCATAGGGCCTTCACCGCTGCGTCAAACCGCCGCCCCAGCATGCCGGGCATGAACCGCAGTTTGATCGTCACGCATGCACAGCCGCATGCCCCCGCCCTGCACCGCCCGGCGCGCGCCTCTTCCCCCCGCCTCAGCGTCAGCTGGGCACGCAGCGAAACGGAAGTTCGCGAAGCCCAGGCGCTGCGCTACCAGGTCTTCGCCGTCGAGATGGGCGCCCGCCTGCCCACACCCAAGGGTTCACCGGCCGGGCTGGACGTCGACCTCTTCGACGCCTATTGCGAGCATGTCCTGGTGCGCGCCGGGGGCGAGGACGACGAGCCCGGCCCTGTCGTCGGCACCTACCGCGTGCTGACGCCGTCCGCCGCCAAACGCGCCGGCGGCCTGTACAGCGACACCGAGTTCGACCTGACGCGCCTGCGCGGCCTGCGTTCCCGGGTCGCCGAGATCGGCCGCTCCTGCGTGCATGCCGACCACCGCAGCGGCGGCGCCATCATTGCGTTGTGGGGCGCGCTGGCCGAGTTCATGGCCCGCAACGGTCTGGATACCGTCATCGGCTGCGCCAGCGTCAGCATGCGCGAYGGCGGCCAYTTCGCGGCSAGTCTGTGGAAGCAGATCGCCGCCAACCACCTCGCGCCCATCGACTGCCGGGTGCGCCCGCGCCTGCCGCTGCCCATCGAGCACCTGCGCCAGGACCTGGTGGTGGAACCGCCGGCCTTGATCCGCGGCTATCTGCGCTGCGGCGCCAAGTTGATGGGCGAGCCGGCCTGGGACCCCGACTTCAACACCGCCGACCTGCCGCTGCTGCTGCGCACGGCCGATCTGCCGGCGCGCTTCAAGCGCATCCTCGGCTGATCACTGGCCTTCGCCGAACTTGTCGTTGACGAGGGCGGTGATCTGATCCTGCGCGGCTTGTTCGTCCTCGCCATCAGTCTCCAGTTCGACTGTCGCGCCGATGCCAGCGGCCAGCATCATGACGCCCATGATGCTCTTGGCGTTCACGCGCCGGCCGTTGCGGCTCATATAGACCTCGCACTTGAAGCTGCCGGCCAACTTGGTTAACTTGGCCGAGGCGCGCGCGTGAAGACCCAGCTTGTTGCTGATGGTGAGGGTGGACTTGATCATTCGTCGGGGGGCAAGGGAGGCATGGCGACGATGCCGGTGACCGCGCCCTGCATGGCGCGCCGTGCCAGCTCGGTCAAAGGCTTCTGGCTGGCATAGCAGAGGGTGCGCCACAGCATGGGCACGCTGACACCGCTAAGCACCTGCACCTGCTCTCCCGCCAGGCGCTGGGCGCCGTTGCTCGGCGTGGCGCCGAACACATCGGTCAGCACCAACCACTCGGGCTGGTCGGCCCGGGCCATCAGCGCGCGGGCAGCTGTCTCGACGTCGTCCGCGCTCATGCCAGCATCAACATCCAGCACGGTCAGCGTCGGCGCACAGTCGGGGAAGGTGTGTTCGGCCACCTGCCGCAGGGCGGAGGCCAGCGGTGCGTGGGCGATCACAAGCAGGTTGGGCATGGGGCAGGATGTTAGCGGGCGGTCTCCATGGCCAGCCCGGCACGGAAGCTTTCCCACGCGGCCGGGTCGTCCTGCGGCAGCGTCATCAGCGCCTGGTAGACACGGCCACCGTGAGCGAACACGGCCACGCGAGTGATCCCGCCCGCACCGGTCAGGCGGTACTCGGCAGCCTCCGGCAGCGGCGTCATGCCCGGCACCAGCAGCGGCTGGGCCGGCGGCAGCGGCTGGCCGAGCTTGGTGGCCAAGGCCTGGGGCATGGCCTTGAGGGCTGGGCCGGCCTGGGTCGGGTCGGGCCCATCAGCCCAGGACAGCGCGAAGCGCCCGCCGCCCGCTTCGCACTGGGCCAGGCCCATCGCACCCTGGCCGGCGTGAGCGGGGCGCTGCTCGATGTCGGGCTTGCAAGGGAAGAGGGCCACAGCGCCCGATCCGGTCGGCCTGACCTCGCGCCAGTTCAGCGTCGGCTGGCAAGCCGCCAGCAAGCTCAGCATTAGGGCAAATCCGGCAGTCGTGCGGCAGGGCATGGGCGAATTATCGACAGCGGCCCGAGGACAATTCCGCAATGCAAGAAATGCCCTCTCCCCAAGCCCCTCAGGCGCTGTCCGGCGTGCGCGTACTGGACCTGTCACGCGTGTTGGCCGGCCCCTGGTGCACGCAGACCCTGGCCGACCTCGGCGCCGACGTCATCAAGATCGAACGCCCCGGCAGTGGCGACGACACACGTGCCTGGGGCCCGCCCTATCTGAAGGATGCCGACGGCCAGGACACGTCCGAGGCCGCCTACTTCCTCGGCGCCAACCGCAACAAGCGCTCGCTGGCCGTGGATCTGGCCACGCCCGAAGGTCAGGCCATCGTCCGCAAGCTGGCGGCCCAGGTCGATGTGCTGGTGGAGAACTTCAAGGTCGGCGACCTGGCTCGCTATGGCCTGGACGCGCAAACCCTGCTCGCCGAGCACCCCGGCCTCGTCATCTGCTCCATCACCGGCTTCGGCCAGACCGGCCCCTATGCCGAGCGCGCCGGTTATGACTACGCCGTCCAGGGCATGGGCGGGYTGATGAGYGTGACCGGCGAGCGCGACGACCTGCCCGGCGGCGGGCCGCAGAAGGTGGGCGTGGCCGTGGCCGACCTGTTCACCGGCATGTATGCCACCGTCGCCATCCTGGCCGCGCTGCGCCACCGCGATGCCACCGGCCAGGGCCAGGTCATCGACATGGCCCTGCTGGACACCCAGCTCGCCATGCTGGCCAACCTCGGCAGCAACTACCTATGCAGCGGCAAGGCGCCGGGCCGCATGGGCAACGCCCACCAGAACATCGTGCCCTATCAGGTCTTCGAGGCCAGCGACGGCTATCTGATCCTGGCTGTCGGCAACGACCGCCAATTCGCCAAGTTCTGCGACATCGCCGGCCAGCCGGGATGGGCCACCGACCCACGCTTTGCGACCAACTCCGAGCGCGTGCGCCACCGCGCCCTCCTCGTGCCTCAGTTGGAGGAAGCCATGCGGCAGCGCCCTCGCGCCGACTGGCTCGCGGCGCTGGAGGCTGCCAAGGTGCCCTGTGGCTCGATCAACTCTATTGGTGAGGCGCTCGCCGACCCGCAAGCGCAAGCTCGCGGTGCCGTGGTTGCCATGCCCCATCCCTTGACGCCCGATCTGCGCCTCATTGCCAGCCCAATGAAGCTGTCGGCCACACCCGTGGCCTATCGGTTCGCGCCGCCGCTGCTCGGCCAGCACAGCGACGAGTTGCTGCAAGAAGCCGGCTGTTCTGCGGAAGAAATCACAAACTGGCGCAACAGTGGTGTCATTGCGTGAGGGCTAACCCACCCCCAAACCCAGGGTTTCCCCCTGGGTGGGGGATGGAGATGGCGGCGCGCTGTCCGCAGCATGCGCTCACGCACCGAGGCGGGCCAACCACCTAGAACCATCCGCCTCGGGTCCGCAGCCACCGGGTCATGTCCACACCGCCTTCTTCCGCGCCAGCAAGTGCCGCCAACGATGTCATGCCTGAGCCTTCACCGGTCCAGTGGGCGGACATCGTCCAGCAGCTGGGCGCCGAGATCGCCGGGCCGCTGAGCGCGGCGCTGGAGCAGATCCAGAACCTCGCCACCACCGGCCAGATCGACCGCCGCGGCCTGCGCCTGTTGAAGCGCAGCGTGGACGACGCTCGCACGGCCGGCATGCTGGGCCAGCAGCTCTCCCGGCTGGCCTCCGGCCGCCTGCGCCTGAACCGCGAGCGCCAGCACCTGACGCAGATGCTGCGCAGCGTGCTCGCCCAGCGCAGCCGCGAGACCCAGGCGCGCGGCGTGCAGGTTCGCCAGTCGCTCAAGCCCGTCGAGATCTGGGCCGACGGCGCCCTGCTCTTCGGCCTGCTGAATGCGCTGATGGACTGGGCGCTGGCCAATACGCACTCCTCCGTCGACCTGCGACTGGATCTGACGCCCTGGCCGGTCAAGGCGCGCCTGAGCTGCCGCTTCGCCCACCGCTCGCTGGAATTGCTCAGCGACGACGCCGACCCGCACGCACCGACGCCCGGGCTGGACTCGCTGGCCTGGCGGCTGCTGGAGCAAACGGCCATCACGCTGGGTGTGCTGCCACTGCGCGAGCAGGAGGCCGGCATCACGCTGCTGACGCTGGAGTTCAACCAGCTCGCGCCGGACGAAGCGCCGCCGCCGGACAGCACCAATGCCCGGTTGGAAGCCGAGGCCGAACGCATGGGCGGCAATTCGCGGCCGCTGGCGGGCTGCCAGTTGCTGATCGTGTCGGCCCACCGCGACATGCGCACCGAGGCCCAGGCCGCCGTGCGCCACATGGGCATGCTGGTGGATGTGGTCGGCAGCGTGGCCGAGGCCGAGCAGTTCTGCCGCGAGGGCCTGCCCCACGCCATGCTGTTCGACGCGGCGCAGATGAGCGAGCCGCTGCTGCAGCTCATCGCCGGCGTCATGCGCGACGCGCCGGACTTCGCCTTCGTCGAGATGTTCGATGGCGAGCACCGCACCCAGCTGTCCACCGCCACCGGTGACGGCGTGGCCCGCATCTCGCGCCGCCACCTGCCCGACGCCCTGCCCTCGCTGCTGATGTTCGAGCTGGCCAAAAGGGTTTAGCGGCTTCTCTAGAATCCGGGCCATGCTGACCCGCCGCGCCCTTGCCTCTGCCCTGATCTGCGCCGCCGCGCTGACGGGCTGTGCCCGCGAGCAGGCACCCGCCGTCGACTATGTGCTGCTGAACGGCCAGAAGGCCAGCTCGCGGGACTGGACCGGCAAGGTCATGCTGGTCAACTTCTGGGCCACCAGCTGCGCGACCTGCGTGAAGGAGATGCCGCAGATCGTGGCCACCCACGACAAGTTCAAGGCCCGCGGCCTGGACACTGTCGCCGTGGCCATGAGCTACGACCCACCGGCCTTCGTCGCCAAGTACGCCGAGACGCGCAAGCTGCCCTTTGGCGTGGCCATCGACAACACCGGCAGCGTCGCCCAGGCCTTTGGCTCGGTGCAGATGACGCCGACCACCTTCCTCATCAACAAGCGCGGCGAGATCGTCAAGCGCTTTGTCGGCGAACCCGACTTCGCCGCCCTGCACGGCCTCATCGAGCAGCTGCTGGCTGAGGCGTAAGCCCGTCGATGAAGACGGCCATGCGCGCCGCGATGAAATCGACCTCTTCCTCCAAAGCGAAGTGCCCCGTGTCGAGCAGATGCAGCTCGGCCTCGGGCAGGTCGCGCAGATAGGCCTCGGCGCCCGCCGCCGGGAAGAAGGCGTCGTTGCGACCCCAGACGATCAGCGCCGCCGGCCGATGTTCGCGCAGCCAGGCCTGCCAAGCCGGGTAGCGCGCCACGTTGCGGTGGTAGTCCAGCGCCAGGTCCACCTGGATGGCCTTGCGGCCGGGCAGGTCCAGGAAATGCTGGTCCAGCAGCCAGCCCTCGGGGGCGATACGCGCCGGCTCGCGGGTGCCGCCCTCGTATTGCATGCGCGTGACCTCGGCCGTCAGGATGCCCGTGACGGCTTCCACGGCACCTGGCCGGCCGGGCTGCAGCGCAACCATGTCACGTGCCATCGCGCTCAATCCCTCCTCGTAGGCATTGCCGTTCTGGATGACGAGACCGGCAATCCATTCTGGGTGGCGCTCGGCAATGCGCAGGCCGATGGGCGCGCCGAAGTCGAACAGGTAGGCGACGAAGCGGTCCAGGCCCAGCGCCTCGCAGAACCCCTCGACGACATCGGCCAGGCGGTCGAAGCTGTAGCCAAACTCGGCGGCCGGCGGCGCGTCGCTGAGGCCGAAACCCGGATAGTCGGGCGCGATGAGGTGGTAGCGATCCGCCAGCAGCTCCATCAGCTTGACGTACTGGCGCGACGATGACGGGAAGCCGTGCAGCAGCAGCAACGTCGGCGCATCCACCGGGCCGGCCTCACGGTAGAAGATGTTCAACCCGTCGATTTGGATGTTGCGATGGAAGATGGGGTGATTCATGGCGATCTCCTCTGGGATGGCTCCAGTGTGCTTTCCGGGCAGACCGCCCGGTAGCCGCGCTATCCTGCAAACACCTTGCACTTTGAGTGGAAGATGGCCATCAACGCCCTCGCCAACGTCAACCTCAACCGCCTGGCCGTCTTCGTCGCCGTCGTCGAAACCGGCTCGCTGAGCGCAGCCGCTCGCCGGCTGGGTATCGCGACGACCATGGTCAGCGCCCACATGCAGCGCCTGGAGCGCGAGGTCGGCGCCAGCCTGCTGTTGCGCACCACACGCTCCCTGCGCATGACCGAGGCGGGTGAGGGCTTTTTCGATGCTGCGCGCCAGATCGTGGCCGACACCGAGCGGGCCATCGCCGCTGCCGCCGGAAACACGGCCGAGCCACGTGGCCGGCTGCGCGTGACGGCGCCGGTGGACTATGCCGAGCGCGTGCTGGCGCCCGTCGCCGTCGCACTGACGCAGCGCCACCCGCAACTGCAGATCGATGTGCTGGCTGTCGACCGGCTGCTGGACCTTGTGGCCGAGCAGATCGACGTGGCCATCCGCATCGGCCAACTGGCCGACTCCGAGCTGCGCGCGACGCGCATCCGGTCCTTCAGCGCCTACGTCGTTGCCAGCCCGAGCCTGCTCGAGGGACGCGCCGCACCCGCTCATCCGGGCGAGCTGGCAGCCCTGCCGCTGATTGCGCTGACCGTGCTTCCCCAGCCGCTGCAATGCCGCTTCAACGCCGACGGCGAGGCCGAACAGGCGGTGCGCTTGCAGTCCGTGCTGTCCTTCAACACCGCCTCAGCCCTGCGCAGCGCGGCATTGGCGGGTGGCGGCATGGCCATGCTGCCGGACTATCTCGTTGCCGACGACCTCGCCGCCGGCCGCCTCGTGCGCCTGCTGCCGGGCTGGCATCTGCCCGAAGGCGGCATCCACGCCCTCTATCCGGCCGCCCAGCAGCCACCTCGCAAGACGCGCCTACTCATCGAGGCGCTGCGCGCCCAGGCCGGCGAATCCTGACGTTATGGACGTCCCACAAGCTCTCATGACCACCGAGGCGCCGCTGGACTGACACTGCGGCGATGCAAAAGACGCTTGCCGCCCTCGCCATATCCCTGCTGCTGGCTGGCTGCGCCCACCAGCCCCCGCCGCCACCGTCGCCACCCCGCATCGAGCCCACGGCCACACAGCTGGATGCCGCTCGCCGCGCCAGCCTGGACGCCACCGAACTGGCCAGCCTGCTCAACAAGCCGCTCTACCAGATGCAGCCGCGCGAGCTGGGCCGCTACCTGGCCTGGCAACAGCAGGACCAGCCGGCCCTGCGCCAGCGCATCGCGGCGCTGGCACGCAAAAACATCGGCCAGCCCTACGAGCTCTTCCTGCTGGGCGAGTTCCCCTACGAGACCTACGACGCCCAGCCGCTGTTCGACCTGAGCAAAAGCGACTGCGTCGTCTTCGTGGAACATACCTATGCGATGGCATTGAGCGCATCCTGGGAAGAGTTCTTCTGGATGCTGCAGCGCATCCGCTACCGCGACGGGGTCATCGGCACCGCCACGCGCAACCACTACACCGAAGCCGACTGGAATGTCGCCAACCGCTGGTTGGTGCAGGACGTCACCGCCACCCTGGGCGCGCCGACCCAGCCCTACCGCCAGCGCATCGACCGTCAGGCCTTCCTGCTCAAGCAGTTCAAGATCCGCCGCGACATCCCGGTGCAGAACTTCGACGATGTCTACGTTGCCAAGCAGGACGCGGCCGCTGTCGAGGCCCAGTTGCAGGACGGCGATTTCGTCAACGTCATCTCCAGCCGCGGCGGCGAGTCCTGGGCATCGCATGTCGGCCTCATCGTCACCGGCGCGGATGGCTCCCGTCGCCTGCTGCATTCAGCCGAGCCGCAGGTGCGCGAGGAGACGCTGCAGGGCTTCATCGCCCGCATGGCCGAACGCGATGCGCGCCAGGCGGGGCAGAACAAGGCGCAGCTGGCGGGCTTCAAGTTCCTGCGCCTGAACGAGGCGCCAGAAGTGCCGCCAATGGCGCCCCAGCCCCGCCCTGGGCGCTCCTGATCAGGCCGCCGTCGGGCTGACCGTCGGGTTCAGCGCCGCGTGGGCCTGCTCGTCCGCGTGGTAGCTGGAGCGCACCATGGCGCCGACGGCCGCGTGCGTGAAGCCCAGCTCGTAGGCTTCCTTCTCGAACTGCTTGAAGGCGTCAGGCGTCACATAGCGGCGCACCGGCAGGTGGTGACCGGACGGCGCCAGGTACTGGCCGATGGTGATCATGTCGATGTCGTGCGCCCGCATGTCGCGCATGACCTGGCGGATCTCGTCGTCCGTCTCGCCCAGGCCGACCATGATGCCGCTCTTGGTCGGCACGCCCGGCACTTCCTGCTTGAAGCGCTTGAGCAGGTCCAGGCTGAACTGGTAGTCGGAACCCGGGCGCGCTTCCTTGTACAGGCGCGGCGCGGTTTCCAGGTTGTGGTTCATCACATCCGGCGGCGCGGCCTTCAGGATGTTCAGCGCGCGATCGGCGCGGCCACGGAAGTCGGGCACCAGCACTTCAATCTGCGTCAACGGGCTCAGCTCGCGGACGCGTGTGATGCATTCGGCGAAATGGCCGGCGCCGCCGTCCTTCAGGTCGTCGCGGTCGACGCTGGTGATGACGACGTACTTGAGCTTCAGCGCCGCAATCGTCTTGGCCAGGTTCAGCGGCTCGTCGACGTCCAGCGGGTCGGGCCGGCCGTGGCCGACGTCGCAGAACGGGCAGCGGCGCGTGCACTTGTCACCCATGATCATGAAGGTGGCCGTGCCCTTGCCGAAGCATTCGCCGATATTGGGGCAGCTGGCTTCCTCGCAGACCGTGTGCAGCTTGTGCTCACGAAGGATCTGCTTGATCTCGTAGAAGCGGGTGGTCGGCGAGCCGGCCTTGACGCGGATCCAGTCTGGCTTCTTCAGCACCTCGGCCGGCACGATCTTGATCGGAATGCGGGAGGTCTTGGCCTCGGCCTTTTGCTTGATCGTCGGGTCGTAGGTGGTCGTGTCGGACATGGTCAAGGCGTCGAGACTTCAAATTGTGCCGAGAGCCGCTCGGCGAGCCGCCCGGCCGCGGTCGACCAGTCGGTGAAAACCCCGAGTTTATCGAGGGATGTGGTTTCCAGGCCTTCGTATCCGCACGGGTTGATGCGCAGGAAGGGTTCCAGGTCCATCGCGACATTGAGCGCAAGGCCGTGATAGGTGCAGTGGCGGCTGACCTTGATGCCCAGGGCGGCGATCTTGGCCAGGCCCTTGAAGGCGTCCGCCGGATCGGCCGGGCCGGCCAGGGCCGCATGGCTGCCAGGGTCGGCCGGGCGCACATAGATGCCGGGCGCGCCGCCGACGCGCAGGCCGGTCACGCCATAGCTGCCCAGTGTCTGGATGATCGCCGTCTCCAGGCGGAAGACGTATTCCTTGACGAAGATGGCAAGGCGCCGCAGGTCGACCAGCGGATAGGCCGTCACTTGGCCGGGGCCGTGATACGTCACCTGGCCACCGCGCTCGGTGGCGACGACGGGAATGTCGCCGGGCAGCAGCAGGTGCTCGGGCTTCCCGGCCAGGCCCTGGGTGAAGGTGGGCGGGTGCTCGCAGAGCCAGAGCTCGTCCGGCGTGTCTGCGTCGCGCGCCGCCGTGAAGGCGCGCATGGCCTCCAGCGTGGGCAGGTAATCGACCCGCCCGAGGGTCTTGACGATCATGCGGGCATCATAGGCAGCCACTGTAAGCCTTCGCTTAGCCAGGACGACTCGACCCGATGAAGACGCCACTGATTGCCGTTGCCCTGCTGCTCACCGCCTCCCTGGCCCGGGCCGCCTCACTGCCCGACGCGCTGGCCGCCTACGACGAGGGCGACCTCAAGGCCGCGGCCCAGGGCTTTGCCGAGTCCGCCCGACGCGGCGAGGCATTGGGCCAGTTCAACCTCGCGATGATGAATCTGCGCAAGGAGCTGCCCGGCGCCAGCGACGCGAAGGCCTGGCAGTGGCTGCAGCGTGCGGCGGCGCAGAAGCTGGCACTGGCCGAGAACGCGCTGGGCGAAATGATCGAGCAGGGCCGCCACGGCAAGCCCGACGCGAAGGCCGCCTGCGGCTGGTTTGAGCGCGCCGCGCAGCAGGGCAACGGCGACGGCGCCCTCGCCACCGCCACCTGCTACTACCTCGGCCGCGGCCGGTCCCAGGACCTGGCCCAGGCCCACCGCTGGTATCTGGAAGCGGCCAAGGCAGGCGACGTCGGCGCCCAATACATCGTCGCGTCGATGTTCGAGACGGGGTCGGGCGTCGAGGCCGACGCGCGCCTGGCGCGCTATTGGTACGACATCGCCGCCAAGAACGGCGACGACGCGGCCAAGGCCAAGATCAAGGCCATGCAGGCCGGCGACGCGGCGACCTGATCAGAGCACGACCTTGACCATGGGATGCGTGGTCAGCGTGCGGTAGATCTCGTCTAGCTGCTCGCGGCTGGTGGCCGTGATGGTGATGGTCAGGCCGAGGTAGTTGCCGCCCTTGCTCGGGCGCTGCTCGATGGTGGCGGCATCAAAGGCTGGGTCGAACTGTCGCGCCACATGGGCGATGGCCTCGACGAAGCCCTCGACATGGGCGCCCATGACCTTGATCGGAAACTGCGAGGGGTATTCGATGAGCGATTGCTCGGGCGGAATGTCGGGCGGCAGGTTCATCGTGACCTCACTTGATCCACAGGCGCAGCGAATCCCAGGCACGACCGAGCAGGCCGGAGCCGGGCACGGCTTCCTGCACGATCAGCGGCACCTCGGCCACCGGCGCGCCGGCCGTCGTCGTCACGCGCAGGGTGCCGACGCGCTGGCCCTTGCTGAGCGGCGCCACCAGGGGGTCGGTGCGCTCGACCTGGGTTTGCAGCTTGGTGCCGTCGCCATGCGGCACGGCGACGAAGATGGCGTCAGCCGCACCGAGCCTGGCTTCCTTGGCCTCGCCCTTCCAGACCGGCACGGTCGCAATCGCCTTGCCGGCGTCAAAGATCTTGACCGCATCGAAGGCCGTGTAGCCCCAGTTCAGCAGCTTCTGGCTCTCGCTGGCGCGAGCTTCCTTTGACGCCGTGCCCATGACAACGGACAACAGGCGGCGCTTGCCGTTGGGGAAATCGCGGTTGGCGCTGGACACCAGGCAGTAGCCGGCGGCCTCGGTGAAACCGGTCTTCATGCCATCCACCGTCGGGTCGCGACGCAGCAGCAGGTTGCGGTTGTCCTGGCGGATCTTGTTGAAGGTGTAGTCGCGCTGCGAGTAGTAGACGTAGTACTCGGGGAAGTCCGTGATGATGTGTGAAGCCACCACCGCGATGTCGCGCGCACTGCTCTTGTGGCCGGGCTCGGACGTGCCGGTCACGTTCTTGAACTCGGTGTTCTTCAAGCCCCAGGCCTGGGCCTGGCGGTTCATCAGCTGCACGAAGTTCTCGACCGAACCGGCCGCGCCTTCGGCCAGGGCCACGGCGGCGTCGTTGCCGCTCTGGATGATGAGGCCGTGCAGCAGCTCATCGACCTTGGGCGTCATCGTCGTGTCGATGAACATCAGCGAAGGATCGCCCTTGCGCTCGTCCCAGGCGCGCTTGGACACGGGCAGGGTCTGCTCCAGCGTCAGCTTTTTCTCCCGCAGCGCGCCGAAGACGACATAGGCCGTCATCAGCTTGGTCAGGGACGCTGGGTCATTGGCCGTGTCGGCATCACGCTCGGCCAGGGTCTTGTGCGTGGTCAGGTCGATCAGCACATAGTTGCGCGCCGCGATTTCCGGTGGCTGGGGGGCCTGGGCCAGGGCAGTCAGCGAGAGCGCGGCGAGGAGGAAAGCAAGCAGTCGTTTCATGGATCTGTTCAGACGCAGCGACTAGATCTTCGTGGGATCGAACGCGCGCACCACAAGGGACTTGAGCAGCGGCAACTGCCCGTGGAAGAAATGGCCCACGCCGGGGACGACGGTCACGGGAAGGCTTTGCGGCCGCGCCCAGTCGAGCACGGCGGCGAGCGGCACAACGTCGTCGACCTCGCCATGGATGACCACGGTGTCGGCAGGCACCGGGGCGGTGTCAAAACGACTGGTCGCCGGGCCGACGAGGACGAGGCGCCGGGCCGGTTCGGCCAGGCGTTGGGCAGCGCGGGAGGCCACGTAGCCGCCAAAGGAGAAGCCAGACAGGATCAATGCCTCGCCGGGCGCGCGAACAGCGTCGAGCACGGCCAGCGCGTCATCAACTTCGCCACGGCCTTCGTCCCAGCCACCTGCCGATTGGCCGATGCCACGGAAGTTGAAGCGCACGGCCCGCCAGCCGAGTTGAATGAAAGCCCGCGCCAGTGTCTGCACGACCTTGTTGTCCATGGTCCCGCCCTGGGTCGGGTTGGGATGGCAGATCAGGGCCGTGCCCGGCGGCGGTGTGCCTGAATTGGAACCAGGCGGCAGGTCGATTGCAACTTCAATCTGCCCGGCCGGGCCGGGGACGAGGCGCTTCTCGGTCTGCGAATTCATCGGCCGACGGAATCCGGCAGCACCAGGCGCTCGACCACCTGGCCGTCGCGCAAATGGCGCTCAACGATCTCGTCCAGGTCGCTCTTGTCGACCCAGGAATACCAGATGGCTTCCGGGTAGACGACAGCCACCGGGCCGCCGGCGCAGCGGTCCAGGCAACCGGCCTTGTTGACGCGCACGCCACCCTTGCCGGCCAGGCCGAGTTGCTTGACGCGCGACTTGCAGTGGTCGAAGCCGCCTTGCGCGTCATGGTCAGCGCAACTGGCCTCGCCATTGGTGCGCTGGTTCAGGCAGAAGAAGACGTGGCGCTCGTAGTAACTCATCGCCGCGGATTGTCTCACTGGGGCTTTTGCACCAGCCGGGCGGCGAGCCAGACGAGGGCGATGAACGGCCAGGTCCAGGCCACCCAGCGCGTCAGCCCATAGAGGTTGATGAAGCGGCCCTGCTCCCAGGCCTGCATGTTCAAGGCCAAGTAGGGGTCGCTGGGCGCCAAGCTGATGAGGCCGATCAAGGCGCACAGCACGAACAGGCCCAGGGCCGCCGCGACACGCGAGGGCAGCAAGCAGGCCACCAAGGCCAGCACGACGCCCAGGCCCACGCCGGGGCGTGTGGCATCGCTGAGCCAGGCCCATGCATGGTCGGGCCCGAAGGCCATCGCGGTTGACGTCGCCGTGCCCAGCAGGCCCAGCAGCACCGCCCCCCCGGCCAGCGCCAGCCGGCGCAGGCCGGAGCGAGCGACGGTGATCATCAACAGCACCGGCGCCAGCAGCCCGAGGGCGATGGCCAGCGCCTCCAGGCCAGGCGGCAGCTCATGCTCGACGGTGACCGCGTCGCCCCAGTTCAGCGCCCAGGGCGTGCCGGTCAGGGCATCCAGCAACATTCCCCGCCACCAGGGCAGCCATTGACCAAGGCCGAAAGGCAGCGGCGTCGGGTACAGCAGTGCCAGCGGCCACAGCGCCAGCAGAGCGAGGGCCGGTGCGCTGCTGGCGCCAAACCAGTGGTCGCGCACGTCCTCCCAGCGCTCCAGGCCCCCGAGGGCGCTGAGCACCAGGCCCAGGGCGGCACCGAGCAGGCTGCCGGCCGAGTTCAGGACCCAGTCAGACAGGGAGGGCACGCGGCCCGGCACGAAGAACTGCAGGGTCTCCATCGCAAACGAAAGCGCCGGCCCGGGCAGCAGGCCGAGCAGCAGCCCGCCGCGCACCCCCCAGCCCGAGCGCATCGCCGCAGCAAAACCGAGCAGGCCCAGGGGGATGTAGCCAATCAGGTTGGCCTCGACGTCGAAGGCCCAGAAGCGGGCCGGCCAGGGCAGGCTGAACAACCAGGGCAGGCCCATGCCGGGCGGCCAGCGCCAGGGCCAGAAGGGGTAGAGGCTGGCATAGGTGACCAGCCCCATATGGGCCAACAACAGCCAGGTGGCGGAGCTTTGACGGCGACGCACTTCCGACCTCAGAAGGGCTTGACGGTCACCAGCACGACGATGGCCGCGAAGAGCAGCACGGCCGTCTCGTTGTAGACGCGGAACCAGCGGTGGCTGCGCTTGTTGGACAGCGTCTCGAAGCTGCGCAGCAGGCGTCGGTTCATGTGGTGATAGCCGATGACGCCGACGACCAGCAGCATCTTGACGTGCAGCCAGTAGCTGCCGGCGAAGCGGCTGGCGCCCCAGCCCACCAGCACCCAGATGCCGAGCAGCAGGGCCACGCCCATCAGGATGCTGCTGAAGCGGTGCAGCTTGTGCGCCATCAAAAGCAGGCGCTCACGTTCGGCATGGCTGTCGGCCGGCACCATGGCCAGGTTCACAAAGATGCGCGGCAAATAGAAAAGGCCGGCAAACCAGGCGGCGACGAAGACGATGTGAAAGGCTTTGACCCAGAGCATGCAGCCATTATGGGCAGCACCGGCGTCAAGCACGGCCGCAGCGCGGACGGGCTTGGGGGAGAGTCGGACATGGGCCGCAGGCACACCGCACGAAGGTGCGGGTTGGGTCGCTCCGCGACACAACAGTCCGGTGAACACCAAAAAAAAGCCCCGGTTCAAGACCGGGGCCGAGAAAGCCTTATCGCTGTCATCACGCTAAGGCTCCTGCTCAGGGAGGAAAAGCAGGGAACGACCACCTTGCGGCTATCATTCAAAAACAAGTTTAGCGCGCTTGAGCGGTGACGTCAGGAATAAATGACGTCTGGATGTGTCAACCATCACGCGCCGGGCCGCACCCCCCGCAGCCTGAGGATTCGACTTGGCCCGCTACGTTTTTTCTCCCTCCGCCTTCCCTGCGGCGCGCCCGCGCCGCCTGCGCCGCGACGCCTTCACGCGCGCCCTGGTGCGTGAGCATGCGCTGAGTGCCAGCGACCTCATCCTCCCCGTCTTCATCCATGAGGGCGAGAACCGTCTGGACGCCGTGGCTTCCATGCCCGGCGTGTCGCGCCAGAGCCTGGATCACCTGCTGCGCACGGCCGAACAGTGCGTCGAACTGGGCGTGCCCGTCATCGCCCTTTTCCCCGTCATCGACGCCGCGCTGAAGACGCCTGACGGCGCGGAAGCACTGAATCCGAACGGCCTGGTGCCGCGCGCGGTGCGCGAGGTAAAAAAACATTTCCCGCAACTCGGCGTGCTGACCGACGTGGCCCTGGACCCTTTCACCAGCCATGGCCAGGACGGTGTCATCGACGAGACCGGCTACATCCTCAACGACCCGACCGTCGAGATCCTTGCCAAACAGGCCCTGGTACAGGCAGATGCCGGCGTCGATATCGTTGCGCCCAGTGACATGATGGACGGCCGCATCGGCGCCATCCGCCAGGCGCTGGAAGCCGCAGGCCACATTCACACGCGCATCATGGCTTACAGCGCCAAATACGCGAGCAGCTTCTATGGCCCCTTCCGCGACGCGGTGGGATCGGCTGCCAACCTCGGCAAGGCTGACAAAAAGACGTATCAGATGGACCCCGGCAACAGCGACGAAGCCCTGCGCGAGGTGGCCCTGGACCTGGCCGAGGGCGCCGACATGGTGATGGTCAAGCCCGGCATGCCTTACCTGGACATCGTGCGCCGCGTGAAGGACGAGTTCCGCGTGCCGACCTTTGCCTACCAGGTCAGCGGCGAATACGCGATGGTCAAGGCCGCCGCGGCCAATGGCTGGCTGGACCATGACGCCGTCATGATGGAGTCGCTGCTGGCCTTCAAGCGCGCGGGCGCCGACGGCGTGCTGAGCTACTTCGCGCTGGACGCCGCGCGGCTGCTGAAAGCGGGTTGAGCCGGTGCGGGTCTTCCACATCGAGACCGACAGTTTTCGCGAGCTTGCGGCCCTGCCCGAAGCGCTGCCGGAGCGTGGCTTCCTGTGGGTGGGCTATGGCCGGCGCGAGTTCGAAGTGGGCGAGCCGGCCGTGCAACAGGCACTGGCGCGGTGGGGCTGCGGCAATATCGTCGACCTGCATGTGTCAGATCTGATCAACAACCAGCTGCCCTCGCATTTCGACTACACGTCCTGGTACGACATGCTGGTTTTCCGCCGCCTCGCCGCGGCGCCGGGCAGCCAGGATCTCTTCGTCGATGACGAGCACGGCACGCTGGCCTCGGCGCAGCGAGCACTGCGGGCCATCGACACCAGTCCGGTCGGCTTTGCCGTTTTCGACCGTGTGCTGATCACTGTGCACCCCACCGACTGCCAGGTGCGCGAGTTCTTCGCCCAGAAGCTGGACCGCCTGACTGAAGGCCGCGAGAAGCGCGACGCACGCGGCGGCGCCCGCCTGCCAGCCAGCCCGGCCGACCTGATGCTGCGCATGGTCAACCACATGGTGGACAGCTATCTGGAGCTGCGGCGCCTGCTGACCCGCCAGCTCGGCACGCTGCAGCGCGTGCTGCTGGACCAGAGCAGCGAGTTCGATGACTGGCCGCTGCTGCTGGAGAGCCGCGATGCCCTGCACCGGCTGGAGGACACCTGCGAAGACCAGCGCGCAGCCATCCAGGAGTGGATAGACGCGCTGGACGAATGGCCGGTCGACGGCGACCCGCAGGTGACGCGCGAGCGTGAGCTGCTGCGGGTGCGCTCACGCGACGTGCTGGAGCATGTGGAGCGGGTGCTGACCCATGTGCGCCGGCTGGAGTCCTCGGCCGAGTCGGCCGTGCAGATGCACTTCAGCGCCCTGGGGCATCGCACCAACAGCATCATGCGCACGCTGACGGTACTGACGGCCATCTTCCTGCCGCTGAACCTGATCACCGGCATCTTCGGCATGAATTTCGAATGGATGCCGTTGATCAAGAACGCCAACGGCTTCTGGGATGCCGCCCTGCTGATGCTGGCCGTGGCGCTCGGGCTTTGGTTCCTGTTCCGTCGCAAGCGCTACCTGAGCAGCAGCCGGTAGGTCGACCTCAGCGCAGGCGGCGGCGCGCCACCGTCAGGATGACGCCCAGGCCGCCGAGCAGCAATGCGGCCGTCTCGGGCTCGGGCACGGCTGCCACCGTTGCAAGAACGCTGGAACTTCCGCGCAGGCAGGCCGAACCGCCGGGGCACTCGGACGGATACAGCGGCGCCAGGGCGGAGAAGGAAGAACCGAGCTGCGCATCGGCCGCACCGCCACCGAACAGGGCCGCCACGCCATTGCTGTTGAAGTAGGCGTTGGCCGCGCCGCCGGCCGCCGTGTCCACATCCAGCAGGCCCGTGCTGAAGCCGGTCGGGCTGGCCGTGCCGATGCCCAGGCCGGTGGCGATAAAGGTGTTGCCTGCGGCGTCGACGGCATGGCCCATGAGGGACAGGAAGAGCGTGCCATTGGACGCTTCGGCCAGGTCACCCGCCGAACCCCCGGCGTTGCCGGTCGTGAAGTCGTTGTTGGCGCCAAAGCCGGCATAGACCTTGAGCCAGCCACCGCTGAAGCGCACTTCGCTGGCGCTGATCGACGAGACCGCGTAGCCGCCGAAGACGTACGTCAGCTCGCAGCCCGAGCACAGGCCGGAGACCGCCGCAGAGTTGATGGAATCGATCTTGCCGTAGCCGCTCAGCGTGTCGCCGACGGCCAGTGGCACGTTCTGGTAGGTCTGGGTGACCGCGAAGATCTGGCCCAGCGGGATGTCGACGCCGGCAATCGACACGGCGCCCGCGCTTCCTGCGCAAATCAGCGCGGCGGCGGTCGCAAGGGCGCGGATCGACTTCAGCATGGGAGCCTCCGATGACAGGCGAAGTACAAAAATACTCGCCACCGCCGCCGGTTTCCACAGCGAAATACCCCTAGAAGGGGTTGCAGCCTCAGCCGCGTCGGTAGGGGTCGGAGAAGCCCAGGCCGGTCAGGATTTCTGCCTCGCGCGCTTCCATCGCCTCGGCCTCGTCGTCGGCCTCGTGGTCATAGCCCTGGGCATGCAGGGTGCCGTGCACGAGCATGTGGGCGTAGTGGTCGAGCAGCGGGACGCCCATCTCGGCCGCCTCACGTTCGACGACCTCCGCGCAGATGACCAGGTCGGCGCCGACGACGGGCTCGTGAGCGTAGTCGAAGGTCAGCACATTGGTGGCGTAGTCCTTGCCACGGTACTCGCGGTTCAGTGCCTGCCCTTCCTCGGCGTCGACGATGCGCACGGCGATCTCGCCCGGCAGCTCCAGCGCCGCGCGGATGAATCGCTGCACCTTGTGGCGCGGCAGCAGCGCGCGGTGGCGCGGGTCGGCAAATTGCAGGGACAGGCTCAGCTCTGGTTTCATAGGTCGCGTGCTTCGCGCTTGGCGCGCGCTTCGTAGGCCTCGACGATGCGCGCCACCAGCGGGTGGCGAACGACGTCGGCGCTTGTGAAGCGCGTCATCGCAATGCCCTTGACCCGGGCCAGCACATGCTCGGCGTCGATGAGGCCGGACTGCGTGCCCCGCGGCAGATCGATCTGGCTGGTGTCGCCGGTGACGACGCAGCGGCTGCCRAAGCCGATGCGSGTCARRAACATCTTCATCTGCTCGGGCGTSGTGTTYTGCGCYTCGTCGAGGATGACGAAGGCGTGGTTSAGCGTRCGSCCGCGCATRAAGGCCAGCGGCGCGAYCTCGAGCTGGCCCTTCTCGAAGGCCTTGGTCACCCGGTCGAAGCCCAGCAGGTCGTAGAGGGCGTCGTACAGGGGGCGCAGATAGGGGTCGACCTTTTGCGTCAGGTCGCCGGGCAGGAAGCCCAGGCGCTCCCCGGCCTCGACGGCGGGCCGGGTCAGGATGATCCGCTGCACCGTCGAGCGCTCCAACGCGTCCACCGCACACGCCACGGCCAGGAAAGTCTTGCCGGTGCCCGCCGGGCCGAGGCCGAAAGTGATGTCGTGCGACAGGATCTGCTGCAGGTACTGGTGCTGGCGCGGTGTGCGGGCCGACAGGTCGGCGCGGCGGGTACGCAGCACCAGCGCATCGCCGTCGCCCGGACTGGCGGCCGAAACAGGATCTGGCGCCTTGGCCTCGACGAGGGCCAATTGCAGCGTTTCGGCTGACAGCGGCCGCCTGGCGCGCTCGTAAAGTCCTTCGAGCAGGGTCCTGGCGCGCTCGGCAGCTGTCTTGGGCCCGTCGACGCGGAACTCGGCGTCGCGGCGCGAGATCTTCACGCCGATGGCCGCCTCGATCTCACGCAGATGGGTGTCCAGGCTGCCACAGACGCGGGCCAGGCGCGTGTTGTCGACCGGTTCAAGGGTGAAGCGCAGGATCACGATGGGGCTGAAAAGAAGTGGACGGGGATTGTCGCCGGCTCCGTGCAAAGAGGCTGGCCGGCTGGTGCATTCCCGGCCTGCGCAGAACAGGCGCTCACGCACAATGCCGCTCCATGACGTCACCGATTGCGCCGAGGGCCTCCAGGGCTCGGCGCCTGCCTCTTTTTTTGCTGCTTTCAGCCGCCCTGCTCTGCCCGGCCGTAGCGCAGGCTCAAGGCTTCGCCGGGCCGGACTGGACGGCCACCTTGCGCGGCTGGCTTGCTGCCATGCTGGCCCTGATGGCGACCGTCATCGGCCTCGTCTCCAGCCTGCACCACCGCGAACGGCCGGCGAGTTTTCTCATCGGCATGATGCTGAGCTGGGTCGTGCTGCGCGCCGCCGCCGCCCCCAGCGCCGCGGGCTTGCGGCCGCTGCTGCTGACCCTGCTCGTGCTGTGCGGCGTTCAATACCTGCTGCGGCAGATGAACTGGAAACGCAGCTGGATCGACCATGCGCTGTTGATCCAATGCCTCGTTGTGCCGGCCAGCCTGCTGCTCGCGGGTGGCCAGGTCGGCATCCTCGGCTCGGTCTGGCAGGCGGTGTTGAGCCTGGAGCTGGTGGCCGCCATGGGTTGGGCGCTGTGGCTGCGCCGCGAGCGCCTGAAGACGAGCGCCGACGAGGCCCTGTCGCGGGAGTTCGTGCTGATGGCCGCCCTGCTGCTGCCGACCATGGCTGCCCTGGTCGCCGAGCGGTTGCTGGCCGCTGCCAGTGAACCGCTGTGGTCATCCGCCGCACCCTGGCTGAACCTGATGCTGCCGGTGCTGATGCTGGGCCTGGGACTGCAACTGGTGAACAGCGTCGCCCATGCGCGACTGGACGCCGAGAAGCGCATCGCAGCCATCGAGCAGCGCATGTCCGAGCGCATCGCCGAGGTCGAGCGCAGCCACGCCCAGCTCGCCGAGCAAAAGCTCGAGCAGGTCACCGAGCGCGAACGCAAGCGCATCGCCGCCGATCTGCACGACGATCTCGGCGCCAAGCTGCTGACCATCGTGCACACCAGCGAGTCCGACCGTATCTCCACGCTGGCGCGCGAGGCACTGGAGGAGATGCGCCTGTCGGTGCGCGGCCTGACCGGCAAGCCGGTGCATCTCATCGACGCCCTGGGTGACTGGCGCGCGGAGGTCGTTTCACGCCTGGGCCAGGCCAATATCCTGGCCGAATGGAAGTCGCCGGCCGAGGACATCGAGCACACCTTCCAGGCCCGCTCCTACGTGCAGACGACGCGCATCCTGCGCGAGTCGGTGTCCAACATCATCAAACACAGCGGCGCCACCCATGCGACCATTTCGAGCGCGGTACAGGACGGCGATTTCATCCTGACCATCCAGGACAACGGCCAGGGCATTCCGTCCGAACTGGACGGAAGGTTGGACAGAGGCCACGGCATGGCGAGCATGAAATCACGCGCCAAGCAGATGCATGGCCAATGCCTGGTGGAATCCGGCCCTGGCTGGGGTACTGTCATCCGTCTGACGATTCCGCTCTGAATGCCGAGGCTCCCATGAACCACATCCTGCTGCTCGAAGACATCCCGGAGATCCGCGCCTGGCTCAAGGCGCTGGTCAAGCAGGTGTTCGCCAACGCCCAGATCACCGAGTGCTCGCGGGTGCAGGACGCGCTGGCCCTGGTCAATGGCCAGCGCTTCACGCTGGCCCTGCTGGACCTGGGCCTGCCCGACGGTTCGGGCGTCGAGGTCATCGCGGCGCTGCGCGAGAAGCAGCCCGAAGTGCAGTCGGTCATCGTCACCATCCACGACGACGACGAGCATCTCTTCCCTGCCTTGCAGGCCGGTGCCTTCGGCTATCTGTTGAAGGAACAGTCCCGCGAGCTGCTGGTGGAGCAGCTGCAGCGCATGAGCGGCGGAGAGCCGCCGCTGTCGCCGTCCATCGCGCGCAAGGTCATCGCCTACTTCGCGGCTCAGAAAAAGCCCAGTTCGCAGGCGTTGCTGCACGAGGTGTCGCTGACCGACCGCGAGACCGAGGTGCTGCTGCGCGTGGCCAAGGGCTACACGCTGCCGGAGATCGGCGTGCAGCTGGGCCTGAGCCGCCACACCATTGCCGACTATGTGAAGCAGATCTACCGCAAGCTCAATGTGAGCTCGCGTGCCGAGGCGGCGCTGGAAGCTCAACGACTCGGGTTGTTCGGCAGGAACTGATCGCCCTTCGGCCCAGATAATGGGCCGATGATTGGAAGACTGTCTGGCGTCATCGCCGAGAAATCACCGCCGCAGGTCGTCATCGACGTGGCGGGCGTGGGCTACGAGGTGGACGTGCCGATGAGCACCTTCTTCAACCTCGGCGGCCTGGGCGAGCGGGCCGTGCTGCTGACCCACCTGACCGTGCGCGAGGACGCGCACCAGCTGTTCGGCTTCCTCACCCACGAAGAGCGCGCCACCTTCCGCCAGCTTATCAAGATCAGTGGCGTCGGGCCGAAGATGGCCCTGGGCTTGTTGTCGGGCCTGTCGGTTTCAGAACTCGCCCAGGCCGTGTCGCGCCAGGATGCGGGCCGGCTGACCAAGGTGCCGGGCATTGGCAAGAAGACGGCCGAGCGGCTGCTGCTGGAGCTGAAGGGCAAGCTCGGCGCCGACCTGGCTCTGCCCGCCGCCGTCACCAACGACACGCAGGCCGACATCCTGCAAGCACTGGTCGCGCTGGGCTACAGCGAGAAAGACGCCGCCGCCGCGCTGAAGGTGCTGCCCCCTGATGTCGGCGTCAGCGACGGCATCAAGCTGGCGTTGAAGAAGCTGACATGAGCATCCAGACCGATGACTTCGCTCCGGCGCCCCGCGTCGTCAGCGCCGCGCCCGAGTCCAGCCGCGAGGAGGCGATGGAGCGTGCACTGCGGCCCAAGCATCTCGATGACTACGTCGGCCAGGTCAAGGCCCGCGAGCAGTTGGAGATCTTCATCGGCGCAGCCCGCAAGCGCCGCGAGGCGCTGGACCATGTGCTGCTGTTCGGCCCGCCGGGCCTGGGCAAGACGACGCTGTCCCACATCATCGCGGCCGAGCTGGGCGTCAACCTGCGCCAGACCTCCGGCCCGGTGCTGGAGAAGCCCAAGGACCTGGCCGCCATACTGACCAACCTCGAGAAGAACGACGTCCTCTTCATCGACGAGATCCACCGCCTGAGCCCCGTCGTCGAGGAAATCCTCTACCCGGCGCTGGAGGACTACCAGATCGACATCATGATCGGCGAGGGCCCCGCGGCGCGCTCGATCAAGCTGGACCTGCAGCCGTTCACGCTCGTGGGTGCAACGACGCGCGCCGGCATGCTGACCAACCCGCTGCGCGACCGTTTCGGCATCGTCGCGCGGCTGGAGTTCTACACGCCGGCCGAGTTGCAGCGCATCGTGACGCGGTCCGCCGGCTTGCTGGGCGCGCCCATCGACGCCGACGGTGCGCTCGAAATCGCCCGCCGCTCGCGTGGCACACCGCGCATCGCCAACCGCCTTCTGCGCCGCGTGCGCGACTACGCCGAGGTCAAGGCTGACGGCCGCATCGTTGCCGGCATCGCCGACAAGGCGCTGGCCATGCTGGACGTCGATCCACAGGGCTTCGACCTGATGGACCGCAAGCTGCTGGAGGCCATCGTGCACCGCTTCGATGGCGGTCCGGTCGGTTTGGAGAACGTCGCCGCCGCCATCGGCGAGGAAGCCGGCACCATCGAGGACGTTATCGAGCCCTATCTGATCCAGCAGGGCTTTCTGCAGCGCACGCCCCGCGGCCGCATCGCGACACTGGCGGCCTACCGGCATCTGGGCCTGACGCCACCGGGCGGCAAGACGGCACCCGATCTGTTCGGGGAATGAAAACGGCGCCGCAAGGCGCCAATAAAAAAGCGCCCCGAGGGGCGCTTTCTGTATTCCGGTCCCGAAGGATCAGAAGTTGTGGCGGACGCCAACAGCCAGCGAGCTGAAATCCGTGCCGCCAACGATGGAACCGCCAGCCACGCGGGGGAAGCCGGCCACCGCGATGGAAGCGTTCGGCTCGTAGGCACCCTTGGACTGGTTGTCAATCTTGGTCCAGAAGCCGTAGACCTTGGTGCGCTTGCTCAGGTTGTAGTTGTAGCCAACCGTCAGCTGCTTGGCGCCGTCGTCGACCAGCACGTTGTCAGCCTTGCCGAAGTTCAGGTGGAACTCGGACTGGCCCATGACGTACATGCCGGACACGCGGAAGGTGTTCCAGTTCTTCTTGCCGGCAGCGCCGAAGGTGTTCTCGGCGCGCTGGACGTAGCCACCAATGACCACCGGGCCAAACTCATACAGGCCGCGGATGGCGATCTGGGTGAAGTCGCCGTGCTTCTCATAGCCGAAACCGGCGTGGGCGGGGCCCATGTCGTAGTTCACTGCGACGTCGAAAGCGCGGGGGGTCGCGTTTTCACCGGCGGCTGCCGAAAGTTCGGCGGAGAAGCCGCCCGCTGTCGGGGTGAAGTAAGACACCTTGTTGTTGCGCACGAAGTGCGTCGCGTAGAGCGCGTCCGTCGAGGTGCCCGTGTCATGGTTGTGCATGGACACGTAGTCGGCCGTGGCGAAGTAGGAGCCCGGGAACCACCGGCCGAGGCGGATACCGCCGAAGCCACCTTCCAGTTGGACCCACGAAGCGCGGCTCCAGAAGGTCGTGCCGGCGCTGGCAGCACCGGTATCCGATTCAAAACCATGCTCCAGCGAGAAGGAAGCCTTCAGGCCGCCGCCGAGGTCTTCGCTGCCCTTGAGGCCCAGGCGCGACGAGTTGTTTTGCACAGCGACCTTGCGGTCTTGCGAGCCGATCTTCTGGCTTTCCACGGAGGTGTTGAGGCGGCCCCACAGGGTCACGCTTTGTGCGAAAGCCGGCGCGGCGGCGGTAGCGGCCAGAGCGGCGACGAGTGCAATCTTCTTCATCGTTTTGCCTTTGTAGAGAGGTTGGGCGGGGCCATGGGCCCTGCCTTGAAGGACCAGTGGCGGCCAGTATAGGAGCGGCTTTTACCGCGCCCGACCGCAGCGACGCGTGGATGCAACAGTGGGCCTAGGGACCTTGAAAAGCCCGCCCTGCCTGCATCAAGCCGCGATGTCGTCGGCGCTCAGCCCGGCCAAGTGGCGGTCGTCGTTCCAGCCGATCAGCGTGAATCCTTCGGCTGTTGCCAGCAATCGGTTGATGGTGGCATTGCCCAGCTGCCAGCTGCGCGGCGCGTCCAGGGCGGACCGGGTCGCAGCCCTGTAGAGGCAGTCCAGCACGCCGCCATGGGCGACGAGCGCAATGCTCTGCCCCGGGTGGGCCGCGGCGGCGCGGCGGGCCGCAGCGACGCAGCGCGCGCTAAAGACGGTCAGGCTCTCGCCGCCGCCGACGGCGAAATCGGGCTCACGACGCCGCCATCGGGCGGCATCCTCGGGATAACCCCTATCAATCTCTTCCCAGCTCAACCCCTCGAACCGGCCGAAGGCGCGCTCGCGCAGAGCGGCGTCGAAGTGGATGGCCAGGCCTTGGACGCCGGCCACGGCCTCGGCGGTCTGGCGGGCACGGCTGAGATCACTGGAATAGATGGCCGCCAACGGCTCGTCGGCCATGGCCTCGGCCAGGCGCTGAGCCTGGGCCAGACCCAGCGGGCTCAAGGGGATGTCGGTATGCCCCTGGATTCGCGTGGCGCGGTTCCAGGCAGTCTCACCGTGGCGGATCAGGATCAGTCGAGTGACTTCTTCCATCACAACTAGACACCCCAGACGACGTCGGCCTTTTCCTTCATGCTGCGCTGCATCAACTCGTGCAGCGGCCAGGCGCGCTGGCGCAGGGACACGCCCTGGCGGCGCGGCACGGCCTCGCCGGCGGCCTTGGCTTCGTCGACGCTGCGCTGGAATTGCGCCTCATCGGCCGCCACGCCGGCTTCCAGCGCCTGGATCAGGCCCGGCAGTGCAGCCACTTCGAGGATGCCTTGTTGGGCGGGTTCGCGCCCCATCAGGCGCAGCACGGCATCGGCCGAATCGGCCATCATGATGACGTCGGCGCCAGCCTTGGATTTGAAGCGGTAGAGCATGGCGGCATTGTGCGCGTGTACTTGCGCGGGCCGAGCGCCGGGCCGCTCCCAAGCCGGCCCGCCTTGGGCGATGCTTGCGGCTCGATGCCGCAAGCATCGCCGTCCCCCCGGGGGACCGACCAGACACGCCGGCGTTCAGCAGGGCGGGACTGGGCGAGGGGTGCCGTCTCAGGCGCTGGCCAACCCCAGCCAGCCGGACACCGGCGAGTCGACGACATGGCGGCGCGGGCGCACGCGCTGCTCGAATTCGTCGGGCGGCAGCGGCCTGGCAAACAGATAGCCCTGGAACTCGTGGCACCCGGCCTGGGCCAGGAAGTCGCGCTGGGCCTCAGTCTCGACACCTTCGGCGATGACTTGCAGGCCCAGGGCCCGGCCCATCTGCACGATGGCGTTGGCGATGCCGACATCGCTGGCGTCGCTGGGCAGGCCCTGCACAAAGCTGCGGTCGATCTTCAGGCGTTGGATGGGGAAGCGCTTGAGATAGCCCAGGGAGGAGTAGCCGGTGCCGAAGTCGTCGATGGACAGCGTGACGCCCAGGGCCGCCAGCGCGCGCATGCGCTTGAGAGCCTCCTCGGCATCGCCCAGCAGCACGCCCTCGGTCAATTCCAGTTCGAGCAGGCTGGCCGGCAGCGTGGCCTCGCGCAGGACTGCAGCCACCGTCTCGACGAAATGGGCCTGCTGGAACTGCAGGGCCGACACGTTGACGGCGACCGGCATGCGCAGGCCGCGGCCCAACCAGTAGGCGGCCTGGCCGACGGCCTCGCGCAGCACCCACTCGCCGATGGCGACAACAAAGCCACTCTCCTCGGCCAGGGGGATGAATTCGGCGGGCGAAATGTCGCCACGCTGGGGGTCTCGCCAGCGGATCAGCGCCTCGGCACCGATGACGCGGTCGCTGCCCAGCTCGACCTGGGGTTGATAGTGGAGCCGAAAGCGCCCCTCGGCCAGGGCCTGGCGCATGTCGTGGTCCAGGCGCATGCGCGACAGCAGGTCGACTTCCTTGCGCGGCACGTGGAAGCGGAAGCCCGCGCGGCCGCTTTCCTTGACCCAGTGCATGGCGCGTTCGGCGCTGGCCATCAGCTCGTCGGGCGAACTGCCGTCGCCGGGGTGCAAGGCGATGCCGCAACTGGCCGTGACGGTGAAGCTCAACGTGTCGAAGCTGAAGGGCTGGGCCAGCAGTTGCTGCACATGGCGGGCGGCGGCCTCGGCCTCGAACATCTGGGCGCCGTCGATCAGCAGCGCGAATTCATCGCCGCCCAGTCGGGCCAAGGTGTCATTGGCGCCGACGGCGCCGCGCAGGCGCTCGACGACCTCGCGCAGCACGCGGTCGCCATAGCTGTGGCCCAGGGTGTCGTTGATCTGCTTGAAACGGTCCAGGTCGAGATGCAGCAGCGCAAAAGTGGGAGATTCAGCGGGCGCCGGTTGGCCAGTCTCGACGGCGGCCATCTGCTGCACGATGCGGTCGGCCAGCGCGCGGCGGTTGGGCGCGCCGGTCAGCACATCGGAACGGCCAAGCTCCTCGATGCGTTGGTGCGCAGCCAGCTTCTCACTCAGGTCGCGGAATGAAAAGACCCGGCCGATGGGCTCGCCGCGACTCATCTGCGGCAGCGAGACCTGCTCCAGCACGCGGCCATCGGCCAGGCGCAGCATGTCGCTGGAGCGCATCAGCGGCGCGTCCAGCAGTGACTCGATGCGCAGGCGGTACTGCTCGCCGTCGCGCATGACACGCTGCAGGCTCAGCCACAGGCCGGCGTCGCCGGGCTCATGCAGCAGCCCGCCGGGCAGGCCCCAGAGCTTGGCAAAGCGGCGGTTGAAACTGCGCACGCGGCCGCCCAGGTCGACGACGAGGATCCCGTCGGCGGTGGACTCCAGCGTCGCGCGCAGTTCGGCCAGCAGGGTCTCGCGCTCGGCCTCGGCGCGCCGGCGCCGGGTCTGGTCGTGCAGCAGCACCAGCCAGTAGCGGCCGCCGTCGGGCGTGTGGACGGGACTGATGCTGCGGCTGACCCAGCGCGGCTGGCCGTCGCTGTGAGTCAGCACCGTGTCGGAGCGGATTCGGGCGAAAGGATCGCGGGCGGCGCCCTGCCAGAAGGCCTCGTCCTCCAGCGAGCCGCACAACAGGGCCGGCGGCTGGCCCAGCGCCCGTTCGGGCTTGAGACCGAGCAGGCGCAACGCGGCGCGGTTGACGGCGTTGACGGTCAGACTTTCACCATCCACCAGCCAGGCCGGCTCGGGCAGACCTTCCAGCAGCGCACCGATCACGGACGGCGCCTCCGAGACGCGGGGCAAGGCTGAGTTCGCCTCGCGGCCGGCGTTCACGCGGCCAACTCCCCTGGTCCCGTACTCGCGGCGTCGAAGAAGTAGGCGATGCGCGCCCGGGGGCTGAGGTAGTCGAGCGACGCTCGCGGCAGGAACTGGGGCTTGAGGCTGCGCCGGATGCCGAGGTCGGGCATCTCTTCGAGGTTGAGGATCAGCGCCTCTTCCTTGACCACCTTGACGTCATGGACCATGACGCGAGGCTTCAGCGGACGCGCCGAATTGACCGAAACGACCAGCGCATAGCGGTCATCGGTGAGCTGCACGGTGGAACCCGGCGGGTAGACACCCATCATGCGGATGAAGGCGTTCAGCATGGTCGCGTCGAAGCGATTGCGGCCCTGCGCAAACATCAGCGACAGCGCCTCGTGGGGCGTCATCGCCTTGGACGTGATCAGCGGATTGCACAAGCCATCAAAGCGGTTGACCAGCGCAACGATGCGCGCGCCGGTGCTCATGCGGTCCATGTTGATCTTTTGCGGGAAGCCGCTGCCGTCGGCATGCTCATGATGCTGGGCAACGATGAGCAGCGGGCCGGGTGCCAGGCCCATGGTCTGGGCGATGGCCACGCCCTTGACGACGTGCTGCTGGTAGGCCTGGGTCTCGGCCGCCGTGAAGCTTTCGTCGCGGTGGCGCAGGCGCGCAGCGACCTCGAGCTTGCCGACGTCGTGCAGCAGCGAGCCGACGCCCAGGTCCATCATCTCGTCGCGACCGAGGCCGAAAGCGCGGCCGAGCAGCAGGGCAATGATGCAGACGTTCAGCGCATGGGCCGTGCTGCGGTCACCCGCGGCCTCATTGAGCAGCCGCATATTGAGATCACCCTCGACCAGCATCTTGTCGAGCAGTGCGGCGGTCAGGCTCTCGGCCTGGGTACGGGCGGCATGGGGATCGGGCTGGACCAGGTCCATGACACCGCGAAAGCCTTTGGCCGCCTCGCCGTACTGCTCCTCGCACAGACGCAGAGCCTCGCGTTGGGCGGCCAGAGCGCGGCGGTGGGCTTCGCGAGCCAGATCTTCAGGGCTGGGTTGCGAGGGGGCGGAACTGTCGCTCGCAGCACTGACGTCGCCGGCATCCGCAGCCACGGCGTCCTCGGACGACTGCAGGTCCAGGTCGCTCTTGGCGGGGCTCCAGCGCACCTGGGTCAAGCCAAGGCGGCGCAGGATCAGCAACTGATCGCTGGAGGCGATCTTGAAGCTCGACAAGGGGAAGGGATGCGACATCCAGCCGAGATCCAGATGAATGAACATCCCGACCGCCAACTGGCTGACATCGATCAGTGGATCGCTTGTTCTATCCTGCATTCGCTCAAAACCCGTGCGCCGGGCACCCTCGACCCGGCCCGAGCTCCGGCAGCCCTGCCGCAGTGCTCGAACCGGTCTCCTGTCATACGTCAAATCGGCCGATCGCGCCCGCTACCGGCTGGGAAAAGTACCGGCGGGGCGCAAGTCGGAGCTTAGCGCCTGAACGTGACCGATTTCCCGCCGCTTAGTCGGGGCAAACGCGGAGGAATGCATGACCGGCGGCCTGAGTGAGGCCGCGTCGAAGCCCCTCTCACCGTCGGGCGTGATGGAGGGCAACGAAGTCGCGATACCAGTGGGCGCTGTCCTTGAGCAGGCGCTGCTGGCTCGCGTAGTCGACATGGACGAGGCCGAAGCGCTTGTCGTAGCCGGAGTTCCACTCGAAGTTGTCGAGCAGGCTCCAGTAGAAATAGCCGCGCACGTCGGCGCCCAGGCTCATGGCGGTGGACAACGCCTGGAGGTGGGCCGACAGGTAGGCGATGCGCTCCTTGTCGGGTACCCGGCCGTCGACGACGCGGTCGGCATTGGCCATGCCGTTTTCGGTGATGAACATCGGCGGCGGGTTGTACTCGCGCGCCAGGCGCACCAGGTGCTGGGCGAAGACCTCGGGCACGATCTCCCAGCCCATGTCGGTGAAGCCGCGCTTGCCCGGACCCGGGACGGTCTTGCCGTCCGCGCCGAAGAGGCTGCGCGTGTAGAAATTGATGCCGAGGAAGTCCAGCGGCTGGCGGATGCGGTCCAGATCGCCGGCCTCGACCTGGGGGGCGTCAGCACCGACGTATTCAACAGCGTCGGCCGGGTAGGCGCCGCGGAAGATCGGGTCCATGTACCAACGCACGTTGAGCCCGTCGTCGATGCGGGCGGCGCGGCGGTCAGCCTCGTTGGGCGTGGCGGGGAAGGACGGCGTGTGGTTGAGCACAATGCCAAGCTTGGTCTTGGTGACCGCGCGCATCGCGGCGATGGCTTCGCCATGGGACAACATCAGGTGGTGGGCCACCTGCAGGCTCTCGGCACGGCTGGTGCGGCCAGGCGCGAACTGTGCGGTCTCGTAGCCCAGGGTCGCCGTGCACCAGGGCTCGTTGTGCGTCGCAATGCTGGCCAGGCGGTCGCCGAAGCGGCGCGCGATCTCGGCGCCGTAGTCGGCGAAGCGGCTGACGATGCCGCGCGACAGCCAGCCACCGATGCTTTCGTCCAGGGCCTGCGGAAGGTCCCAGTGATAGAGGGTGCCGTGGGGCTGGATGCCGGCTTCGAGCAGGGCGTCGATGAGACGGTCATAGAAGGCGAAGCCGGCCTCGTTCCAGGCGCCCTCGCCCAGCGGCTGCACGCGCGGCCAGCTGAAACTGAAGCGGTAGCAGTCCAGGCCCAGACCCTTCATCAGCGCGACGTCGTCGCGGAAGCGGTGGTAGTGGTCGCAGGCGACGTCGATGTTGGACGCATCCTTGATGCGACCCGGCTGGCGGCAGAAATGGTCCCAGATGGAGGCGGCCTTGCCGTCCTCGAAGGCGGCGCCCTCGATCTGCGCGGCGCTGGTGGCGACGCCCCAGAGAAAGCCGGGCGGGAAGGACTGGGCGAGTGCAGCGGGGTCGATGCGGTCGAGGTTGGCAAGGCTCATGGCGGAGAGGCAGGGGCAAAAAGCTGAGCAAGACGGCGGTGGCGCCGCGACGACGGAGCGAAGACGGGTCAGGAGGGCGGAACGGCCGAATCCGCAGGGCAGCGGCAGCGACAGCGCTTCATGACGTCTCCTGTGTTGTTTGAATTGGGCGTACCGCTACCAGGCCGACCGCTTTGATGGCGGCGAGCGTCGGACCATCAAGCAGCTCGGGCAAACAGGTTTGAAGCGACACCTGCCCCCGTGGCGTCGTCATCTTGCCCGACAAATGACAACGCTGTCAATGCGCGCTGTTAGCGGTAACGGCAGCGCTGCGCCGGGTCGGGCCGATCAAAGCAGGAGGGCCGAGGCGAAAGCGCGCCGGTTCAGCGGGCGCGCGTGGAGTCCCGCACGACAAGTTCGTGCCGCAGCACCTTGTGCAGGTCGGCCTCGTCGGCCGGCCCCGCTGAGGCGTCGGGCCGCTGACCTGCGACCAGCATTTCCACCGCCGTGCGTGCCATCTCGGCGACCGGCTGGCGCACGGTGGTCAGCGGCGGCCACACCAGGGCGGCGGTCGGCGAATCGTCGAAGCCAGCCACCGACAGGTCGTTGGGCACGGGCAGACCGAGGCGCTGGGCAGCAGCCAACACGCCCAGGGCCATGTCGTCATTGCTGGCGAACACGGCAGTCGGCCGCTGGCGGCGGCTGAGCAATTGATGGGCCGCGTCGCGGCCGCTCTCAAAAGTGAAGGCGCCGGGCTGGATCAGTTCGGGGTCGGGCTCCAGGCCATGCGCGCGCAGCGCGTTGACGAAGCCCTGGTAGCGCGCAGCGCTGGCCGACTGGTCCGGCGGCCCCTTGATGAAGGCGATGCGCTGGTGGCCCAGGCTGAGCAGCAGATTGGTGATCTCTTCGGCCGCATGCACATCGTCCATGCGCACCGAAGGCACCCCACGCAGGTCGCGCTCGGGCGACATCAGCACGCAGGGCGTGCCGTTCTCGCGCAGCGCGGCGAGCACCTCGGGGTTGTCGCACAGCGGCGGCGTCAGGATCATGCCGTCGGGGCGCAGTGCCATCACCATGCGGTCGATCTGCTGGCGCAGGTCGGGCGCATCGTTGTGAAGTGACTCGACAACGAGGTGATACCCCAGCTCGCGGCATCGCACCGTGGCGCCTTGCTGCACGCTGCCGACGAAGATCGCGCTGGGGTCGTAATAGAGCAGGCCGATCAGGAAGGACCGTCCACCTGCGAGGCTGCGCGCCGACTGCTTGGGCCGGTAGCGCAGCGCCTCCACCACCTTGAGCACCTGATCCCGGGTGCTTTCATGCACGCCGGGCTCATGGTTGAGCACGCGCGATACCGTCTTGATCGACACGCCCGCCTCGCGGGCAACGTCGACGATGGTGGGGGTGGTACCGCGCGGGGTCATGGAGCCCCTCGTCCAAGGATTACCTTGGCCGGTACCCCGAGGGGACGGCGATGCTTGCCGGATTGACCGGCAAGCACATCGCCAGCGCGGGCCGGCTCGGGAGCGGCCCAGCGCTCGGCCCGGAAATCATCCGAGAGGGGTTCCATGCGACTGCTCTACTTACTTCTTCTTGGCCTTGGCGGCCGGCTTGGCGGCGGGCTTGGCAGCGGCCTTCTTGGCTGCAGCCTTGGGGTCCACGGCGGCCTTGAAGCCAGCGCCGGCGGTGAACTTGGGCAGCTTGGCGGCGGCGATCTTGATCTTGGCGCCGGTGCTGGGGTTCACGCCGTTGCGGGCAGCACGTGCGTGCTGCTTGAAGGAGCCGAAGCCCGGGATCGACACCGCACCACCCTTTTTGACGGTGGTGACGATGGCGTCCAGCAGGGTCTCGAGGACGCGGCCGGCTTCAGCCTTGCTCAGCTCGTGCTTGGCGGCCAGGTGTTCGATCAGATCGGTCTTGTTCATGCGGGGGGTCTCGTCCAAAAACGCGCCCGAACGGCTCGGGCGGGCGCGATTGTGGCTTATCGCGAGAGGCATACAGTCTCGGCAGAGTCCCGTATCCATCGTTGATGTCAGCCCACGTGCACTTTTCCTCTTTGCTCGATGCCCTGCCCCAGCAAGTGTGGAAGGCCGACGCGCAGGGCCGGCTGCTGTGGATGAACGCGCGCCTGGCCGAGGCGCTGAACCGCCCCGCCTTGCCGGCTGCCCTCGTCAACTGGTTGCACGAGGAGGACCGCAGCGCCTTCTCGGCTCAGTGGGCGGCGGCGCAGCGCAGCGGCCGCTTCGAGATGGAGTACCGCCTGGGCAACCAGTGGGTGCTGGCCCAGGCCCAGCGCCTGCCGGACTCGCCGCTTTGGCTGGGCACGCACACCGACATCGCCGCGCGCCGCACGGTCGAGGCGCGGCTGCGCGAGGCGGACGAGGTGTGGAAACTGGCGCTTGAGTGCAGCGGCGACGGCGTCTGGGATTGGCATGTGCAGGCCGGGATCGAATACTTCTCCGAGCGCTATCTGCGCCTCTATGGCTTCGAGCCGGGCGACGTCGACGCGACACCGGAGGCCTTCGACGCGCGCACCCATCCCGACGACCTGGCGCAGATGGACAAGGACCGCGAGGACCATTTCGCCGGCCGCACGCCGCTCTACCGCAACGAACACCGCGTGCTGGCCAAGGACGGCAGCTGGAAATGGATCCTGAGCCGCGGCATGGTCATCGCGCGGGACACGGCCGGCCGGCCGTTGCGCATGGTCGGCACGCACACCGACATCACCGATCGCAAGCGCCAGGAGGCGCTGGTCTGGCAGCAGGCGCGTGTCGACACGCTGACCGGCCTGCCCAACCGCCGTTCGCTGCGCGAACGCATCGAGCGGGCGCTGGCCCTGCGCGCGCTGCGCGGCGACGAGCTCGCCGTGATGTTCGTCGACCTCGATCATTTCAAGGAGGTCAACGACTCCCTGGGCCATGACGTCGGTGACGCGCTGCTGGTGCAGGTGGCGGGGCGGCTGCAGGAGCACATGCCCCCGGGCGGCGTGGTCGCGCGCATGGGTGGCGACGAGTTCACCGTGCTGCTGGCGACGGATCAGGCGGTGCTCGCGGCCGAGCGCGTCGGGCACGATTTGCTGGAAGCCTTGTCCGAAGCCTTCGAGGTCGCCGGCGAGCGGGTCTATGTATCGGCCAGCATCGGTGTCAGCCTGGCGCCCCGCGATGGCGTCGAGATCGAGGCCCTGTTCAAGCATGCCGATCTGGCGCTGTATGAAGCCAAGGGCGCGGGCCGCAACCGCATGAGCCTGTTCACGCCGGCCCTGCACGAGGCCGCGCAACGGCGCGCCCGGCTGGTGGCCGAGTTGCGCGAGGCGCTGCGGCTGTCGCAATTCAGCCTGGTCTATCAGCCCATCCTGTCGCTGCAAGACCCGACCGCGCCGCCGCGCAAGGCTGAGGCGCTGCTGCGCTGGTCCCACCCGCAACTGGGTGACGTCAGCCCGGCCCAGTTCATCCCGATCGCGGAGACCAGCGGCTTCATCGTCGACATCGGCGACTGGGTCTTTCGTGAGGCCGCAGCCCAGGTGCTGGCCTGGCGCGCGGCGGGGCACGAGGGCTTCCAGATCAGCGTCAACAAGTCGCCGGTGCAATTTCTCGGCGAGCGCAGCCACCGTGTGCAGCCGGACTGGGTCACGCATCTGCGCGGCCTGGGATTGCCAGGTGACGCGCTGGCGGTGGAGATCACCGAAGGGCTGCTGCTGGAGCGCGATGAAGCGGTGGCCGAGCGGCTGCGGGCGCTGCGCGAGGCAGGGTTGGCGATCTCGCTGGACGACTTCGGTACCGGCTATTCGTCGCTGAGCTATCTGCAGCATCACGACATCGACACCGTCAAGATCGATCGCAGCTTTGTCGCCGGGCTGGAGAACGGCGGCAAGGCACTGGCGCTGTGCCGGGCCATCGTGACGATGGCGCATGAGCTGGGGATGGAAGTCGTCGCCGAAGGGGTGGAGACCGAGGCGCAGGCTCACATGCTTCGCGACATGGGCTGCGACTGGGGGCAGGGGTGGTGGTTTGGGAAGGGGGTTTCCGCTGTCGAGTTTGAGGAGAGGTGGTTTGGCGCCACCGCAGCGGGCTCGGTTGCCGCCACCACTCGCTGAAGCGCCCATTTAGGGCGCATCAGCGGGGACTCGGTCACGTCCCGCGACCCCGGCTTGCCGCACTCGCGCCTGCATGCGCGAGCGCTTCATCGGGCGTCGGACAAGCCCGCTTGTCCTCGGTCCCGATGACAGAGCCTTTCGAGTCCTCTCCTGGGCACCAAAAAGCAAAAAGCCAGCGCAAGCGCTGGCTTTTGTCTTTTTGTTTTGGTGCCCAGGAGAGGACTCGAACCTCCACGGAGTTACCCGCTAGTACCTGAAACTAGTGCGTCTACCAATTCCGCCACCTGGGCTTTCAGGGAGGCCGGACTATAGCCTAGTTCTCAGCCCTCCCACGACGAAGTCGACTCAGATGTCGAACTTCACTCCCTGAGCAAGAGGCAGCTCGCTCGAGTAATTCACCGTGTTGGTGGTGCGGCGCATATAGGCCTTCCAGGCATCCGAACCGCTCTCGCGGCCGCCGCCCGTTTCCTTCTCGCCACCGAAGGCGCCGCCGATCTCCGCACCGGACGTGCCGATGTTGACATTGGCGATGCCACAGTCGCTGCCCGACGCGCTCATGAAGCGCTCGGCCTCGCGGATGTCGGTCGTGAAGATCGCGCTCGACAGGCCTTGCGGCACGCCGTTCTGCAGCTCGATGGCTTCTTCCAGCGTCTTGTACTTCAGCGTGTACAGGATGGGCGCGAAGGTCTCGTGGCACACCACTTCGGTCTGCGAAGGCATGCGCACCAGAGCCGGCACGGCGTAGTAGGCCTCGGGGAAGCGATCGGCCAAGGCACGTTCGCCACCTGACACAAGGCCGCCCTGCTCGCGTGCAGCGCTCAAGGCAAACTGCATCGCGTCGAAGGACTGCGCGTCGATCAGCGGACCGATCAGCGTGCCCTGCTCAACCGGCGAACCGATGGGCAGCTGGGCGCGGGCGCGGTCCAGGCGCTCGACCAGGGCGTCATGGATGCTCTCGTGGGCGATGACGCGGCGCGTCGTCGTGCAGCGCTGGCCGGCCGTGCCGTAGGCGCCGAACAGGATGCCGCGCACAGCCAGTTCCAGGTCGGCGCTGGGCGTGACGATGATGGCGTTGTTGCCGCCCAGCTCCAGCAGCGAACGGCCGAAGCGGGCCGCCACGCGCGGGCCAACGGCGCGGCCCATGCGGGTCGAGCCGGTGGCGGAGACGAGCGCCACACGGGCGTCGTCGACCATCGCTTCGCCGGCATCGGCGCGGCCGATGATCAGCTCGGACAGGCCGTCCGGTGCGGTGTTACCGGCGGCGCGGTAGGCCTTCAGCGCGCGCTCGAACAGGGCCTGCGTGGCCAGCGCGGTCAGCGGCGTCTTCTCGGACGGCTTCCACACGCAGGTGTCACCAGCAACCAGCGCCAGCGCCGAGTTCCAGGCCCACACGGCGACCGGGAAGTTGAAGGCCGAGATGATGCCGACGACGCCCAGCGGCAGCCACTGTTCCATCATGCGATGGCCCGGGCGCTCGCTGGCAATGGTCAGGCCATGCAGCTGGCGCGACAGACCGACGGCGAACTCGCAGATGTCGATCATTTCCTGGACTTCGCCCAGGCCTTCGCTGGTCACCTTGCCGGCTTCGATGGACACCAGTTGAGCCAGCTGCGCCTTGTGCGCGCGCAGCTCCTCGCCGAACAGGCGGATCAGCTCGCCGCGCTTGGGGGCGGGCACGACGCGCCAGGCCTTGAAGGCTTCATGCGCACGACCCACGGCAGCCTTCATGTCGGCCGCGCTGGCCGTGGGCAGCTGGGTCAGCACGCTGCCGTCGATGGGCGAGCGCACGGTCAGGTCGCCCGAACTGGGCAGATGGACGCCGAGGGCGTCGAGGACGGAAAGGGTTTGTTGCTTCATGGTCCGCATTGTCCCGATCAGGAGATGGACTCGACTTGACGGGACTGTTGATACGCCGAGCCGAAGCGGTTGGCAAGGAAGTCAGGCAGGCTGACTTCTTCCTGGCGGACAAAGCCCTTCTGCGGCAGCTTGCCTTCGCGGAACAGGTCGACCGCGGCGCAGATGCCGGCGGCGGTCGTGATCTGGATGGCGCTCAAGGGCTGGGCACCGTCACGCGTGGCGAAGATCTTGCGGGCGAAGACTTCCTGCAGCAGCACACCGTTCTTCTGGCCCGACACGGTCACGAAGACGAGCACGACGTCCTGCATCGTCGCGGGCATGCTCTTGCGCATGATGTCCTTCAGCAGGTTCTGGTCGCCCTTCAGGCCCAGGTCGCCCAGCAGGAACTGCATCAGGTCGCGGTGGCCGGGGTAGCGCACGGTCTTGTAGTCAAGGTTGCGCACCTTGCCCGCCCAGGTCTCGCACAGCGTGCCAAGGCCGCCCGATGTGTTGAATGCCTCGTACTCGGTGCCGTCCAGGCTGAAGTGCTCCAGGCCTTCCAACGGCAGCGCAGAGATGGTCTCGCCTTCGTGGACGGCTTCGCAGGGGTGGCAGTACTCGTTGATGAGGCCGTCGACCGACCAGGTCAGGTTGTACTTCAGCGCATTGGTCGGGAAAGCCGGCAGGGCGCCGACGCGCATCTGCACGTCGCGTACCGAGTCGAAGCCGCTGGCCAGGTGGTGGGCCACGATGCCGATGAAGCCCGGCGCCAGGCCGCACTGCGGCATGAAGGCGGTCTTGGCGCCCTCGGCCATCTTCATGATGGCCTTGGTGGCGGCGACGTCTTCGGTCAGGTCGAAGTAGTGGCAGCCGCACTCCAGGGCCAGTTCGGCAGCCGTGATGGCCAGGTGGTAGGGCAGCGCGTTGACGACGGCGTCCTTGCCGCGCAGCTGGGCAGCCAGGGCGGCGCGGTTGTCGCTGTCGACCTCGGCGGTGGCGATGCCCTCGGTGGCCAGCACCTTCAGGTAGCCGGGGTTCTTGTCCAGCACCGTCACTTGATAGTCGCCAGTGGCGTGCAGCAGGCGGGCGATGGTCTGGCCGATGTGGCCGGCGCCGAGCAGGGCGATCTTCATGAGGGGCTCCAGGCAGGTGTTTGCGTTGGGCCGAACTCTAGGCAGTGGCGATGACGAAAGAAAGCGCTACTCCGACGAAAGCAATTGCTGTTTCGACGATTCGTCGCGATGATTCGTCGTTATGGATGAATCGCGGGTAAACCCGAATCCCTCGCCAGACGACCTGGACCGACGCCTGATCCTGCTGCTGCAGGCCAATGCGCGGGAGAGCACGGCGACGCTGGCGCGCAAGCTCGGCGTCGCGCGAACCACCGTCGTCGCACGGCTGGCGCGGCTGGAGGCCAGCGGCCGCATCGTCGGCTACACGGCGCGCCTGGGCGGCGATGAAGCCGGCCGCAGCGTGCAGGCCTTTGTCGGCATCACCGTCAGCCCCAAGGCCGGGCGTGAGGTCGTCAAGCGACTATCAGAACTGCCCGAGCTGCGCCAGCTCGCCTCCGTCAGTGGTGAGTTCGACTACATGGCACTGCTACGCGCCGACACTACGGCCCGACTCGACGCCCTGCTCGACGAGATCGGCGAGATCGACGGCGTGCTGCGCACCAACAGTTCGGTCGTGCTGGCTTTGCGCGTCGACCGACAAACCTGAACCGGACAGAACTGGAGACCACGATGACCTGGCTTGCCCTCGGCCTCGCCCTCTTTCTCGGCATCCACCTGATTCGCGCGCTGGCGCCGCAATGGCGCGACGCGCAAATGGCGCGGCTCGGCGAGAAGGGCTGGAAGGGCCTCTACACCCTGGTCTCCCTCATCGGCTTCGGGCTGATCCTCTGGGGCTTCTCGCAAGCGCGTCTCAATCCCATCGTGTTGTGGCCGCCCATCCACGGCATGAACCACGCGGCCGCATCGCTGATGCTCGTCGCCATGATCCTGATGGCCGCAGCCTATGTGCCGCGCAATCACATCAAGGCCAAGCTGCAACATCCGATGACGCTGTCGGTCAAGGTCTGGGCCTTTGCTCACCTGATCGCCAACAACACGCTGGCCGACGTGATGCTGTTCGGCAGCTTCCTCGTCTGGGCCATTCTGGTCTTTCGCGCCGCGCGGCGTCGGCCAGGGCCGGTGCCGGCCGCTGGCACGGTGGCCGGCACGGCGGCCACCATCGCCGTCGGCGTCGCGCTGTGGGCCTTCTTCGCCTTCTGGGCGCACGCGGCCTGGCTGGGCATCGCACCGTTGGGGTAGGCGGCGCACGCCCATGAACCTAGGTCCTCGGCGAGGTCCTGCGCGCGCAGCGGTACGCATAGACTCGAAGGTAGATGACCCGCCGCTCTTGGATGCGCTTTTGGGCCTGCCTTCTGGCCCTGACGGCAACCGTCGCCAACGCCACAGACACCCAGGCCAAGCCCCTCACCGCCTGTGGCGAACCCGGCATCGGGCCGCCCTGGCTGTACCGCACGCCGGGCCTGCCGCAGCAGCTGAACGGCTTCCTCGTCGATCTCTGGCCGCCGCTGTTTGCCAAGCTCGGTGTCGAGCTCAAGTTGATCGGCGACCTGCCGTTCAAGCGCTGCCTGCGGGCCGTCGCGTCCGGCGAGATCGATTTCGCGCTCGCGGCCTATTACGACGACGAGCGCGGCAAGACGCTGGCCTTCTCCAAGCCCTACAAGACGTTCACGCCCCAGGTCTTCTTCCGCAAGGCGCAGCCCTTGCAGATTTCCGACCGCGCCGGGCTGAAGCGCTGGCGCGGCTGTGGCAAGAACGGTTCAACTTATGCCCACTACGGCCTGGGCCCGGGTGACCTGGACCAGGGGGCGCGCAACTACCAGCAGCTGATCGAGAAACTGCTGCTCGGCCGCTGCGACTACTTTGTCGAAGAGATCGAAGTCATCGAGCAATGGGAGCTCGGCAAGGTCGACCACCTGGCCACGCCGGGGCTGGCCCATGCGCCGCTGTCGGACGTCTCACCACCGGCCTTCCATGTGGTCGCCGCACGGGGGAGCGCGGCGGCGGAGCTGCTGCCACGCCTGGATGCCGCCTTCGCCGAGGCCACGCGCAAGGGTGAAGTGGCGCGCCACTGGAAGCGCCACGCAGGCAAGCTGCCCTACTGAACCTCAGGCGGCCGACTGGCCGCGGCATGCGTCCATCAACCTCGTCAACCCCAGCAACGCATCCAGCATCGGCGTTGCCACGCCCAGCTGCTGCGCCAGCTCCCGCGGCGCCGCCAGCAATGCGTCGGTCTCGATAGGCCGCCCCGCCTCGATGTCCTGCAGCATCGAGGTCTTGAACGCCCCGAGCGAGCGCGTGATGGTGTGCCGGTCCTGCGGCGTCTGGGCGATCGGGCAGCCCATGCCTTCACCGACCTCGGCGGCCTCCGCCATGATGGCCGTCGTGAACTCGCGCACGAGGTCGTCGTCCAGGATGCGGTCCGTCGTGGCGCGGGTCAGCGCCGAGACCGGGTTGGTCGTCATATTGCCCCAGAGCTTGTACCAGGCGTCACGCTGGATGCTCTCGGCCGCCTTGGCCTCGAAGCCGGCGTCGCCGAGCAGCGCGACCAGCGCATCGACGGCCGGGCTCGTGCCGCCCGTGGCCTCGCCGATCAGCAGGCCGTTGCCCATCACGTGGTGGACCCAGCCCGGGCCGCGCAGCGCGCAGCTGGCATGAACGACGCAGCCGATGACGCGCTGGGGCGGGATCAGCGCGGCGATGCGGCCATCGGGGTCCACGCATTTCAGCGTCAGCCCCTGCACGGGCAAGCCGGCCGTGAACCACCATGGCAGGCCGTTCAGCGCCGTGAGCACGCGCGTGTCCGGCCCGCAAAGCTGGGCGACCTGGGCCGCGACGCCGGCGATGGCCGGGCCCTTGACGGCGAGGATGACCAGGTCCTGCAGGCCGAGCTCGGCGGCGTCGCCGGTCACGCGCAGCGGCGCATGCCGGCTGTCCTCGCCACTGTCCAGCCGCAGGCCTTGCTCACGCACGGCCGCCAGCGTGTCGCCGCGGGCCAGAGCGCTGACGGCCACGCCTTCGACGCGTTGCAGATGCGCGGCCATCCAGCCGCCGATGGCCCCCAGGCCGACGATACAGACCTTAAACATGGGGATCAGTCTCGCATGCGGACTTGTCCGTGCGAAAGGCTGCGGCCATCATCCGCCGTCCTCCCGAGGAGACCACCATGGCCACCAAGACCCGCAAGCCCGCCACCGCCAAGAAAGCCGCCGCCAATGCCGTTGCCGCGCCCAAACTGGACGCACGCCCCGATCGCCTGGACCTGCGCGATCTTGTCTACCGCTCGCCGCTGCGCTCCCTGCCGCCGCGCTGGCCGATGGACAGCGACCTGAAACGACTGCTGCCCGCCTACGTGAAAGCTGGCCGCATCCTCAACCAGGGCAATGAAGGCGCCTGCACCGGCTTCGGCCTGGCCTGCGTGACCAACTACCTCTACTGGCTGCGCCACCTCGACGCGCCGCGCAGCCGCACGCAGCCCGAAACCGTCAGCCCGCGCATGTTCTACGAGCTGGCCAAGCTCTACGACGAATGGCCCGGCCAGGACTACGAGGGCTCGTCCTGCCGCGGCGCCCTCAAGGGCTGGCACAAGCACGGCGTCTGCTCCTTCAAGCTGTGGCCCTATCCGCTGGACAAGAAGGGCAACGGCATCTTCGAGCGCCCCGCGGCGGGCTGGGACGATGACGCGACGACGCGGGCGCTCGGCGTCTACTACCGCGTCGACAAGAAGAGCGTCGTCGACATGCAGGCGGCCATCTACGAGATCGGCGCCATTTATGTCTCGGGCGACGTGCACGACGGTTGGACGCTTGACGAATCGCCCATGCCGGCCAGCCACGACAAGCTGCCGCGCATCGAGCGCATGGCCCGCAAGACCGGTGGGCACGCCTTTGCGCTGGTGGGCTACAACGAGCGCGGCTTCGTCGTGCAGAACAGCTGGGGCACGGGCTGGGGTGCCAGCGGCTTCGCCATCCTCAGCTACGAGGACTGGATCACCAACGGCACCGATGCCTGGGCCGTGGCCCTGGGCGTGCCCCAGGACCTGTCGGACATCAAGAGCCGCCAAGCCGTGGCAGCCAAGACGGCAAGAGGCGCCAAGGCCGCGCGCGTGGCCGGCGGGTTTCGCGCCATGGCCGGCCGCGGCCTGTCGGACGTTGGCGCGACGCTGCGTGTCGATGACAACCCGCGCGATGACCCCTGGCCCATCAACCACGTCTTCGCCCACAAGCCCTACCAGCCATTGCGCACCGACGAGGCCTACACCCACACTCTGGTCTCGGGCAACGACGGCCAGCTGATGGCGACCGACTTCACCCGTGCCCGCGACGACCGCGAAGGCCTGGCGCGCGAGATCGTCGTCGAGCGCCCCGCGGCCTGGTTCAAGGCCAGCAAAGGCAAGACCGTCAAGCTCGCCATCTACGCCCATGGCGGGTTGAATTCGGAGATCGGCTCCGTCCAGCGCATCCGCGTGATGGCGCCCTACTTCCTGGCCAACGGCATCTACCCGCTGTTCTTCACGTGGAAGACAGGCCCCGGCGAGACGCTGACGGACATGCTTGAGGATCTCAAGCACCGCATCGTCGACTCGGCCGACGTCAGTACCGGCACGCTGGACCGCCTGCGTGAGGTCGCCGCCGAGGCCAAGGACCGCGCCATCGAGGCCGTCGGCCGCCAGTTCGCGCGCGGCATCTGGAGCGAGATGCGCGAAAACGCTGAAGGCGGCGCGACGGCCGACCATGTGCTGGACCTGGCCGCCCGCATGCTGCGCGAGCTGCGTGACGGGCTGGCCAAGAGCGGCAAGACGCTGGAAATCCATCTCATCGGTCATTCCGCCGGCTCCATCCTGATCGGCCATCTGCTCGGCCGCCTGGGTGGTGCCAACGTCGTGCAGGCCGCCAGCTGCGAGCTTTACGCCGCCGCCTGCTCCAGCGGCTTCGCCGTGCAGCACTACGGTGCGGCCGGCCAGGCTGGCGTGCTGTCGCTGGACCGCCTGCGCCTGCACGTGCTGACCGATGCCAACGAGCGCGCCGACGGCCTGCCCAACGCCGAGCGCGACATCTACGGCAAGTCCCTGCTCTACCTCGTGTCGCGCGCGCTGGACGACATCCGCAAGCAGCCGCTGCTCGGCATGGAACGCGCCCTCGTGCCGCCGGACGCGGCGTGGCTGGACGACCAGTGGACCGGCCCGCCGAATGGCGATGTTGCCGCCTGGCTCAAGCTCTGGCCCGGCGGCACCCTGCTGAACCGCGTCACGACACCCAAGGTCCGCACGACCAAGGCCGGTGACCAGATCGATGCCAGCCACGGCAGCTTCGACAACAACATCGACGTCCTGACCGGCACGCTGGAGCGCATCCGCGGCGACGCCCTCGTCGCCCCGATAGAGTGGCTGGACTACTGACGCACTGGCGACGGTTGGAGATGTCCGGTTCCGGCCGGCGCAGGGCTGGACAAGCGGCCACCATGAGCCATCACTTCAGGAGACGGCCATGGCCTCCATCCACCGCGAAATCGTTGTCGACACACCCGCCGCCGTGCTCTGGGACGCGATGCGCGACCCCGGCGCCCTGCACACCCGCCTCGCGCCCACCTTCATCACCGAGTGCCGGATGGACGGCAATACGAGTGATGAACAGGCCCGCGAGCTCCGCTTCGCCAATGGCATGACGGTGCGCGAACTCATCGTCGACATCGACGACGACCGCCGCCGCATCGCCTGGTCGGCCGTGGGCGGGCGGCTGACCCACCACAACGCCTCGACGCAGATCTTTGAAGAAGGCAGCTCACGCTGCCGCGTCGTGTGGGTCGCCGACCTGCTGCCGCATGCACTGGCGCCGGCCATCGCCGGCATGATCGAGAACGGGCTGCAGGCGATGAAGGCGCACGCCGAAAAAGGTCCACCGCTTTGACGAACAATCGCGGCCATGAAATACCTGCACACCATGGTCCGCGTCAGCGACCTCGACGCCTCGCTGAAGTTCTATTGCGACGCCCTCGGCCTGCGTGAACTGCGCCGCAGCGAGCATGAGGCCGGCCGCTTCACCCTCATCTTCCTGGCCGCGCCGGGCGATGACTCGGCCCAGGTCGAGTTGACCCACAACTGGGACGAGTCCGGCTACACCGGTGGCCGCAACTTCGGCCACCTGGCCTACGCCGTAGACAACATCTACGCCGCCTGCCAGAAGCTGATGGACCACGGCGTGACGATCAACCGCCCGCCGCGCGATGGCCGCATGGCTTTTGTGCGCTCGCCGGACGGCATTTCCATCGAGCTGCTGCAGGCCGGCCCGTCGCTGGCGCCGGCCGAGCCCTGGGCGTCGATGGCCAACACCGGCAGTTGGTAAGCCCGCGCCGGGCGTGGTGCAGGCTGAAGCGGGCGACGCCGCGACGTTGACCGGCCTGCGGCTGGGTGCCTGGGTGCTGTGGCGGCGCATCGGCCGCGGCGGCCTCGGCGAGGTCTGGGAGGCCGAGCGCGCCGACGGCCTCTACCAGGCCAGCGCCGCCATCAAGCTGCTGCACGGCGACAGCGCAACGCCTGCCGTCGCGCGGCGCTTCCTGCGCGAGCGTGCAGCGCTGGGCCGCCTCACGCACACCGGCGTCGCCGCCCTGCTGGACGCCGGCGTGCAGGCGCCCCACGCCTACCTGGTGCTGGAGCTCGTCGACGGCCTGCCGCTGGCCGAGCATGCGCGCGCCCAGCTCCCCACCGTGGCGGACCGCGTCACGCTGCTGCTGCGCGTGGCCGAGGCGGTGGAATACGTCCATGCGCGCCTGGTCGTGCATCGCGACCTCAAGCCCGCCAATGTGATGATCACGGCCGCAGGCCTGCCCAAGCTGCTGGACTTCGGCCTGGCGGCCTCTCCCGGCCAGGCCGTGGACGAGGCCCGTGCCGGCCTGACACCGGCCTACGCAGCCCCCGAGCTCATCGAGAGCGGCGACGCCGGCACGGCGGTGGATGTCTTCGCCCTGGGCGTCATGCTTTTCGAGCTGCTGACGGGCCGGCTGCCCTTCGGTGCGCGTGGCGACAGCCGCGCGGCGCTGGAACACGCAGTGCTGCACCAGCCCCCGCATCGCTTCGCCGCGTTGCTGGGCACGCCCGAGGACGAGGACGGCCCCGGACGCCCGCGCGACGCGCAGCGCGCCCGCGGCGACCTCGAGGCCATCGCCGCCAAGGCCCTGCACAAGAACCCGGCCGAGCGCTATGTCGGCGTGCATGCCTTCATCGAGGACCTGCGGCGCTGGCAGACCCAGCGCCCCGTGATGGCCAGGCGCCGCCTCAGCCTGCGGCACCGCACCGCCCTGCTGCTGCGCCGCCACACGCTGCTGGCCGGCCTGTCGGTGCTGCTGCTGGCCAGCTTGACGGCCGGCATCGCCGCCAGCCGCTGGCAATGGCGCGAGGCCGAGTTGGCACGCCAGCGCAACGACAGCGTCGCGCGCTTCATCACCGAGCTGCTCGCCGGTGGCAGCCTGCCTCGCCAGGGCCGCATGCCGTCGGTGCTGGAACTGCTGGACGACAGCCGCGACCGCCTGGACGAGTTCGCCGACGACCCCGCGACGCGGCAACGGCTGCTGGAGGTGCTGTCGCGCACCTACATGGCCCTGAACCGCTTCGACCATGCCCTGCCCTTGGGCGAGCAATGGCTGGCGCTGGCACGCCAGCAGCATGGCGAGGACGAAGCGGCGGTGCTGCAGGCCCGGCTGAGCCTGGGCCAGGTGCACCAGATCATGGGCAACGACGACGAGGCCATCGCGCTGCTGGAGCCGATCGCGGCGCCGCTGGCACGCCGTTTCGGCCCCGACAGCGAGGCGGTGCGCCAGCAGCAGTTCATCCTGGCCGCCGACTACATGCACGTCCGCCGCCTGGACGACGCCGAACGCGCGCTGGAACGCGTGCGCGTGCTGACCGACAGGCTCCACCCCGGCGACGACTACGAACGCGCCGACTACCTGCAGAACCTCGGCGTGCTGCGCCAGCGCCAGGGCCGCCTGGCCGAGGCGCTGGACCTCGTGCGGGCGACGCAGCCGATGTGGACCAGCACCGACCCGCGGCTGACGCTGCCCGTGCTTGTGCTGCGCCACAGCGAGATTTCAATGCTGACGCTGAACGCGCTGTTCGACGGCATCGACACACGCGCCGCGCCACTGCTTGCCGACATCCGCAGCAAGCTCGGCCCCGGCAACGACCTCGCGCTGCAGGCCGCCACCGGCTGGGCCGAGGCGCTGCAGCTGCAGGGCCGCCATGCCCAGGAGGTGCGCACCCGCCAGGCGCTGCTGGACGGCGCAAGTGCCGACGGCCTGGCCCCGGGCTCGCTGCTGATCTACCGCGCCGAACTGCTGCTCGCGCAGGCGCGTCTGGGCCAGCCCGACCTGAATGCCCTGCGCGCGCTGATGACCGAGGCAGCCGCGCTGGACGGCGGGCCGCGCGGCCGCTGCCTGCTGCTGGCGGCGGACGCCGCCCTGGCCGCCGGCAACCCGGCCCTGGCCGCCGAGGCCGTGCAACACGTGCGCGACAAGCCGCTGTCCCCCGCCCTCGCCCTGCCCGGCAGCCGGCTGGCCAAGGTCGAGGGCCGGCTGGCCCGCGCCCGGGGCGAGCTGGCCCGCAGCGCCGAGCTGCTGAGCCAGGTGCGCGGCGTCGGGCGCGTCCATGCCTGGGGCTCGCGCCTGGATGCGGCACTGACCGCCGTGCTGCAAGGCTCGCCCGAGGCGCCTGCCCTGCTCGCCCAGGCGCGCCAGGCCCGGCCCGCCAGCCTGCCCGACAGGCACCCGCTCGACCTCGTCAGCCACTGGCTGGAGGTGCGCCAGGCCGCGGGTCGTGACGACGACCCTGCCGTGCGTGCCGCCTGGGCGGCGCTGGCCGGCGCACGCGGCCCTGGCGCTGCAGCACCCACGCTGGGCAACCTCGGCGGGCTTTTCCCCTAGGAGTCTGCGCGGCAGAGGCGCGGCCCGCGCCGGGGCGAGTTGCGGGGCGATGCAAGGCGCCGGCGAGGCGTGGGTCGGGACCCACAACGAGCCGGCAACGCCGCAGCGCCCCGCAAATCGCCCCGGCCCTTCGGGTTGAGGCAGGCAGGGGCGCATGCGGCGTTGCTCGTCGTTGCGGGCGCGAGCCCGCGGCCTCCTCGCGCCTTGYCTGCGCCCCTGCCTGCCTCAACGCGGGCCACGCCTCTGCCGCGCAGACTCCTAGCCAAGCGCCAGTGTGTCGGCCCAGATGTTCTCGGCCCAGGCCAGCGCGATCGCAGCCTCGGCCGACGTCGCGGCCGGCGACACGCCCCCGGCACCGGGCACCGCCTTCATCGTCTTTTCTGCCGCGTCGTACTGATGGACGGAAGCCACATGCATGGCCTCGGTCGGCGTGACAAAGCTGTAGCAGGTGTTCATTACCACCGGCGCCGGGTTCACCGCCTCACCCTTGAGCAACTGCAGCACGGCCGCCGCCGCGAGCTTGGCCTGCTGGTTGGCGAGATGGCCCGACTTGGGCATGCCCGGCGCCGAGAAGATCGCGTCGCCGACGACATGCACGCCCTGCGCGGCCTGCGCCTGCATCGTCAGCCAGTCGATGCCGACCCAGCGGCGATTCACGTTGGCAAAGTCGCGCGCCAGATCGCCGGCACGCTGCGGCGGGATCAGGTTCAGGACATCGGCCTTGACGTCCTCGAACTCGAAGCGTGCCGTGCCGTCGGTCAGCACCTCCTTCAACTCGGCATTGGGCCGGTACTCGAGCACGCCGGCATGGTGTTGCGCAAAGGCGCGCTCGAACAGCGCCTTCTTGCTCTGAATCTCGGGGTTGGCGTCCAGCACCAGCAGCTTGGCGCGCGGTTTGGCGCGACGCAGATACGAGGCGATCAGGCAGGCCCGCTCATAGGGCCCTGGCGGGCAGCGATAGGGCGCCTTGGGAATGCTCATCAGCACGACACCGCCATCGGGCAGGGCTTGCAGCTGGCGGCGCAGCGCCAGCGTCTGGGCGCCAGCCTTCCAGGCATGCACGGCACGGCCGCTGTCGAAGGCGGCGGCGAGGCCGGGCACGGCGTCGTTCATGAAGTCGATGCCGGGCGACAGGATCAAGCGGTCCCAGCCCAGGGTGCTGCGGTCGGCCAGCTGCAGGGTCCTGGCCGCGGGGTCGATGCCCACGACCTCGCCACGCACGCGCTTGACGCCCTGGGCCTCCAGGCCCGCATAGCCATGGCTGATGCTGAGCGGGTCGCGCACACCGGCGAGGACGAGGTTGGACATCGGGCAGGAGATGAAGCCCTCGTTGCGCTCGACCAGGGTGACGTCGACCGCCGCGCCACCCCAGAGCTTCAGATAGCGGGCCGCGGTCGCGCCGCCAAAACCACCACCAACGACGACGACTCGGGCAGTCGGGCCCGATGGCGCTGCACAACCCGCCAGCGCCAAGCCACCGGCCACGACCAATTGGCGCCGCGCAATCATGGCTTGGCCTGCACGGCGAAGTAGGCGGCAACCAGGCGCAACTGCTCCTCGGTGTAGCCCTTGACGATCTGTGGCATGACGGTGCCGGCCTGCCTGCCGCTGCGGTAGTCGGCCAGCAGCTCCAGCATCACGTCGGCCTTCATGCCAGCCAGCGGCGGTATCGCCTGGTTGCGTGGTCGGCCGTTGTTGGCATGGCAGTTGGCACAGGTGGCCGCAAGGCTGCGGCCGACATTGAGGTCTTGCGCCAGCGCCGGGGCGCAGAGCAACAGCAGCAACCAAGCCTTCATTCACAACTCCTCAGAGTTTGTGCGAGCGGTCTCCGCGACTGAATCCGAGCGCATCGAAAGTACCGCTCAGCGGCGCGAAGCCGATCACCTTGAACAGCTCGCCCATCTCATGCTCGGCCAGCAGGCGGTGGGCCATGGCGCGCTCGCCCAGGCTCGCCCCGGCCAGCAGATCGGCGATGCCGCAGTTGAGCAGGAAATTGGCCTGACTGGTGTAGCCCAGCACGACAAGGCCGGCGTCCTGGCCGGCCAGCGCAATGCCGGTGAAGTTGACGTGGGCCGTGATGTCCTTGTCGCCCACGGCCACCAGCGGATCGGCATCGGCCAGGTGGCCCTGGTGGCACATCAGCGTGCCGCCGTGGCGCTGCGGGTGGTAGTACTCGGCTTCGGGGAAGCCATAGTCGATGAAGAACGCGGCGCCGCGTTTCAAGGTCCGGGCGAGGGTCGCAACGAAGGCCTCGCTCTGCGGGTGGATCTCGGTGACGGTGCCCGGCACCATGCCCGCCTCCAGCGGCGGGCGCAACATGCTGGCACGGTCTTCAAAGGCAAAGCCCTCGCCCGCCGAGACCACGCCGCGCTCGCGCCAGACCTGGCCGTCGAAGGCAAGGAGCTGGACCGGCATCGCATCCAGCACCTCGTTGCCGATGACGACAGCCTCCAGTTCGGCGGGCAACGCGTCCAGCCAGTCGACGCGCCCCCTCCAATGCGAAAGGCGTTCGCGCTGGCGCTCGCGCAGTTCGGCCGACAGCTCCACTATTGCGTAGCGTGCCAGGCCCGCGCCCAATGCATCCAGCTCCGCGATCAACTGGGCCGCCAGTGCACCCGAGCCGGCACCGAACTCGATGACGTCGCGGCAGCCGCTGGCGTCCATGGCTTGGGCGAGCTGGCGGGCCAGCGCGCGGCCGAACAACGGCGACATCTCGGGTGCCGTGACGAAGTCCGAGCCCTCGCTGGGCATCTGGCCGAACTTGCGCCGGCCGCCGGCGTAATAGCCCAGGCCCGGCTCGTACAGGGCCATGCTCATGAAACGGTCGAAGCCCAGCCAGCCGCCGGCTGCGGCGATCTCGGCGTGGATCTTGTCGGCGAGCTTCACCGCGCCATTCATCGAGCTTTCACCCAGGCTTCGAACTCGGCCAGCGGCATCGGCGCGCCGACCAGCTCGCCCTGGAACTGCTGGCAGCCCCAGCCAGCCAGCAGCTGCCACTGGGCCGCGGTGCGCACGCCTTCGGCCGTGACGGTCAGACCCAGGCCGACGGCCATCTGCACGATGGCCCGCGTGATGGCCTGGGCACCGACATCGTCGGGCAAGCGGGCGACGAAGCCCTGGTCGATCTTGAGCTTGTCCAGCGGCAGCTCGGTCAGGTGGGCCAGCGAGGTGTAGCCGGTGCCGAAGTCGTCGACCGACACCGTCAGCCCGAGAGCGCGCAGCTGGGCCAGCGTCGCCGGCGCATGCGTGATGTCATCGATGAGCATGCGCTCAGTCAGCTCCAGCTCCAGCCACTGTCCTTCGGCGCCGGATTCCTGCAACACGCGCTTGACCGTGTCGGCAAAGCCATCGAGATGGAACTGGATGCGCGACAGGTTGACGGCAATGCGCATGGCGCCATGGCCGCGGGTCAGGCCGTTCTCGCGCCAACGCCGTGCCGTTGCGGCGGCTTCGCGCAGCACCCATTCGCCGAGATTGAGCATCAGGCGGTGGCGCTCGGCAACGAAGATGAAAGCGTCCGGCGCCAGCAGGCCACGCCGCGGGTGGCGCCAGCGCAGCAGCGCCTCGGCGCCCGACAGCTGGCCCGTCGTCGCCTCGACCTGGGGCTGGAAGAAGAGTTCGAACTCGTTGCGCGTCAGGCCTTGGGCCAGCTCGGCTTCGAGCACGATGTCGGCATAGGCGGCCTCGGCCAGCGAGGATTCGAAGAACTGGTAGGTCGCACGGCCGCGAGCCTTGGCGAGGTACATGGCCGTGTCGGCATGCTGGATGAGGTCATCCGCCTGCCGGCCATCGTCCGGGTAGACGGCCACGCCGATGGAGGGCGTGACCGACAGCGCCCGGCCATCGGCCTTGACGGGCACTTCGACGACCGACAGCAGGGCCTCCAGCACGACGACGATGTCGGCGCGACTGGTCAGGTCGCTCAGCAGCACGATGAACTCGTCGCCACCGAAGCGGCCGACGAGGTCGCTGTCGCGCAGCGCACCGACGATGCGCTCGGACACCGTCGTCAGCACCTGGTCGCCCTCGAGATGACCCAGGGAATCGTTGACGCGCTTGAAGTTGTCCAGGTCGATGAAGAGCAGGGCCAGCATCTCGCCCTTGCGCTCGGCGCGGCGCATCTGCAGGGCCATGCGGTCCATGAAGGCCGCGCGGTTGAGCAGGCCGGTCAGGACATCGTGATGGGCCAGGTGCTGGATGCGCGCCTCGTTGGCGAGGCGGTCGCTGATGTCGCGCACGACGGCCATGCGCAGCTGCTCGCCGTCGCGCTCCATCGTGCGCATGATGAGCTCGACCGGAATGCGTGAGCCGTTGCAGTGCGTGACGGCGGTCTCGTAGCGAAGCTCCTGCCCTCGCAACATGACCTCGCGGACCTTGGGCAGTTCGTCGGCGTCGACATAGGACAGCACGTGCTTGCCGATCAGTTCGTCCGCCGACCAGCCCAACATCTTGCACAGGGGCTGGTTGACGTCGGTCATGATGCCGTCGCGGTGGAAGAGGATGCCCTCCACCGTGGCCTGCATGAACTTGTCGAGCCTGGCCTCCGATTCCCGCAGCCGGCGCTCGGCCAGGCGATGGCGCGTGATGTCGTAGACCAGGACCCAGCTGCCCAGCAGCGTGCCCTGGCTGTCGAACTGCGGAATCAGGTGGATCTCGAGGAAGGACAGCTTGCCGCCGGGCTGGATCAGCTCGCGCTCGTAGACGACCGGCTTGAGGTCGCGCACCAGTTGTTCGACCGACACGCGCACATGCTCGTAGGCCTCGGATCCGACGATCTCGCTGAAGTGCTTGCCGACGATGGAGTCCTGCGTCAGCTTGAAGGCCTCGGCATAGCCACGGTTGGCAAAGAGGCAACGATGGTCGGCGGCACCGTACAGCGCGATCCAAGCCGGCACATGATCGGCCAGCATGCGAAAGCGCGCCGCGTCCAGGGCCTGGCGCTCGAGGTCGAGTTCCCTGGGTGAGCTCACTGGTGCACCCTTCGGCCTACGGCCTGTCCCGCCAAGCGGGAGCGAGCTTGCTTGGGGCGGCCCGGCGCGGCGCTCATCAGTCGTTCACCGTCCGCAGGGCCAGACACAGGTCGTCCCAGGCGCCGGCCTTGTCCGCAGGCGAGCGCAGCAGGTAGGCCGGGTGATAGGTGACGATGACGGGCAGGTCGCGCCAACGGTGCACGCGGCCGCGCAGGCGCCCAAGCGGCTCGGTCAGGCCAGTCAGCCGGCGCGCCGCCTGCAGGCCCATGGCCAGCACGACGCGCGGGCGCAGCAGCTCGGCCTGGCGTGCCAGCACGGCCTCGCAGGCATCCAGCTCGGCGGGCTGGGAGGCCCGGCCGCGCGGCGGGCGGCACTTGACGATCGGGGTCACGAAGGCGGTCGCTTCATCACCCGTGCGACGTTGGCCGGCGGCGCTCAGCATGCGGTCCAGCAGGCGGCCCGTATCACCGCCGAGCGCTTCGCCGGAGGCGTCGTCGCCTTCATCGGGCGGATCGGTGACGACCAGCCATTGCGCCTGCTGCAGGGCGCCGTTGCCGAAGACGGCGTTGCGGCGCTGCTCGCACAGGCCGCATGCCCGGCAACTCGAGACGGCCTCGCGCAGCGCCGGCATATCCAGGTTGGCGAAGCTCGACGGCGCCGACGGCGCCGCCACACGCACGATGACAGGCGGCGGCGCGGCAACGACGATGGGCTCCGGCTCGGCTTCGACGACTTCGGCGGCCACTGCCGAAGCAGCCGGCAGCCGATAACCCATCTCGGCCAACATGGCCCGCTGGCGCTGGTCCCAGCTCATGCCGTCACCGAGAAACTCATCAGGATTGCATCCTCGCGCGGGCCCTGCTGCACCGGGTAATACGCGCGGCGCCTGCCAACCTCTGCGAAGCCGTAGCGGCGGTAGACCTCGCGAGCGCGCTCGTTGCCGACGCGCACTTCCAGCCACAGCTGCGTCAGGCCGCGGCGGCGGCATTCGCCCACCAGCCGGTCCAGCATGGCCACCGCCAGGCCGCGCCCCTGCCAGGCCGGCACAACGGTGATGTTGAGCAGGTGCATCTCGTCCACGCCCGGCATGGCGACCCAATAACCGAAAAGCTCGGCGCGCGGCCCGCGCAGCACCTCGGCCGGGTAGGCGGCCGCCAGCGAGTCGACGAAATTGCCATGCGTCCACGGCACCGGGTAGGCCTGGCGCTCGACGGCGATGATCTCGGTCAGGTCGGGCACCCGCATGGCCTCGGCCTCGAAGGGCGGCAGGCTGCGCTCCAGCAATGCGCTCATGACTTGAGTTCTCGCTCGGCCGTCGTCAGCGCAACCTTGTCGCGCACATAGACGGGCAGTGCCTCGGCCGCGTCGCGCATCTCGCCACGCTGCCAGGCGGCCACAGCCAAGGTACCCAGGGCTGCAGCGCGCGAACGGGCCTGCGGCCAGGTCTGCGGCAACACGCCCAGGGCCTCGGCATATTCGGTCAGGGCCGTACCGGCGACGGCCGCGGGCGTACCCCAATGCGCGGCCAGCGCCTCGGGCTTGTAGAGGGCGGGAGCTTCGACGACGACCCAGGCGCCATCGGCCCAGCGGTAGCGGGCCGCATAGATCTCGCCGATGCGCGCGTCCATCGCCACCCAGAGGTCGTCGCCAGCGCCTTGCGCACGAGCGTCCTCGGCGACCACCATGAGGCTGTCGATAGCCAGCACCGGCCGGTCCAGCCCGAAGGCCAGGCCCTGCGCGACGGCGCAGGCGGTGCGCAGCCCGGTGAAGGCGCCGGGGCCCTGCCCGAAAGCGATGGCGTCCAGGTCGGCCATCGTGACGCCCGCGCCGGCCAGCAGGGCCTTGACCTCGGGCAGCATGCGTGCCGACGCCTGCGCCCCGCCCTGGGCCTCGAAAACCCGAGTCTGCCCCTGGGCCACGAGGGCCAGGGCCATCGTGTCGGTGGAGCTGTCGAGAGCCAGGAGGGAGGGCATCAACCCAGTGTAACTTTCGGGTCATGCGCAGACAGGCGATGGGATGGGTGTTGGCGGGTTGGATCCTGGGGGTACAGGCGGCGGAACCATTGCCGCTGTCGGTCCAGGTCGCGCTGCGCCAGGCCCAGGTGCCGGCCACCGCTCTGGGCGTGTTCGTGCAGGCCCTGGATGAACCCCGGCCCCGCCTGGCCTGGCAGCCAGACATGCCACTGAACCCCGCCTCATTGACCAAGCTCGTCACCAGCATGGCGGCGCTGGACACCCTGGGCCCGGCCTGGCAATGGCAGACGCCGGTCTGGCTGACCGAGGACGGCGGCCTGGCCATCCAGGGCAGCGGCGACCCGCGCCTGTCCACCGAGCGCGTCTGGGGGGTGCTGAAGCGCCTGGGCATCAGCGAATTGCGCGGACCGCTGCGCCTGGACCGCAGCGCCTTCACGCCCGGCGCCGCCGAGCCCGGTGACTTCGACAACGAGCCCTGGCGCGTCGGCAATGCGCTGCCCGAGGCCTTGCTGCTGAACTTCAAGGCGGTCAGCTACACGATCCGCGTCGAAGGCATGCAGGCCCGCATCAGCGCCGACCCGGCGTTGGACCCACCCCAGACCGTGCCGACGACGGCCGGGCCCTGCGGCGACTGGCGCGGCGCGCTGAAGCTGCAATGGGCTGCCGGCCAGCGCCCGCGCTTTGCCGGCAGCTATGCGGCGGCCTGCGGCGACCTGACCTGGACCCTGGCCGATCCCGACCCGGCCACCTACCCGGCGCGGCTGCTGGCGCTGATGCTGCGCGAAGCCGGCATCGCCTGGCGCGGCGAGGCCATCGTCGACGCACCAGCGCCCGCCAGCGCGCCCACGCTGCTGTGGCCCGGCCCGACACTGGCCGAGGCGCTGCGCGATATGAACAAGGCCAGCAGCAATCTCACGGCCCAGCAGGTGTTGCTCAGCACCGCGCGCGCCGCTGGCGTGCCCGCGCCCTCACCCGACACGGCGGCAACCTGGCTGCAGGCCTGGCTGGACGCGCATGCCGGCACGACACCACCGACCCGCGTGGTCAACGGCTCCGGCCTGGCCCGCGAGACGCGCATGAGCCCGGCCCAGCTGGCAGCGCTGCTGCGCTGGGCCTGGGGCCAGCCGTGGATGCCTGAGCTGTTGGCCTCGCTACCGGTGGCCGGGCTGGACGGCACGCTGTCACGCCAGCCCGGGCGCTTTGGCGCCGCGGCCGGGCGGGCGCATCTCAAGACCGGTTCGCTGCGCGACGTCGTCGCGCTGGCCGGCATCGTCGATGCGCCCTCGGGCAAGCGCTGGGTGCTGGTTGCCATCGTCAATCACCCACAGGCCCAGGCCGCGCGCGGCGTGCTGGATGCAGTATTGCGCTGGGTGGCGCAGGACGCGCCGGAGGGCAAGGCCGGGCGCTGACGCGCAGGTCAGGCGTCGCTCTCAGCGGCGTAGGGCTCGACGCCCTGGCCCGTGAACCAGGTGTCCCGCTCAGACACATGGCCGCCGCCGACGGCGTTGTAGTTCACCGTGAGTTCCTCATCGGCGGCAATGTCGCGGATGGCCACGAAGCGCAGCAGCCGCAACTCGACATCGGCCTCGTAGCGCATATTGGCCGGGTTCTCATGGTTGTACATGCTGCCGTAGCCGAGAGCCAGGCAATGGCCGCTTGTGGTGTGAGCCAGCACGCCCCAGTTGAAGAGCAGTTTTCTGACCTCCTCGGGAATCGACGTGTAGGAGCCGGTGAACAGCACGACAGGGCAGGCCTCGACGGTCTCCCCCTTGGCATGAGGCCGTGACGCATAGGCGCCGCGGCCTTTGGTCGTGCCCGTGTCCTTGATGTAGACGCTGGGGGATTGGATGGTCATGAGGCGGATTCTCGCTATCCCCGCGCCCGAGCTTGTGCAGCGAGAGCCGCGCCGCGGTAGGAGGCCACCTACCGGCAGCTTCAACGGCGTCCGACCATCCGCGACGGGCCGCCTCACTAAAGTGCACTGACGAGATGGGGCGCCGTTCCATCCCTGACAGGAGCCGCTATGTCCTTCCTGCTCTATATCGTTGGCCTGGCCGTGCTGCTGGGCGGCTTGGCCTGGGCCCTGATCACGGCCGGCCTGGCCGCCACCTATGTCGCCATCGCCTGTCTCATCGTCGCCGGTGTCGGCATCATGATGGCCGTGTCCCGCACCCGGGCCAAGGATCCGCCGGCCTGACGTCAGGGCGCCGCTGGCGGGCGGCCGAAGGCATCGGGCCGCGGAATCGGCCTGCCGCGCCCGCCATTCGCGCAGCGCCGCTGCCATTCGCCCACTTCAGCCGGCCATTCGCCCGCCGGCCGGGTCGAAGCCAGGAGATCGGCCCGAGCATGGCCGTCATGAACCTCCGACGCACCCTCCGCGACAACCGCGGCTTCATCCTCTTCCTGCTCAGCTTCGCGCTGTTCCGCACCGCGGTGGCCGATTGGAACCCCATCCCCTCGGGCTCGATGCGGCCGACGCTGCTGGAAGGCGATGTCGTGCTCGTCAACCGCCTGGCCTATGACCTCAAGCTGCCGCTGACCGACGTCGTGCTGCTGCCGCTGGGTGAGCCCCAGCGCGGCGATGTCGTCACGCTGAGTTCGCCGGCCGGCGGCACGCGGCTGATCAAGCGCATCGTCGGCCTGCCGGGCGATCGCGTCGAGATGCGCGACGACGTGCTGATCCTCAATGGAACGCCGCTGAGCTACAGCGGCAGCCAGTCTCATGGCGAGGCGGTGGCGCCCGGCTGGGTCGTGGACGCGGTGCGCTCCACCGAGGACCTTGACGGCCGGCCCCATGCTGTCCAGTTCCTGCCGGCCCTCAGCGCGCGGCGCAACTTCGCCGAGCTCACCGTGCCGGCAGGGCAGTATTTCCTGCTCGGCGACAACCGCGACAACAGTGAGGACTCGCGCTTCATCGGCACGGTGCCACGCGAGAAGCTGATCGGTCGGGCCCATCACGTCATCGTGGCGGCGGACTGGCTGGGCGAGGACGGCTGGCGGATGGCGCCGCGCTTCGAACGCTGGGTGTCGGCGATCCGCTGAGTGCATGCTTGTCGCAGGCCGTGACCAAGCCCACACCTTTTGCGCCGCCCATCGACTGGCGCCCGTCGAAAGCCGAAGAAGCGGTGTTTTTCGGCACGGGTTTGAGGTGCGGCGGTTCTATCTTCGCGGCCATGACATCCCGCCGCCACCGCCGCTCGCTCCCGCTGCCCAGCTTCGGCCCACGCCGCGTCAGCTGCCCCGAGGGGTCGGTGCGGCTGGTGATCGAGGAGCAGTGGACCTGCGAGGAACGCCCGATGCAGGCCGAGCTGCAGCTGCTGGAGCGCTTCTCGGCGCTGATGGCCGCCCAGGGCTGGCCCGCGCATGTGTCACGCATGGCCTATGACCGCATCTACGCTGGCGAGCGCTTCGGCTTCGCCAAGCGAGCCGGCCGGGGCGAACTCCCTGCCCTGGCACGAGAGCTGATCCTGTGCTGGCGCGCCAACCGCAGCGAGCCAGTGCAGGGCTGAGTCTCAGGCCGCTCGCGTGCCCTGCGGGGGCTGCTGGTCGAGCACCTGCGCAACATGGATCTGTGCCCGTCGCGCCGTAGCGCAGAACGGTAAGGCTTTGTTCAGTCCGGTTAATGGCGCAAGGATTGCTCACAGCTCGGTACGTTCGTCCGTGAAGGACTGCCTACATTCGCACCACTTTCTTATCCACGAGACTACCGATGTCGAGACTTTCGCCCCTGATCGTCGCCAGCAGCGTCATGTTGCTGAGCGCTTGCGCCACCAAGGATTTCGTCAAAGAGACAGTCGCTCCGGTGCAGACCAGCGTGGACGGCCTCGGCACCCGGGTGCAGGCGCATGACGAGGGCCTCAAGGCCCTGGATGGCCGGCTGCAGGGCAGCGAGGCACGCATGCTGGCCCTTCTGCAGCAGGAGGCTGCAGCGCGAACCCAGGCCTTCAACAACCTGCCCAAGCCGCCCGGTCTGCTGATGAGCACCGTGCTGACCGATGACAAGGTCAAATTCAAGTCGGGCCGCTTCCAGCTCACCGAGCAGGCTGGCCAGGAACTCGATCAACTCGTCGCCAAGCTCAAGGCCGACAACCAGCCGGTGTTCATCGAAATCCAGGGCCACACCGACGCGACCGGCAGCGACACGATCAACCAGCAACTGGGCCTCAAGCGAGCCGAAGCCGTGCGCCTGCACCTGTCTCGCGCCGGCTTGCCGCTGGCGCGCATGGCTACGATCAGCTACGGCGAATCTGCGCCCCTGGCCGACAACAGCACCCGCGAAGGCCGCAGCACGAACCGGCGGGTTCAGCTGATAGTGATGCGCTGAGCTGGAGGGGAAGCCGCAACGCGATTGCGGCACTACAGCTGGACAACGACCAAGCCGCAGGCAGAAGCGACGCTTGAGCGCATCGCGCTCCCTTCCTGCGGCTGAACTGTTCCTGAAGCGGTGGCCAGACTGAAGAGGCATTGGGCGTTGATACCGCGTCCCAGCCCACTGTGTCGTCCGCCGCGGAGGAGACTATTTCGCGGGCGAGAAAGAGGTTGGCGCCAAGAACGAGTTGTCCATCTTCGCAACAATCGGTCCTGCTGCCTCGCTCGCCTTTCTGACCTCGACCCATTCGGGATCGGCGACAAACTTGCTCCACTTGACCTCACGATCGGCCAGGCTCTCCCAGACAAGCATGTAGGTGAGCGCGTTGCTGTCAGGTCCGACTGCCGTCGTCCAATATCCGAGTTGACGAATTCCCAGCCGGTTCCAGATGCCCACGGTGTGATCGCGAAATCTTGCAAGAACGTCGGGTAGCCGGCCAGGCATTGCCGTATAGACGCGCAGTTCGTAGATCATCGACATCAGTCCTGGGAAGATTGTTGCGAGTTGACGGGGTGGCGGGCGTGACCGCCAGGCTCACATTGTGCTGTCCAAGCGCGCGTGCTGGCGTCGCCGGGAAGACGCCTGCCAAGAAAGCGGGCAAGTTGAAGGGGCGTCCTGGACCGGGTTGCTGCCGACTTCCAGCCGTGGCGACGCCGAGCTTGCGGACGGCCCGGTGCTACAGTGCGCCGCTCGTTCACCCCGCCGCCGGTCAGTGTCCGCCTCGACACCCAAGCCTTCCCAGCCGACGAAAAGTCGTCGTCACAGATTGCCCACGCTCGCTGACGTCGCGCGAGAAGCTGGCGTGTCGGATGTCGCGGCCTCCTGCGCGCTCAACGCCGGCAAAGGCTCGACGCGCGTATCCATGGAGACGCGCGAACGGGTGCTGGCGGCGGCGGAGCGCCTGCGCTACCGGCCCAACGCGACGGCGCGCGCACTCAGCCGTCAACGGGCCAACGCCATCGGCTTCGTCGCGAACATTGCCAATGAGGAACCCAACCTCTACTTCCTGGAGGTGTTCAACGGCGTTGTGCGGGGCGCGACGGAGGCCGAGCAGGCGACATGCGTCTTCCCGCTCAGCGGCTGGGAAGAAGCGCCCAAGCGCATCCCCGCGCTGTGCGACGGCCGCGTCGACGGGCTGGTCGTTTTGGCGCCCTATCTGGAAGATGACAGCACGAGCTGGCTGCCTCCCCATACGCCCTTGGTCACGATCCATGCGGGCATGCAGCTGCAGGGCCAGGTGAACGTCGAGGCGGACGACGAGGCGGGCGGCTTTGGCATCGTGCGCCACATGCTTGAACTCGGCCATCGCCATATCCTGTGCGTGGGCGGGCCGCCGCACACCAAGGGCGCGGACCGCCGTGTCGAGGGCTTCTTGCGCGCGCATGCCGAAACCGGCGTCGAAGTCGCAGCCGACCATGTGATCCGTACCTGGTTCACCGTGCAGGGCGGCCGACAGGCGATGGAGACGTGGCTGCAGGCCCACCGCGGTGAACGCTTGCCCGAGGCCATCTTCTGTGGCAACGACGCCATCGCGTTCGGTTGCATGGAAGCGCTGGAGGCGCGAGGGCTGAGCGTGCCTCGGGACATTTCGGTCGCTGGCTTTGACGATACCTTGCTGGCCCGCACCCTGCGCATGACGACCGTGCGTCAGCCCCTGCTCGAAATGGGTCGTCAGGCGGTCAACGTCCTCATGCAATTGATCGAGGCGCAGCGCAGTGGACAGATGTACGAGGGCCCGCGCAATATCGTCCTGCCCGTCGAGATCCTTCCCGGCCGGACTTTGATCGCCCCTGCGCGCGGCGCGGTGCTGACGATCTCCTGAAGCTGTAAGCAGGTGCAGCGGCGCCGATGGGTTTCCCCTAATTAGTTCGGTTGTCGACCGAATTAAGATGATTTCGCGGCGCTGCTGCAATTTTTTCGCCGAAATGATTCGGCGTCGAATCAATCCTCGCATGGTGCTCACGCCGACCTGCCAAGCCTCGGACCACCCGGATCAACCGGCGGCGGTCGCCATGCACGCCCACACCACGTCGAGCAGCCGCGGGCCATCTTGCCTGCGCCGTTTTGAGCCCAGCCTGGCCCGCAGGACCTGGTGCTGGAACTGCCGCCGGCAGTCCATCGTTGTCGTCGGGATGTAGCCATGCATTGAAGCTGCATCTTTCATAACGCTCGTGACCGGAGGAGACAACCGGCCGAGCACTTTCAACCCTGAAAGGTAGAACATGAGAACCCTGATACCCGCACTGCTGCTCGCCTTCGGCGCCAGCGCAGGCACCCTCGCCCAGGCGCAAAACTGCGGCAGCGGCGGCGGCGCCACCGTCTGCCTGAGTGCCAGCGGCACCGCCAACGACAACCAGCTCAACTGGACCGTCAGCGGCAATGTCTCGCGCCTGGAGGTCTACCGCGACACGGACAGCGACCCCAACGGCCGCAGCCGCATCGCCGTGCCCGCCACCAACGCCAGGAGCTACGCCGACGCCTCGGCCAATACCGGCACGCCCTACTGGTACTGGGTCAAGTTCACGACCAGCACCGGCAGCTACAGCTCCGGCTCGGCCTCCGCCACGCGCGGCAGCAGCTGCGCGCCGACTCCCGTCACGCCGTGGCTCAATGTCAATGGCTCGTGGACGCAGACCGCCTCGGGCACCGTCAGCGCCGGCAGCTCGGCCATCCTGGGACCGCAACCCATCTCCGGCGGCATGTGGTCGTGGAGCGGTTGCGGCACCGCGGGCGGCTCGCGCGAGCAGACGATCACGCCCGGCGCCAGCTGCACGGCCACCGCCACCTATACCAACAGCTGCGGCGCCAAGAGCACGCAGGCGTTCGTCATCACCGTGCCCAGCTCCATGCGCGACCTGACGAGCATCCAGCTGTCGCAGCAGATGTCACCCGCCTGGAACCTGGGCAACACGCTGGACGCCGTGCCGGCTGAAACGTCCTGGGGCAACCCCGTGGCGAGCCAGCAGTTGCTCAACGCGGTGAAAGCGGCCGGCTTCAAGACCGTGCGCATTCCCGTCACCTGGAACCAGTACGCCGACGCCGACGGCAACATCAACCCGAGCTGGATGGCGCGCGTCACCCAGGTCGTCGGTTATGCCCGCAACGCCGGCCTCTATGCCGTGCTGAACACCCACCACGAAGGCGACTGGCTGATCCCGACCTACGCCCGCCAGGCCAGTGCCAATGCCCGCCTGGCCCGGATGTGGACGCAGATCGCCAACAACTTCAAGGACTACGACGACTACCTGCTGTTCGCCGGCACCAACGAGATCATGGTCGCTGGCGACTACAACCCGCCGACGGCCGAGTACCAATCCGTCCAGAACGGGTTCAACCAAGTCTTCGTCAACGCGGTGCGGGCCACGGGTGGCAACAACGCCAAGCGCCATCTCGTCGTGCAGGGCTTCAACACCAACATCAACGCGACCTACGACGGCTTCGTCAAGCCCAATGATCCGGCGACGAATCGGATGTTCATCGAGGTGCACTTCTACGATCCGTTCAACTTCGCGCTCAATGACAAGAGCGGCATCTGGCAGTGGGGTTCGATCGCGACCAATCCGGCCGCAACGGAACCCTGGGCCCACGAAGGCTACGTGGACGCGCAGTTCCAGAAGATGAAGTCCCGCTTCGTCGACGCTGGCATGCCCGTGCTGATGGGCGAATACGGCGCCATCCTGAGGACCGAGTACGACCCGGCCGGCACCTACCGCACCTACTGGACCAAGTACGTGACCAAGTCCGCCTACCAGCACGGCATCGTGCCGACGTGGTGGGACCCGGGCTACGTCACCAACCACGCGACGGGCCTGTTCGATCGCTCGACCAGCGCTCAGTCCTTCCCGGACCTGATCAAGACCATTGTCGACAACGCCAAGTGACGTCATGACATCACGGTGGTGACACCGTGAGCCCGCCGCGGGTGGTGTCCGACGATGCGGCCACCTACCGCGGCGAGCCCGGTTTTGCAGCGTTAAAGCCTGTCCCGCTGCCTGGCACCTTGGCGCGATGTCGGGCGACAGGCCACTCGCACAAGGGTGGCCCGCAAGGACCTGCTGAGCCTGCCGTTGGCTCGCGGCCATGGTGCAGCGCCCTGGCCGCCCTTCAAGGAACCAGACCCCTTTCCTTGTGAACAAGTTCAGTCAACGACTCGCCGCCCTTTGCATCCCTGCGGTCGGCTTGGCAGGTTGCGGCGGCGGCAGCGCAGGCAGCGGCACGACGCCCCCCGCCGTCGGCGGCGGGTCGCCGGCCCAGGCCAGCGCTTTCGAATGGAAATCCAGCGAGCCCCTGATCCAGCCGCCGGCTGAGGCGAGCCGCCCTATCGGCTGGGCTTGATCGTCGCCACCGCCCCCAACGCCATCAGCGAGTTGCGCACGAAATGAACAGCCGCGGCTGCTGGAACCAATGCCTGCTCCGTGATCAGCGCCGCCGCGCCATCACCGTCAACGAACCACACGCCTTTTCCGCCATGAAGTACAGCAAACAGCTCACCGTTCTCTCCATCGTCACCGCGACCCTGGTGGCGGGCTGTGGCGGCGGTGGTGGCGACGCGCCTGCACCTGCACCTGCACCTGCACCTGCACCTGCACCTGCACCTGCACCTGCACCTGCTCCTGCTCCTGCTCCTGCACCTGCTCCCGCACCCGCACCCGCACCCGCACCTGCGCCTGCGCCTTCGGCTGCGCAGGGGCCTTGCGACATCTACGCCGCCGGCGGCACGCCGTGCGTCGCGGCGCACAGCACGACGCGGGTCCTGCTCTCGACCTATACGGGTCCGCTGTACCAGGTCCTCAGGCAATCGGACAATGCAACGCTCGACGTCACCGCGCTTTCCAGCGGCATCGCCAATGCGGCGCTGCAGGACGCCTTCTGCACGGGCACGACCTGCCTGATCAGCGTCATCTACGACCAATCGGGGCGCAACAACCACCTCACGCAGGCGCCCCCCGGCTTCTTCAAGGGGCCGGCGGCCGGCGGCTACGACAATCTCGCTGTCGCCAACGCGGCGCCGTTGACGCTCTCGGGCCAGAAGGTCTATGGCGTCTTCATCCCACCAGGAACCGGCTACCGCAACAACACCACCAATGGCATCGCGGTGGGCGACCAGCCCGAAGGCATGTACGCAGCCCTCGACGGGTGGCATTTCAACTCGGCATGCTGCTTCGACTACGGCAATGCCGAGCCGAGCGGGAACGACACCGGCAATGGCCACATGGAAACGATCTACTTCGGCAACCAGTCCGCCTGGGGCACCGGAGCGGGCCCGGGCCCCTGGATCATGGCGGACCTGGAGAACGGCCTGTTCTCGGGCCGCGACCCGCACCTCAACGCGAATGACCCCACGATCACCAGCCGATTCGTCACGGCCATCGTCAAGGGTGAGCCGAACCACTGGGCCATCCGCGGCGGCAACACACAGGCCGGCTCGCTGTCGACCTTCTATGACGGCGTGCGCCCGAGCGGGGGGTATACGACCATGAGCAAGGAGGGTGCGATCGTCCTGGGCATCGGCGGCGACAACAGCAACGGGGGACGGGGGACGTTCTACGAGGGCGCGATGACGTCGGGCTATCCGTCGGACGCGACCGAGAACGCCGTCCAGGCCAATCTCGTCGCGGCGAAGTACGCGGCCGACACTTCCACGACGCTGGCGGGCCGTGCGATCAAGAATGAGTACAACGGTCTGTGTCTCGACGACTACAACTCGGCCACCGCGGCCGGCTCGCCCGTCGTGCAGTGGACGTGCAACGGGTCGGCGGCGCAGCAATGGAATATCGTGCCTGCGGCCGACGGCTACGTCACGATCGTCAACGTCAACAGCGGCCTGTGCCTCGACGATACCGACGGGAAGACCGCTCCCGGCTCCGCCATCCAGCAGTCCACCTGCAACGGCCAGGCCGTCCAGCAATGGCGCCTCATCAACGCGGACGGCGGCCAGCTCAACATCGTCAACCGCAACAGCAACCTCTGCCTGGATGACTTCAACGGCGGGAAGACCCCCGGCGCGGAAGTACGGCAGTGGCAGTGCACAGGCGGGGTCGTGCAGTGGTGGAGCATTCTTTGACATCGTGCCGGCAGAATTCTTCCCGTTCGACCTCTACTCCGACGCCGGCTCCTTGACATGCGGCTGGCCGCGCCGCTGATCGCCGGCAACGACCTGTCGAAGATGGACGCCGACACGCTGCGCATCCTCACCAACAAGGACGTCATCGCCGTCGACCAGGATCCGCTGGGCAAGCAAGGCCAACGCGCCTTGAGGGAAGGCGAGCTTGAGGTCTGGGTGCGGCCGCTACAGGGCGGTGAGCACGCGGTGGTGCTGTTCAACCGCGGCAAGACGCCGGCCAACATGAAGGTGGCTTGGGAGCTGCTCCAGTTGCCCATCGACCAGAAGGCCGACGTGAAGGACCTGTGGAGCAAGAAGGTCACGAAGAACGTCAGCGGCAGCTATGGCGGCAAGGTTGCGCCTCACGGCGTGATCATGGTGCGCATCACGCCGCTGCGCTGATGACGGGCAGACCATGATCGCCGTTGCCCATCACGCCGAGCATCGCCAAGCCGCCGCATTGAAACGCAGGACGGGCCCAGCAACTTCGGGTCGCTGACCCATGACGACGCCATCCATGCTCAGATTCGCATTCACCGCGCTGCTCGGCGCACTCATGCTGTCGGGAGGCGCTTCGGCCGCGCCCGAAGCGCCTCCCGCGAAGCCGCGCCTCGTCGTCCTCACCGACATCGAGAACGAACCGGACGACACCCGGTCGCTGGTGCTGGTGCGGCTGCTGCTCTACGCCAACGACATCGAGCTGCGCGGCCCCGCGCGAGTCGTTGCGCGCCTCAAAGGCTGATGGGCGTGCGCGAAGCAGGTCTTCATCCGCATTCGCAACGACGTCCCCGCACTTACCGAACCTTGGCACCCATGCTTTGCACGACCACCCAGCGGCCGTCGCGCCTTTTCAGGATGTCCGCATAGACGAGTTCCATATAGATCTCCCGACCGTCGACGAATCTCTTCTCGGCCACGTTGCCCTGAGCAATGGCGACTTCACCGAAGACCTGTACATCGATCGGCCGCAGCTCGAACCACGTGAGCCTCTTCTTGCCCGTCTTGACGTCGTTCAGGAGCATTCGCTTGGTTGATACGCCGCCGGATGATCCGACCGACACCCAGTCATCACCAAAAATTTGGTCAATCTTGTCGATGTCGAGTGCCACCATCGCATCCCCCATCTCTTTCCCTAGCTGCCTGATTTCCGCGACGGCCGCCTGCGTCGAAGGAGGAGCCGGTGTGTCAGCCAAGGCAGAGCCCGCGAACGACCAGAATGAAAGAATCAAAGCCATCGATCGTTTCATATTGCCATCTCGTTTGGGTTGTGTGAGATCTCCCCACGTGCCTCTCGAGGGCCTGGGCCCCTGAGCAGCGACTTGAGTCAGTCTAGGCAGTCCGCAGGGACGAGGCCAGACCGCTCCCTGCATGCCGGCCGCCGTTCGCTGCAGAACGCGTGGAGGCTGATTGCGCCTAAGGTATCGTCGCCGGCATGCTCTCCTTGGGACGGTATGCAGCCTCGAGCCGTTGGCGCTGGATCGCCGCAGCTTGGACGGCCGGCGCGCTGTTCGACGCGTGTCAAACCGTGGCGATCATGCGCCTGGAAGGCAGAACGCATCCCTGGGCGCCGCTGTTCTTGATCGAACTGGCCCTGTGGTTGCCATGGGCGTTGGCGACGCCACTCGTCGTCGAGCTGGCCTTGCGCTACCCGATCATTCGCAGAGCCAGCGTAGGCACCGTCGCGCTGCATCGTGCAACGTTCGCCATCATCAGCACGATCACTGAATGCTGGTATGCGTGGCTCCAGACGATCTTCAATCCATGGGGCAACAAGCGCTGGCCGACGTTCGGGGAAACGTGGAGCACGTCGCTTGTCTACCAGCTATTGACGTTCACCATCGCCTACACGCTGATATTGACTGTGACCTATCTGGTGGACGCGAAGGACCGCATCACCAAGCAGGTGACAGAAGCTGCCCGACTCAATGAAGAGCTGACCAGAGCGCAGCTGGAGGCGTTGCGAAGACAGCTCGAGCCGCACTTCATGTACAACACGCTCAACACGATCGCTGGCCTTGTTCGTGACCGACGCAACGACGCGGCAGTCAACATGGTCGTGGGACTGAGTGAATTCCTGCGTCGCGCATCGGAAGATTCGCACAGGGCGCAAGTGACGTTGGCAGAGGAAGTTGACTACCTGCAGCGTTACGTCGACATCCAGAAGCTTCGGTTCGGCGAGCGCCTTGTCGTGAACATGGAGCTCCCGAACGAACTGCTCGGCGCCAAGGTGCCGAACCTGCTGTTGCAGCCTCTCGTCGAGAACGCCATCAAGCACGGCATTTGCAAACGAGTGAGCGGCGGCGGCATTCGCATCGTCGGCGAGGACCGGCAGGGGATGCTGCGGCTGACCGTGTCAAACGACGGACCGTTCACGCAGGAGGATCTCGCTGCAACGGGCACCGGCGTGGGCCTCAGGAACTTGCGGGCACGCTTGCGGATTCTTCACGGTGAGCGGTCCGGCCTGACGCTCAAACCCGCCGGCGAGGATGGCGTCGAGGTCGTCGTCACGCTTCCCCTGCAGGTGTCCTGAATGGCGGCGCTGCGGATCCTGGTGGTCGACGACGAGGCGATCGCCCGGCGTAACCTTGTGATCTTGCTGAGCGCCGATCCAGATGTGGCAGCTGTCGTTGAATGCGACTCTGGTCAAGCGGCCGTTGCCGAGATGCGGCGCACAAGACCTGACGTTCTCTTTCTCGACGTCCACATGCCCGAGTGCGATGGCTTCGATGTGCTCGAACTGATGGGCTCGGACATGCCCGCGGCCGTCGTCTTCGTCACGGCGTACGACGAATACGCGCTGCGCGCGTTCGATGCAGGCGCGCTTGACTATTTGCTCAAGCCGTTCGACGACGCGCGATTTCACCGCGCGTTGCAGCGAGCCAAGTTTCGGATCACGCAAGAGCCGACGGCGGACCGCCCGCCATTGACTCAACTCGTGGTGAAGAACCGGGGCAAGACCTTGTTCTTGAACACGGCAGACGTGGACTGGATCGAGGCGGCCGACTACTACGCATACTTGCACGTAGGCAATGCGACGCACATCTTGCGCCGCAGCCTGCACGCTCTAGAACGAGAGCTGGATGCAAAGACCTTCGTTCGTATCCACCGGTCCATCATCGTCAATCGCGAGAGGGTTCGCGGTCTAGAGCTTCACAGCAGCGGGGAGCACGAGGTGGTTCTTCAATCGGGCGTTCGGCTGTCAATGAGCCGCAGGTTTCGAAAGAATTTCACCGATCGAATATGACTTCACGAAGCGCTTGCGCGCGACGCCTTCACTCCTCCAACGCGACCACTATCACGGCCTTGGCAGGCACCTTGATCGACAGCTTGCCGTCCGCGGCACGCGCGCTGAACGCCGACGGCTTGATGACCTGCGGATTCTGGAACGTGTTGTGCGCGTCCATCGCGGCCGAGGTCAGCACCTTGCCTGCCGCACCGTTGACCTTCGTGCCCGCAACGTTGACGGCGACATCGACCGCCTTGGACGGATCGGTGTTGACCAGCGCCAGGTACACCTTGCCGTCCTTGGCGCGTGCCGCCGTAGCGCTCACGCCCGGAATGGTTGTTGCGCCCAGCGTGTAGCTGGTGTTGTCCTTGATGGCCAGCGGCAGCGACTTGGCATCCTGGAACGGCGCATACATCTGGAACGCGTAGTAGGTCGGCGTCAGGACCATCTTCTCCTTGTCCGTCAGGACCATCGCCTGCAGCACGTTGACCATCTGGGCGATGGTGGTCAGAGTGACCCGCTCCGCATGCTCGTGGAAGATGTGGAAGTTGAGTGCCGCCACCAGCGCGTCGCGCAGGGAGTTCTGCTGGAACAGCGCGCTTCGGGCGCCTGCTTCGTCATACCAGGTGCCCCACTCGTCGACCATCAGTCCGATCTTCTTCTGGGGATCGTTCTTGTCCAGGATGGCCACGTGATCCTTGACGAGCTGATCCATCTTCAAGGTATTGGCCAGGGTCGAGATCCACTCGCCTTCCTTGAAGCCGAGGTCCTTGCCCTTGACGTCCCAGTTGCCGGTCGGGACGGTGTACTGGTGAACGGTGATGCCGATCGTGCGGCCCTTCAGTTCCTTGCTCAGGACCTGGGTCCACGCGGTGTCGAAGCCGCTGCCGCCGCTGGCGATCATCTTCGGCCGCGACTTCTCTGACCCCCACAGGAAATGCTCGTAATTGCTGTACAGGCTGGCGTAGTAATCGGGCTTCATGTTGCCGCCGCAGCCCCACAACTCATTGCCGACACCGAAGAAGGCGACCTTGAACGGCTTTTCGCGCCCGTTCTGAGCGCGCAGCCGGGCCAACGGCGAGCCGCCTTCCGCAGTCATGTACTGCACCCAGTCGGCCATCTCCTGCACGCTGCCGGTACCGACGTTGCCGTTGACGTAGGCGTCGGCGCCCATCATCTCGATGAGGTCGAAGAACTCGTGGGTACCGACAGCGTTGATTTCTTCGACGTGGGTGCCCCAGACGTTGCTCGGTCGCTTGTCCTGCGGGCCGATGCCGTCGCGCCAGTGGTAGGTGTCGGCGAAGCAGCCGCCCGGCCAGCGCACCAGCGGTACATGCAACTCCTTCAGTGCGCCGACGACGTCATTGCGCCAGCCCCGGGTGTTGGGGATGTTCGACTTGGTGCCGACCCACATGCCTTCATAGACGCCGGTGCCCAGGTGTTCGGCGAACTGGCCGTACACGTACTTGCTGATGACCGGGCCGGGCTTGCCGGCGTCGATGTTGATGCTGACCTCGTTGGCGGCAAAAGCCGGCGCCGCAATCAGGCCGAGAACGGCGAGGCTGTGTTTGATTGTTTTCATATAGGGTCTCAAGACAGCTGTAAAGCCGCCATGCGTTTGATCGCGATGAATCCGGCTGATTCTTGGGCGGCCCCATGCGCGGACCGCCTTGTCCAGTTATTTGGAGAATTGCCAGTAATCGAACTTGAACAGTTCTTCGCCGGCCGCACCGCGGAATACGAAGAAGAGATCCTGGACGCCGGAGGCTCCGGAGATCTGGGCCAACTGCTGCTTCCATTCGCCGCCGGTTCCTGACACCGGCAGAGTGCCGATCAACTGGCCGTCGAGCTTGCCCAGACGAATCTCGATCTTTGCCCCGCTGGGCTCCTTCGCCTCGGCCGTGCTGGCGAGGCTGGCCATGAAGGCGCGCGCGCCGGTCACGCCGAAATCGACATTTCGCACCTGGATATAGGCGCCGTCATGGATGTCGCGCACATTCTGGCCACCGGCGCTGCTGGGCTCGATCTTGACACCGGAAGACCAGGCGATGGTCTCGGCTTCAACTCGCTTGTAGGGATCGAGGGTGGCGACCGGCGCCGGCCCTTCCTTGGTTGGCTGCACCATCGGGACCGAGCCATCGGGGTTGAACTTCAACTCGTCGACGCACACGGAACGTTTGAAGCCGTCGCCTCCCGGAAGAGCGGCGTTGTGATAGAAAAGGTAGGTCTTGCCCTTGTAATCGACCACGCCCGGGTGGTTGGTAAAAGCGCTTTGCGGAGACATGACGGCGCCGCCGTAGGTCCACGGGCCTTCGGCTGTGGGGCCGGTGGCGTAGCCGAGATGCTCAGGGATGGGACCGGCGGCAAAAAACAGGTAATTGAGATTCTTGCGCCTATAGAGCCAAGGACCCTCTTCGTAGGATGTGCCGCGCAAAGCAGGCTTCGGCTTCGTGACGCCTACTGTGTCCGGAGGGTTGCGCTCGCCCAAGGCCTTGACGGTCATCGGATGGCCAATGATGCCCTTCTCCCCGACGCTGGTGTCGTAGGAAATCATGTCCTTGTTCAGTTTCACTGACCACAGATTGGGATTGCCCCAGGCGAGATAGGCCTGACCCTTGTCGTCGATGAAAACGGTCGGATCGATGCTGTCGTACAGGCCGCCGGCGTGGCCGGCGATCAGCGGCTTTTTGATCGGGTCGATATAGGGGCCCAGGGGGTTATCGGCCACCAGCACGCCAATGCCACGGCCTTGCACCGGGCCATAGAGATACCACTTGCCATCGCGCTCAATCACTTGAGGGGCCCAGGCACCGTTGTCATAGCCGTCCCAGCCGGAGTTCTCCTTGGAGGCCCAAGGAAAATCTCGCAGGGAGGCGACCGCGCCGTGCTGAGTCCAGTTCACCATGTCCGTCGTCGTGGCGAGCACCCAATTCTTCATATTGAAGTTGTTGGCCTCCCCGACGTCTTCGTCGTGGCTAGAAAACAGGTAGAGCGTGCCCTTATGGACCATGGGGGCCGGATCGGCCGTATACATCGTTTGAATAACCGGGTTGCGCGCGAATGACGTTGCGGGTAGCAAGACCAGCACGGACGAGAGAACGACTGCGGAGAAGGCTGTTTTTTTCATGAGCGGCGGAAAATGAGAGAAGGCGGAGAAATAAAGTTGCGCCGTCCTAGCGCCCGTCTTGCGTCCCTTGCCCGACCCGGTAGTAGTCAAAGTCCACGCGGCCGCCGGCAATCTTGGTCGAGTAATAGAAGAGGCCGTAGCGGTAACCCATGAAGTGCGGGAAGGTGTAGGCCAGGCGCGAAGGACGACCGATGGGGGTCCACGATTTGCCGTCTAGGCTGTAGGAGAACCGGGCAACTTCAGGCGCGGGCTCAAATTCGCAGTCGACCCGAAGGTGAACGGTCTTGCCGGAGAGGGGAATGGAGGCGATCTCTTCGGGCTTGTCGGTTTCGGCGCTCACCATGACGAGAGATCGGGCGCCGTCGCTCATCTTGACGCCCACGAAACCGTATTGCCTTTGAAACGCGGCCAGGCCGGCCCAGTCGCCGTCTTTCATGCCGCTCACGTCGATGCTGGTGGTGGCGGAACTGCGCGGCCCGAAGGTGCGCTGAGTGAGGGTGTTCCGGGCCTCGAGCAGAGTTGCGACGTTCCGGCTGGTGGTCAAGCTCAGGTGGCCCGGGCGCTTCGTGAGCGACCAGTCACGAGGCTCGGGGTTGTGATTCCATTGCCAGGCCAGGGGCAAGTCGGGCTCGCCAGGCTGACGGTCGAATTCGTCGGAGGCGACGATGCCCGATGCGCCTGAGACGCCCTGCGCGCCGGCCGGGATATCGAGCGTCATGGCCACCTTGCCGTTTTCGCCGAGCACAGGCCAGCCGTCCGTCCAGGTCACAGGCACGAGGTAGGGAATGCGACCGACGGCGCCGTTGTCCTTGAAAAGATAGGCATACCACTTGCCGTCGGGCGTGTCGATGAGGCCGCCCTGGGCGATCCCCCGGTCATCGAGCGCGATGCGACTCTCGTAAGGCCCGTCGAGGGTGTCGGCGCGGCTGACGATGACGGTGCGCGCCCAGCGGCTTCCGGGCGAGGCGATATTGAGGAGGTAGTAGCGGCCGTTGATCTTGGAAAGCTGCGAGCCCTCCCCACACAGCCCGCCCTGGTCAGCGCCGAAGACGGCGTTGACGTGTTCGATGATGACCTTGTTCACGCCGCCGGGCTTGGTGCCGGTCAGATCGGATTTGAGCTCGGTGAGCATGATGCGGTTGCAGCCCCAGACCATGTAGACGCGACCGTCGTCGTCGAAGAACAGGCTGTGGTCATTCATCAAGGGCTCGAAACTCGTCTCCTTCCATGGGCCGCGTTCGGGATCGCGCGTGGTGTAGACGTGGGTGCGTCCTCCGGTGGTGGCGGCGAACGTCGAGGCATAGAACATGCCGTCGTGGTAGCGCAGGCTGCTGGCCCAGGAGCCGGCACCGTAGGCGTTCTTGCCGTTTTCAAGGCGGAAGGCTTCGTTGTCGGCAAGGTTCTGATGTGCGTAGGAGGCCATGCTCCAGTTGACGAGGTCCGTCGACTTCATGATCGGCAGGCCCGGGCTCATGTGCATCGTCGTGCTGCTCATGTAGTAGGTCTTGCCGACACGGATGATGGCGATGTCCGGGACGTCGGCCCAGATCAGCGGGTTATGTGCAGGTGCTGCCTGTGCAGCCTCTGCCGCCGGAGCGACCTGAGACCCGACGGAGAGGATGAGAGCCATCAGGAGGGGAAAAATCGGCCGACTCAGGCCGTCAGGGTGTTTGTCCATGTTTTGTCTCTGGAGTAGTTTTTGCGAGCCAGCGCATCGGTCGCACGGAGCGGCCCAGGCTGCGGCGCGCTTACGCGGGGCGGCCGTCAGGGACCGGATGAGTTCAAGATGGCCAGGAATCAGCCCAGCATCTTGAGCAGCATGCGATGGTGCTGCGGCATGCGCGCCACCGAGGCTTCGATGGCCTTGCGACGCTGGTCCAGCGCCTGCATGGCCCGCTCCGGCGAAATCTCCGCGAAGACCGGATCGTTGCGCTCCGGCCAGTGCTCCATGCCGGCGTGGATGGCCAGCCAGCTGGTGGCGTCGAACCCCTCTTCGTCGTACTCATGCAGCACGCCGTAGCGACGCCACAGCTCCATCCGGAAGGCCAGCGTCTCTGGCAGCTCCATCGATGACACGTGCCGCCACAGCTCGCTGTCGCGGCGGCGGGTCAGGCAGTAGTGC
>NZ_JBFUMK010000026.1:0-89520 GCF_054049415.1 Roseateles sp. P5_D6 | reverse complement strand
GGGCTGCAGCGGCAGGCGCCGGCGCAGCGGCCGCAGGCGCGGCAGCACCCTCGGCTTCAACCATCACCAGCACGCTGCCTTCCTTGACCTTGTCGCCCACGGCGACCTTGATCTCCTTGACCACGCCGGCCTGCGACGACGGGATCTCCATCGACGCCTTGTCGCTTTCGACGGTGATCAGGCTCTGCTCGACCTTGACGGTGTCGCCGACCTTGACGAGCACCTCGATGACGCCGACTTCATCGAAATCGCCGATGTCTGGAACCTTGACTTCAACCAATGCCATAACCCATATCTCCAATGTTTGCGGATGTAGTGCCTTCCCAAGCGGCACCCGTGGAACTGGCTTTGCCAGGCCACTGGGTGCGCCCCCTCGAGGGGGAGGCGCGTCAGCGCCTCGGGGGTGGGCTATGCATACAGCGGGTTGATCTTGTTGGCGTCGATGCCGTACTTGGCAATCGCCTCGGCCACGCGCTCGACCGGGATCGCACCGTCATCGGCCAGTGCCTTCAGCGCAGCGACGACGATGTAGTGGCGGTTGAYCTCGAARTGCKCRCGCAGCTTGGAGCGGAAGTCGCTGCGGCCGAAGCCGTCCGTGCCCAGCACCTTGTAAGAGCGGCCCTTGGGGATGAAGGCGCGRATCTGCTCGGCGTAGTTCTTCATGTAGTCGGTCGACGCGATGACCGGGCCCTTGGTGTGGCCCAGCTGCTGGGTCACGAAGGGCACGCAGGCCAGCTCGGTGGGGTGCAGCAGGTTCCAGCGCTCGGCGTTCTGGCCGTCGCGGGCCAGCTCGTTGAAGCTCGGGCAGCTCCACACATTGGCGCCCACGCCCCACTCCTCTTCCAGCAGCATCTTGGCGACCTGGCTTTCGCGCAGGATGGTGCCCGAACCCAGCAGGTTGACGCTGACCGGCTTGCTGGCGTCGGCTTCTTCCAGCAGATACATGCCCTTGAGGATCTGCTCCTCGGTGCCGGCCTTGAGCCCTGGCATCGGGTAGTTCTCGTTCAGCAGGGTGATGTAGTAATAGACGTTTTCCTGGTCTTCCACCATGCGCTTCAAGCCACGCTGCATGATGACCGCCACTTCGTGGGCGAAGGTCGGGTCGTAGCTCACGCAGTTCGGGATGGTGCCGGCGAGGATGTGGCTGTGGCCGTCCTCGTGCTGCAGTCCTTCGCCGTTCAGCGTCGTGCGGCCGGACGTGCCGCCCAGCAGGAAGCCACGGGCCTGCATGTCGCCGGCAGCCCAGGCCAGGTCACCGATGCGCTGGAAGCCGAACATCGAGTAGTAGACGTAGAACGGGATCATCACGCGGTTGTTCGTCGAGTACGACGTTGCCGCGGCAATCCACGAAGCCATGCCGCCGGCCTCGTTGATGCCTTCCTGCAGCACCTGGCCGGCCTTGTCCTCGCGGTAGTACATGACCTGGTCGCGGTCGACCGGCGTGTACTGCTGGCCCGCGGGGTTGTAGATGCCGATCTGGCGGAACAGGCCTTCCATGCCGAAGGTGCGCGCCTCGTCAACGAGGATGGGCACCGTGCGCGGGCCCAGTTCCTTGTCGCGCAGCAGCGTCGTCAGGAAGCGCACATAGGCCTGGGTCGTCGAGATCTCGCGGCCTTCGGCCGTCGGGTCCAGCACGGCCTGGAAGGTGGCCAGGTCGGGCACGTTCAGTTTTTCGTCGGTTTTGGCGCGGCGCTTGGGCAGGTAGCCGCCCAGCGCGTTGCGGCGCTCGTGCAGGTACTTCAGTTCCTGCGAGCCTTCGGCCGGTTGGTAGAACGGGATCTTGGGCAGGTCTTCGTCCGACACCGGGATGTTGAAGCGGTCGCGCATCGCGCGGATGTCGTCGTCCTGCAGCTTCTTGGTCTGGTGGGCGGTGTTCTTACCTTCACCGATCTTGCCCATGCCGAAGCCCTTGACGGTCTTCACGAGCAGCACGGTGGGCTGGCCGACGGTGTTGACGGCCTTGTGATAGGCCGCGTAGACCTTCTGCGGGTCGTGGCCGCCGCGCTGCAGGCGCCAGATGTCCTCGTCGCTCATCTTGGAGACGAGTTCCAGCAGCTTGGGGTGCTTGCCGAAGAAGTTCTTGCGCACGAAGGCGCCGTCATTGGCCTTCATGGCCTGGTAGTCRCCGTCGACGGTGTCCATCATGACCTTGCGCAGCAGCTCGTCCTTGTCGCGCGCCAGCAGCGGGTCCCAGTAGCCGCCCCAGATCAGCTTGATGACGTTCCAGCCCGCGCCGCGGAACTCGCCTTCGAGCTCCTGGATGATCTTGCCGTTGCCGCGCACCGGGCCGTCSAGSCGCTGCAGGTTGCAGTTGACGACGAAGATCAGGTTGTCGAGCTTCTCGCGCGCGGCCAGGCCGATGGCGCCCAGCGATTCCGGCTCGTCCATCTCGCCGTCGCCCAGGAACACCCAGACCTTGCGCTTGCTCGTGTCGGCAATGCCGCGGGCGTGCAGGTACTTCAGGAAGCGCGCCTGGTAGATGGCCATCAAGGGGCCCAGGCCCATCGAGACGGTCGGGAACTGCCAGAAGTTCGGCATCAACTTCGGATGCGGGTAGCTGGACAGGCCCTTGCCGTCGACTTCCTGGCGGAAGTTGATCAGCTGTTCTTCGGTGATGCGGCCTTCCATGAAGGCGCGGGCATAAATGCCGGGGGCGCTGTGGCCCTGGATGTAGAGCAGGTCGCCGCCGTGCACGCCGTCGTCGGCATGCCAGAAGTGGTTGAAGCCGCAGCCCAGCATGGTGGCCAGCGATGCGAAGGAGCTGATGTGGCCGCCCAGGTCACCGCCGTCTTCCGGGTTGTGCTTGTTGGCCCGCACCACCATCGCCATCGCGTTCCAGCGCATGTAGGCGCGCAGGCGTTCCTCGATCTCGATATTGCCCGGGAAGCGCTCTTCCTGGTCGGGCGGGATGGTGTTGACGTAGGCCGTGTTGGCCGAGAACGGCACTTCGATGCCGGCCTGGCGGGCGTGGTCGATCAGGGTCTCGAGCAGGAAGTGGGCGCGGTCGCCACCTTCTTCGCCGATGACGGCCGAAAGGGCATCCAGCCACTCACGGGTTTCCTGTGGATCTTGGTCGTTCGCGGCGGCGCCGAGAAAGTCTTGCGGCTGGGCTGACATGGCCGTGTCTCCTAATAAATCCGCCTCTGCGGGCGAAAGTGGCAGTTCTAACAGGTGCGAGGTGCGGACCCAGGCCCGCGAGCGGGGCGGAGTGTCTCACAGGCTCGAGCACTTTCCCAAATGGTGCGAGGTGATTTCTTATAGTGAAATCAACGAAGCCGGCATCGGCCCGGATAATTGCGCATGCCCCCTGTCTCTGCCTCGCCCAACCGCAGCCAACGCTGGCTCGCCACGACGCGCCGCCTGGTCGCCACCTGGTGGTTCAAGCAGTCGCCGTCACGCCAGGACCGCCTGGCCACGCTGGGCCCGCTGATCTCGGTGCTGCTCTTCCTGGCGGCCATCATTTCGGCCTTCTGGTACCTGCGCAATGAAGAAATCGAGCGCGAGACCGAGTCGGTCAAGCGCGACACCGAGATCGCCCAGCAACAGATCCGCCTGCGCCTGATCGAGAACCAGGAGCAGCTCGTGCGCATCGCGCGCGAGGTCGTCACGCGGCAGATCGACGCGCACGAGTTTTCGGCCCAGGCCCAGGCCTTTGCGCGCGAGCGGCCCGAACTGACGCATGTGACCTGGCTCAGCGCCAAGCGCGAGCGTCGCAGCAGCGTCGGCGCGGCGGGCTTCCAGGCTGACGGGCTGATGTCGGCGGACGGCGGCGACCCGTCCATGCCCATGGCCAACCAGTCCAACGCCGCGGCGATCGCCTTCGAGGCCGCCAAGGACCGCCGCCAGCCGGTCTATTCGCCGCCCTTCGCCGATGCCAACGGCGTCACCGTCTTCCAGCTGCACATCCCGCTGATCGACCGCGGCGGCTTCGCCGGCGTGCTGATCGCCGAGTACACGGTCGAATCGCTGCTGCGCTATTACGTGCCCAGCGAGGTCGCCACCCGCCACAGCATCGCCGTGCTGGATTCGCGCGACCAGGTCGTCAGCAGCACCGTCACCCCCATGCCGGGCCAGGTGCTGCGCCGCGCCTCGCTGCTGCACGACGTGCCGCTGGCGCCGGCACTCAATGGCCTGGTGCTGCGCGGCCAGGGCTGGCGCACTTCCATCGGCCTCATCAACAACGCACTGTTCTGGCTGGTGCTGGCGCTGGCGGGCATGACGGTGTGGATGCTGCTGGGCACCTGGCGCCACATGCGCCGGCGCACGCAGATCCAGAACGCGCTGACGCTGGAAACCAACTTCCGCCGCGCCATGGAGAACTCCATGCTGACCGGCATGCGCGCCATGGACATGGACACGCGCATCACCTACGTGAACCCGGCCTTCTGCGCGATGACAGGCTTCTCGGAGGCCGACCTCGTCGGCCGCACACCACCCTACCCGTTCTGGCCCGTGGACCGCCGCGAGGAGAACGCCCGCCTGCTGCAGCAAGAGCTGCAGGGCCGCAGCCCGTCGGGCGGAGTGGAGGTCAAGATCCAGCGCAAGGACGGCAGCCAGTTCGATGCCCGCGTCTATGTGTCGCCGCTGGTCGACACCAAGGGTAAGCAGACCGGCTGGATGACCTCGATGACCAACATCACAGAGGCCAAGCGCGTGCGCGACCAGCTCTCGGCCTCGCACGAACGCTTCACCACCGTGCTGGAAGGGCTGGACGCCGCCGTGTCCGTGCTGTCTGTGCAGCCGCCCGAGCTGCTGTTCGCCAACCGCAGCTACCGACTGTGGTTCGGCGCAGACCCGGCCGGGCACGCACTGCTGGCCGGCGGCCATCTGCTGGGCACGACCAGCCGCCGCGGCGGCCTGGACGACGGCACTGACGAAGTCGATGACTATTCCGGCCTGCCCGCCGAGGCGCTGACCGAAACCGGCTCCGACCCGCGCGAGGTCTATGTCGAGTCCCTGGCCATGTGGTTTGACGTGCGCGCGCGCTACCTGCAATGGACCGACGGCCGCCTGGCGCAGATGCTGATCGCCACCGACATCACGATGCGCCGCCACGCCGAGGCCCAGGCGGCGCTGCAGGCCGACAAGGCCCAGGTGACGAGCCGGCTGATGACCATGGGCGAGATGGCCTCCAGCGTCGCCCACGAGCTGAACCAGCCGCTGACCGCCATCACCAACTACTGCAACGGCATGGTCAGCCGCGTGCGAAACGACAGCATCGACAAGGATGCGCTGATGGCGGCACTGACCAAGACGGCCAAACAGGCCGAACGCGCCGGCCAGATCATTCACCGCATCCGCAACTTCGTGAAGCGCAGCGAACCGCAACGCCAGCCCGCCAACGCCGCAGACATCGTCGAAGACGCGGTCGAGCTCGCCGGCATTGAGCTGCGCCGGCGCAACGTGGCCATCCACACCTATGTCGCCCAGCGCCTGCCGCAGCTGATGGTGGACCCCATCCTCGTCGAGCAGGTGCTGATGAACCTGCTGAAGAATGCCGCCGAAGCGATCGACAACGCCTCGCTCCCGACGTCGCGCCGCCACATCGAGCTGCGCGTCATCCCCAAGCACAGCGCCGAGCTGGGCGGCCAGATCGAGTTCTCGGTCACCGACATGGGGCCGGGTTTGCCCGATGAAGTTCTGTCGCGCATGTACGAGGCCTTCTTCTCGACCAAGGCCGATGGCCTGGGCATCGGCTTAGGGTTATGCCGGTCTATCGTCGAGTCCCACCAGGGCCGGATAAAAGCCGAGAACCTCTACAATGGCTCCTTGGTCGTCGGCTGCCGATTTGCATTCACGATTCCGGTCACCATCACCTCAGAACACCTGCGTCAGGAAGCCTCACCAGGCACTCCCGGCAGCGCTCAGAGAACAGAACCCACAGCACCATGAGCTTGATCCCCAAGAAGGGCAACGTCTACGTTGTCGATGACGACGAAGCGGTCCGCGACTCCCTGCAGTGGCTTCTCGAAGGCAAGGATTACCGGGTCAAGTGCTTTGATTCCGCCGAATCCTTCCTCGCCCGCTACGACCCCCGCGAGGTCGCCTGCCTCATCGCCGACATCCGCATGGATGGCATGACGGGCCTGGAACTCCAGGACCGCCTCATCGAGCGCAAGAGCCCCCTGCCCATCGTCTTCATCACCGGCCACGGCGACGTGCCCATGGCGGTGCAGACGATGAAGAAGGGCGCGATGGACTTCATCGAGAAGCCCTTCAAGGAAGAAGAGCTGCTGGCCCTGGTGGAGCGCATGCTCGACCAGGCCCGCGAAGCCTTCTCCAGCCACCAGGAAGCCGCCAGCCGCGACGCCCTGCTGGCGCGCCTGACGACGCGCGAGGCGCAGGTGCTGGAGCGCATCGTCGCCGGCCGCCTGAACAAGCAGATCGCCGACGACCTCGGCATCAGCATCAAGACGGTCGAGGCGCACCGCGCCAACATCATGGAAAAGCTCAACGCCAACACCGTGGCCGATCTGCTGAAGATCGCATTGGGTGCCACGGCGAAGGCCTGACCTCCACTGACTACCGGAAGGCCGCTGAACTCTCAGCGGCTTTTTGCTTTCTGAATTTTGAACACGGCCACAGAGGCACAGAGACACAGAGAAATTCAAGGTTTCTCTCTGTGTCTCTGTGCCTCTGTGGCTTTGTTTTGCAGTTTTTGAACGGACCCACACTGCCATGACCGCCCAACTGATCGACGGCCTCGCCCTCTCCAAATCCATCCGCGCCGAAGTCGCGACCCGCGCGGCGGCCCTGACCGCCAAGGGTGTGCAGCCCGGCCTGGCCGTCGTCATCGTCGGCGACGATCCGGCCAGCCACGTCTACGTGCGCAACAAAGTCAAGGCCTGTGCCGACGCCGGCCTGCATTCGGTGCTGGAGAAGTACGAAGCGACGTTCAGCGAAGCCGAACTGCTAGCCCGCATCGATGCGCTCAACAACGACCCCRGCATCCACGGCATCCTGGTGCAGATGCCCCTGCCCAAGCACATCGACCCGCACAAGGTCATCGAAGCCATCGCGACGAGCAAGGATGTGGACGGTTACTCGACGCTGAGCGCCGGTGAGCTGATGACCCAGCTGCCGGGTTTTCGGCCCTGCACGCCCTACGGCTGCATGAAGCTCATCGAGAGCACCGGCTTCGATCTGCGCGGCAAGCATGCCGTCGTCATCGGCCGCAGCAATACCGTCGGCAAGCCCATGGCCCTGCTGCTGCTGCAGGCCAATGCCACGGTCACCGTCTGTCACAGCGCCACGCCGGACATCGGCCACCATACCCGCCAGGCCGACGTCGTCGTCGCCGCAGTCGGGCGCCGCAACATGCTGACCGCCGACATGGTCAAGCCGGGTGCAGTCGTCATCGACGTGGGCATCAACCGCAACGACGAGGGCAAGCTCTGCGGCGACGTGGACTTCGACGGCGTCAAGGAAGTGGCTGGCTTTATCACGCCCGTGCCCGGCGGCGTGGGTCCTATGACCATTGCCATGTTGCTGGTCAACACGCTTGAATCTGCGGAACGCGTCGCCAAGTCTGCTTGATATGACAAATCCTCTGCTCTCCACTGCCGCCCTGCCCGACTTCGCGGCCATCCATCCCGAGCATGTGCAGCCGGCCATCCAGCAACTGCTGGCCGCCGCGCAGGTTGCACTGGACGAGGCCACCAAGCCCGAGACGCCGGGCGACTACGACGCGCTGTCGCGCATCCTCGATACCAGCACCGAGCACCTGGGCGCCGCCTGGGGTGCCGTGGGCCATCTGAACGCCGTCGCCGATACGCCGGCACTGCGCGAGGCCTACAACGCGATGCTGCCGGCCGTCACCGAGTTCAGCACGGCCATGGGCGCCAACGAGGCGCTGTTCGCCAAGTACAAGGCCGTGGTCGCCGCTCAAGGTTCAACGCTGAGCGCACCGCGCCAGCAGGTGCTCAAGCACGCCATCCGCAACTTCGTGCTGTCCGGCGCCGAACTGCAGGGCGCGGCCCGCGAGCGCTACGCCGCCATCCAGGAGCGCAGCGCCGAACTGCAGCAGCAGTTCAGCGAGCATGTGCTGGACGCGACCGACGGCTGGAGCTACATCGCCAGCGCCGAGGAACTGGCCGGCGTGCCGCAGGATGTGCTGGACGCGACCAAGCTGGACGACGGTGGCCACAAGTTGACGTTGCACTTCCCGGTCTACCTGCCCGTCATGCAATACGCGGAAAGTCGCGAGTTGCGCGAGAAGCTCTACCGCGCCTACGTGACCCGCGCCAGCGAGACGGGCAAACCGGAATGGGACAACACCGCCGCCATGCGCGAGATCGTGGCCCTGCGCCAGGAAGAGGCCCAGCTGCTCGGCTATGCCAGCTTCGCCGAGGTGTCGCTGGCGCCCAAGATGGCCTCGACACCGGACGAGGTGAAGACCTTCCTGCGCGACCTCGCCAAGCGCGCCCGCCCCTTCGCGGAGAAAGACCTGGCCGAGCTGCGCGAGTTTTCCAAGGGGCAACCGCTGGAATCCTGGGACGTCTCCTACTGGAGCGAGAAGCTCAAGGAAGCCCGCTACGCCTTCAGCGACCAGACGGTGAAGCAGTACTTCACGGCCACCAAGGTCGTGCCGGGCCTGTTCTCCATCATCGAGCGCCTGTTCGACGTGTCCATCAGCGAGGCCACGGCGTCGGTCTGGCACGAGACCGTCAAGTTCTACGAGATGCGCCGCGGTGGCCAACTCAWCGCCCAGTTCTATCTCGACCTTTACGCGCGCAACGGCAAGCGCCCCGGCGCCTGGATGGACGAGGTGCGCAGCCGCTGGCTCAAGCCCACGGGTGAGCAGCAGACGCCAGTGGCGCTGCTGACCTGCAACTTCGCCAGCCCCGTCGGCGACAAGCCTGCGCTGCTGACCCACGACGACGTCATCACCCTCTTCCACGAGTTCGGCCACGGCCTGCATCACATGCTGACGCAGGTGAACGACCTCGGCGTGTCCGGCATCTCCGGTGTCGAATGGGACGCCGTCGARCTKCCCAGCCAGTTCATGGARAACTTYTGCTGGGARTGGGACGTGCTGCAGCAGTTGAGCGGCCACGTCGACAGCGGCGAGCCGTTGCCGCGCGATCTCTTCGACAAGATGACCGCGGCCAAGAACTTCCAGAGCGGGCTGATGACGCTGCGCCAGATCGAGTTCGCGCTGTTCGACATGCGCCTGCATGGCGAGCCGGGCGCGGAGGCCGACGTGCAGAAGGTGCTGGACGAGGTGCGCGCCGAGGTCGCCGTGCTGATCCCGCCGGCCTTCAACCGCTTCCAGCACAGCTTCTCCCACGTCTTCGCAGGCGGCTATGCGGCGGGCTATTACAGCTACAAGTGGGCCGAGCTGCTCAGCGCCGACGCCTGGAGTGCGTTCGAAGAGGAAGGCGTGTTCAACGCCGCCACCGGCAAGCGCTTCCTGAATGAAGTGCTGGAGCAAGGCGGAGCGCGCGATGCCATCGACAACTTCAAGGCCTTCCGCGGCCGCGAGCCCAAGATCGACGCGCTGCTGCGCCATCAGGGCATGAGCTGAAAGGCTTCTGATGCGTTACGTGGCGCTGTGGCGCGGCATCAACGTCGGTAAGGCCAAGCGCCTCGCGATGGCCGACCTCAAGGCCCTGCTCACCGAGCTGGGCGCGACCAAGGTCTCGACGCTGCTGAACAGCGGCAATGCCGTCTTCGACGTCAAGAAGAAGCTCAGCGCCGACAAGATCCGCACCGCCGTGCGCGAGCAACTGGGCGTCGATGCCGCCGTCATCCTGAAGACGGCGGCGGAATGGGCCGCCATCGCGGCGGGGCATGGCATTGACGAGGCAGACGACCCCAGCCGCCTGCTCGTCGCGATGACAACCGATGCGGCCGCGCTGCAGGCCGCAGCTGCCATCACAGCGCAGGGCGCCGAGCGCTTCGTCGTCACCGAGCACGCAGCCTATCTGTGGTGCGCCCACGGCATCCTGGAAAGCAAGGCCGCCGTTGCGCTGCTGAAAAATCTCGGCGAAGACTGCACGACTCGCAACTGGGCGACGGTCGAGAAGCTGAACGCGCTGGCGAACGGCTGATCGCCGGCCAGCGCGACCAGACAAGCGCTCGTCAGGCGCGAGCGCGACGCCGCGCCAGGCCAGTGGCCAGACAGGCGATCACCACCAGGGCAGCCGAACCCGGCTCGGGCAGGCGCCCTGCTTCGACATAGGTGCGGAAGTTGACGTCGTAGTCAGGGACGGCATACACCGCACCGTTCAGGAACAGCTGGCCTTGGCTATAGACATCGCCGCTCGTCCCCGTGAACGACGGGCTGAAATTGCCGGGGCTCTGCCCCTTGAAGCCAAAGACCAACTGGTCACCAGCGCTCAGCGAAATACCGGCAGACGACACGTCGATCAGATTCCATCCGGCAACCAGGCCATTCAGCACCGCGTCGAAGTCGTTCGCATCGCTTTGCCAACCCGCACCCTGGTTGACGAAGAACTGGATACCCGCGCCCAGATTGGCTGCATTGAAATACACCTCGATCGCCGTCAACTGGCCCGTCTGCCCCGCCACCACGCCTTGCTGCCAGGTCAAGGTCGGGGCGCCGCCGTTGAAGCTGACCGTACCAATCACGTCATTGGCCTGGTCAACCACGGGTGCTGCATGAGCCCCCGTCGATGCCAACACCAAAGCCCCCAGCGCGGTTGCTGCCTTGGCAACCAGAGTCTTGCTGATTCGCACGTCCGACCTCCCATAGTTATGAACAGTCCAACGCAGCAGGATCCATACCAGCGCGCCGCCTTGCTCTGTAAACAAGGCTACAGCGGCAGGGGCGAGGAACTGCTAGCGGCGGCCGCCTCGCTCATTGTCAAAAAGATCGACAGGCAATTACCCGAAGCCCCAGCACCGCGGCAGGTCCGCCGTCATGTCAGACGCGGCAGCTCAGGCCCCACCGTCCAGCGTGTGTACCCGCATGCCGACACGGTCCCGTATGGGTTCACGCCAGGCCGCGCGCTGCAGCACGCGCCGCCCGTCCTTCAGGCCAGCCGACCAGCGCGCACGCAGGCGCTCGTCGCTGAAGTCGATGTCGCGCCAGGAGTCCTCGCCGGGCAGGGCCTGCATGACGAGGTGGACAACGTCGATGCGCGAGTCGCAGCCCAGGGCCAACAGTTCCTTGATGGCCGGGTCTGCCGCCGTCTTGGCGTCGAGTTTGCGGCCCACCAGGCGCAGCGCGCGGCGCAGGTTCTGCAAGCGCTCGTGGTCGTCCAGGTGCTCGAAGATGCGGCTGGCGTACTGGATGTCCTTGTAGCGCGTCAGTGCGCCGGCCATGGTGCTGGGCGCTGCCTCGCTGGCGTCCCAGAGGTCGACCATGAAGCACAGGGTGTCGCGGCGCTCGCTGTCGTCGAGCACGACATCCAACGGCGTGTTGGAGTAGATGCCGCCGTCCCAGTAGGCGTCCTTGCCGATCTGCACCGGTGCGAAGCCCGGCGGCAGTGCGCCGCTGGCCATCACATGCTCGGGCGCAATGCGGGTGCGGCCGTCACGGTTGTCGAACAGCGCCAGGCCGCCGGTGCGCACATTGACGGCGCACAACGTCAGGCGCGTCTCGGCCGCGGCGATGCGCTCGAAGTCCACCAGCTCGCGCAGCGTCTCCTCCAGTGGCGCGGTGTCATAAAAGCCCAGCTCGGTCAGCGGCGCACGCCGGTTCATGTCCCAGGCCTGCGGGCCGCGCGGCTTGAAGAAGCCCGGGATGCCGCTCGTCAGCGTCTGCCAGGTCTGCAGCCCTTGCTGCCAGATCGCCGTGAAGGGGCTGGCCGGCAGATGTGGCGCAAAGCCGGGCCGCGTCACGCGGTCCCAGAAGCTGCGCAGCGCCTTCAGGCGCTCAGCCGGCGCGTTGCCGGCGATCAGCGCCGCGTTGATGGCGCCGATGGAGGTACCGACCAACCAGTCAGGCGGCAGGCTGGCGTCCTCCAGGGCTTCGACGAAGCCGGCCTGGTAGGCACCCAGGGCGCCGCCACCCTGGAAGACGTAGACGGTTTGCGAGGGGCGCTTGGCCATCAGCTGAGTTGTACCGCGTCGTCGCAGGGAATGGCGCGGAAGACCGGCAGGGCCTCGGTGGCTGCCGCATGCGCGACGAGATGTGGGAAACCATCCGCTGCCACCACCTCGGGCAGCAGGAACTGCGTGAAGGTCCAGGCGACGCCGACCGTGATGCCCGCCTGGCGGATGCCGCCTTCGCTGGCATCCAGCGGCTGGTGGCTCAGTTCCTTCTCCAGCTCGCCATAGGCTGCCAGCAGCTGGCCAGTGACGCGCTCGATCCAGGGCTCATGCCGCTTCTCGGCCGGGCGCAGGCCGCGCTCATAGACGATCTGGGCCGTCTTCTCGCAGGCCGCCAGCGCCAGGCCGGTGAGGCGCAGTTCGCGCAGCAGCTCGGCCGGCTCGCTCGATTGCAGGCTGCGGCCGGCCAGGGCCTGAACGTACTCGAGCATCAGCGTCGAATCCATCAGCAGGCTGCCGCCAACGTCGTCATCGCAGATCAGCGTCGGCGCCTTGACGACCGGGTTGATCTGCCGGAAGGCATCAAAACCGCGGAACACTGAGATGGCCGCGTGCTCGAAGGGCAGGCCGAGCAGCCGCATCGAGATCGCGACGCGGCGCACATAGGGGGAGTCCAGCATGCCGATGAGCTTCATGGGCCTTCCTTCTGCTTCGGAGATTCAATGCCATGCTCGCGCATCAGCTGCTCCAGGGCTTCGCCGCCGTGACGGCGTTCAATCTCGGCTCGCATCACGCCGTTGTAGCCGTCAGCGAAGGCAAGTGCGAGCAGCGAGCCCTCCTCGCCCTTGTAGACCCAGTCGACGCCGTAGCGTTTCTCCAGCCGCTGGGCCTTGGCCGCTTCAGCTTTGGTCTTCGGGGGCCCGAATATCTGCAGCTGCAGAAGGCCTGCCTTGATGTCCGCACGTGCCTTGGCCTCACCGCGCTCCACCGCGCCGGCGGGATTGCCGACGCGCAAGTCGACGGACGCGACCAACTGCCGTTCTGTCTTGATCACGTCGCCGTCGGAAGCGCCGAACTGGTTGAACATGCCGAGCAGGCTCAAGACCGCCAGCAACGCAGCCAGCACGGCCACGACTTGAACGGTGCGAACGCCACGGCGCCGGCGCCACTGCGGCTCCACCCAATCAGAAAGCATGGCCGCCTGTCGTTCCGGTTCCAGCCGGCAGCCGGAAAAATTCGGCGTACCGGCTTTCGGCAGCTTTGCCGCTGCCCATCAATCCATACATTGCATCAGCTCCTTGAACGCCGATTTTCGGCCAACGGCGCCAGCGCCGCCTGTACGCGGCCTTGCCAGCCGGCTTGCTCGGCCGCCGTCCAGTCCGGCCAGCGCTGCGCGTCGGCCTCCAGCTCGGTGGCCAGGGCCTGCAGCGCCACATGCTGGGTCAGCAGCGCGGCCAGGCTCAGCCGGGCCAGCCACTCCTGGGTCTGGCGCACGCGCGGATAGGCCTGGAACAGCCAGCGCGCCACCTCGGGCCGCGCGCGCCAGTCGGCGCTGCCGAAGCGTTCGGTGGCCAAGGCCGTCAGCCGCTGGCCCGCACCCAGGCAGTCAAAGGCCACGCAGCCCTCAAAGCCGCGCGGCACCAGTTCATCGTGGATGCCGCAGCGGTGGTCAGCGCAAAGGTGGTGGCAGGGTGTCTCGGCCGGCTTGTCGAAGCCAAAGCCCTGGCTCGCATCGAAGGGTGGAATCACGCAGCACAGCGCTACGCAGGCCGAGCAGTCGGCCTTGAGATGTGCGGGGAGCTGTACTGGCGTGGTCACTACGCCGCATTGTCCGACACGCCCACCATCCAGCCCACGCCGAAGCGGTCATCGACCATGCCGAACAGCGGCGCCCAGAAGGTCTTGGCCAGCGGCATCTTGACCTGGCCACCTTCGGCGAGAGCCGCAAACGCCTCCCGCGCGGCATCGGCGTCGGGGCAGTCCAGCGACAACGAGAAGCCCTTGAAGGCCGTGTCGCCGTCGCACATGCCGTCGGACATCATGACCAGGGCCCCGCCGATATGGACCGAGGCATGCATGATCTTGTTCTCCGAGCCAGCCGGCAGCGTGCCCGGCGGCGGCGGCTCGGGGCTCTCGGAGTTGCGCATCAGGAACTCCACCTTGGCGCCCAGGGCCTTCTTGTAGAACTCGATGGCTTCTTCGCAGCGGCCGTTGAAGAACAGGTAGGGGTCGATCTTCATGCGAGTCTCCTTCAGTTCAGAGAGATGAGGGACTCTAGCGCCGCCGGCCGGGAGGGTGCCGGCAGCTTGTGTCAGGGCGTTTTGAAGTCTCCCGCCGTCGAGATGACAAAGTTGTCGGCCACGATGTGCCTTCGCCAGGCCGCATTGGCCTGCTCGACGCTGACGGCCGCCAGCGCATCGTCGCGCTTTTGCGCCGCGGCCCAGGTCTCGCCGCGTTCGGCCAAGCTGGTCAAGCCACCGGCCAGGGCACCGGGGTCGGCGCGGCCCTGCTTGCGGCCTTCCAGGATGTCCTTCTTGGCGCGCTCCAGCTCGGCCGCCGTGACGCCATCCCTGGCCATGCGGGCCACTTCCTCCTGCACGACGGCAATGACGCGCTCGCGCTTGTCCGGCGCATAGCTGGCCTGGATGGCGAAGCTCCCGGCATTGCCCCAGTAGCCCGCGTTCAAGGAGGCGCCGATGCCATACGTCAGCCCTTCCTTCTGGCGCACGCGCTCGGACAGCCGGCTCTCCAGCCCGCCGCCGCCGAAGATGTGCACGGCCAGTTCCAGCGCCGGATAGTCGGGCTCCTCGGCGTTCAGCGGCAGGGTCTGGTGCAGGCGCACGATGGCATTGGCCTTGTCGCGCGCAATGGCATCGAAGCGTGCCGGCGGCACGGCCAGATGCTGGGGGATGTGGCGCACGAACTTGGGCGCGGCAGGCTTCTTCCAGTCGCCGAAGAGCTTGTCGATCTCGGCACCCAGGCCGTCGGGCAGGGCGCCCACGACGCTGACCTGAGCGTCGTTGGTGCTCCAGTAGTCGGCATAGAAGCGCTTCACCTCGTCCAATGTCGTCGCCTTCAGGTTGGCGATGCGCTCGTCCACGCCCATCACATAGTCGGGGTGGCCCAGGCTGACGCCGCGAGCCTTGTTGTAGTGGCCACGCGTGGCTTCCTGGCGCAGCACGCTGGGCTCCTGGCGCGAAGCCTCGATGCCGGCAATGTTGGCCTTGATGTCGCGGTCGAAGGCATCCTGAGGGAACAGCGGCTTGCGCAGCGCATCGGCTGCCACGCGCAGGGCCGGCAGCAGCGTGTCGCGCTCGGCGCTGATGAAGATGCTCGCGCCCTGGTCATAGCTGGTGATGTTGAGGTTGGCGCGCAGCTTGATCAGCGCGTCCTGCAACTGCTGCTTGGTGTAGCCGGCACTGCCCTCGTCCATCAGTGCGCCGACCATGCCGGTGCCGTTGCGCGCGAAGGTCGCGTCGCGTTCGCCCCAGCGCAGCTGCATCTGCAGCACGACGGTGTTGCCGCGCGTCTGCTTCTTCAGCGTGTGCAGTGCGATGCCGCTGGGCAAGGCCGTGCGCGACATGCGCGTCTCCAGCACCGCTGGCACAGGCTCGAGCTGTTCGCCCTCCTCCACCTTGGGCGGGCCCTTCAGTTCGGCCAGGCGCTGCGCCAGCGACGGCGCGGCGGGGATGTCCACGCGCTCGACGGCGTTGACCGGCAGGTAACGGCCCAGCGTGCGATTGGCCGGCTTGAAATAGGCGGAGCGCACGCGCTCGACGTCCGCCAGCGTGACCTTGGGAATGTCTTCCATCAGCTGGAAGAGCAGCCGCCAGTCGCCTGCAGCGATCAACCCGGAGATCTGCTGGATCAGCGCCTCGGGGTTCTTCATCTGCTGGCGGTAGCTGTTGACGGCGATGTCACGCACGCGCCCGAGTTCGCTCTCCTCGAAGGGCTTGGCCGCGCGGCCCTCGGCAAGGTCCAGCAGCAGGGTTTCGATCTTGTCGACATCGGCTCCCGGCGGCAGCACCGCGTAGGCGCCCACGGTGCCTGGCTCCGCTCCGCCCGCGCCGCCAATACCCGCGGCGACCGCCAGCTTGGGCTCGACCAGTTGCTTGTAGAGCTGGCCGCTGGGCTGCAGGCTCATCAACAGGCCGTAAACGACCAGCGCCGGCGTGTCGGGGTGGGTGATGGCCGGCACGTGATAGGCCGCCAGCAGGATGGGCTGGCCGCCGACACGGCGCACGACGACGGTGCGCTCGCCGTCCTGGGCGGGCTCGACCGTGTAGGGCTGCGGGATGGGCGCGGCGGGCTTGGGCGTAGCACCGAAGTGCTTGGCGATCAGCGCCAGCGTCGCGGCCTTGTCGAACTGGCCGGCGATCAGTAGCGTCGCGTTGTCGGGCCGGTAATAGCGCTTGTAGAAAGCCTGCAGCTTCTCGATCGGCACATTCTCGATGTCGCTCTTGGGGCCGATGGTGGCGTGGCCATAGGGATGCCAGGCAAACGCTGCCGCATTGACACGCTGGTTCAGCACGGCAAACGGCTGGTTCTCGCCGCGCTCGAACTCATTGCGCACCACGCTCATCTCGGTGTCCAGGTCGACCTTGGCGACGCGGCTGTTCACCATGCGATCAGCTTCCAGGTCGAGCAGGAAGGCCAGGGTGTCGGCATTCGCGTTGAAGCTCGCGAAGTAGTTGGTGCGGTCCACCGTCGTCGTGCCGTTGAACTTGACGCCGCGCAGCGCCATCGCGCCGGGGATGTCCTTCTGCCTCTCGGTGCCCTTGAATAGCATGTGCTCCAGCAGGTGGGCCATGCCGTATTCACCGGGCGCCTCATGGCGGCTGCCGACGCGGTAGGTGATGTTGACGGTGGTGGTGGTCTGCGTCGCGTCGGGAAAGAGCAGCAGCTGCAGGCCGTTGGGCAGGCGGTACTCCTCGATGCCGCCCAGCTCGCGCACCCGCTCGGGCAGAGCGACGGCAGCGGCGGCGGGCGACGCCACGGCGGGCTTGGCCTTGTTGGCTACCGGCTGAGGCTGGGCCTGCGCCGCCCCCAGGGCCAGGCTCATCAGGGCGACGCCCAGGGCTCGCGGCATCCACCCATCCAGCACTCTCATCATCTGTCTCTCTCCAGGCAGCCGCATCTTCGGCTTGGCGGGGATTCTGCGCGGTTTTACAGGCCCGGCCATCGGTCAGGGTTCGTCAGATTCCAATGCAGACGTGACGCCCCCGGCCGAGCGTCCGCGCTCGCTTCCCCAACAACACGTCAACCGGCCTGCAAACGGGCCAACAGGGCGGAAACCGCATCCACGCTGGCCGGCTTGGTCAGGTGCTCGTCAAAGCCGGCGGCGCGCGAGCGCTTCTTGTCTTCCTCCGAGCCCCAGCCCGTCAGCGCCACCAGCAGCGTGGACGCAAAGCGCGGGTCCTGGCGCAATCGGGTCGCGAACTCGTGGCCATCCATGCCGGGCATGCCGACGTCGCAGAAGACGGCCTGAGGCAGGAAGCTGGCTGCCGTCTGCAACGCGGCCGGGCCGCTGTTGGCGACCTCGACCTCGTGGCCCGACAGCGACAGCAGCATGGCCAGCGACGTGGCCGCATCGTCGTTGTCATCCACCACCAGGATGCGCGCCGGCGGGGCGGGCTCGGGCTCGCTGGCTGGCAGTGGCGCCGGCGCGGAATCTTCGGCCGCCAGCGGCAGCTCGATGGTGAACGTGCTGCCCAGGCCCGGCCCGGCGCTCACCGCGCTGACCTGGCCACCGTGCAGCGTCACCAGGCTCCTGACCAGGGCCAGGCCGATGCCCAGCCCGCCCTGGGCGCGCTCCAGCGACCGGTTCACCTGGGCAAACATGTCGAAGACGCGCCCGATCATGTCCTGCGGCACGCCCACGCCGCTGTCGCGCACGGTCAGCACGGCCTGCGCGCCGGCGCGAGCCAGCGTGACCCAGATGCGGCCGCCATCGGGCGTGTACTTGGCCGCGTTGTTCAGCAGGTTGCTCAGCGACTGCGCCAGCCGTGTCAGGTCGCCGTCCACCCAAAGCTCCTCGTCCGGCAGCGTGACGCTGAGCTGGTGCCCCCCCCGTTCGATCAGCGGCTGGCAGGACTCCAGCGCCATCTCAACGACGCGGCGCATGTCCAGCGACTCGCGCTGCAGGATGAGCTTGCCGGTCGAGATGCGCGACACCTCGAGCAGGTCGTCGATGAGGCGCAGCAAATGGCTCATCTGCCGGTCCATCATGTCCGTGACACCCTTGTACTGCGCCTCCTCCCGCGGCGGGTTGGCGCCCAGCAGCTGCAGGCCAGTCCGGATGGGTGCCAGCGGGTTGCGCAGCTCGTGGGCCAGCGTGGCCAGGAACTCGTCCTTGCGCTGATCGGCCTGACGCAGCGAGTGGTCCGCGCGCAGCAACGAGTCGATCTGGTCGCGGATCTGGTACTGCCAGCGCCGCCCGCGCAGGGCCGTTCGCACCGCGCTGACCATGACGCGCGTGGACGTCGGCCGGTCCAGCACCGTGAGGTTGCGCAGCCTTGCCTCGCGCAGCCCCGGCGCCTCCAGGCCGTGGCGGCACAGGGCCACCACGGGCAGGTTGGACCATGCGGGCTGGCGCTCCAGCACGTTCAGCAGCACTGCGAAGCCCGCGTCGGCAAAGGCGGCATCGGTGACCATCAATGCACCGGCGCCCTCGTGCATCAGCTCCTCGGCATGGCGCCAGCCCTGGCAGACGGCGACATCGATGCCCGCCTCGGCCAGCAGCCTGCGCGTGACGTCGCCGTCACGTGCCGTCGGCGCCAGCACGATGACGCGCTCGCTGCAGGAGCGGTCAGCGTCGTCCCGTTCGATCATCGCCAGACTCACCCTCGTGCTGGAACGGCAACTCGACGGGAACGCCCGCCAGCACGCCGCGCAGATGCACCAGCGGCGGCCCCAGGTGCACGCCCTGGCCGTCGAACCACAGCTGGCGGATGGTGTCCTCATGCCGGCCGCTGCGCTTCTTGATGACCGAGATGGCCTTGCGCACCGCGCCGGCATGCTCGTACATCCTGAACAGCACGACGGCATCGGCCAGATAGCTCATGTCGACCGGGCTGCGCATGTTGGGGCCCATCAGGCCGGACTGTGTCGCCACGACGAAGGTCGCCACGCCATGGTTGTTCAGGTAGGTCAGCAGCTCGTGCAGCTGCACGACCAGCGCACGCTCCTCGGGCATGGCGTTCAGGTAGCCGTTCAGGCTGTCGATGACCACGACGCGGGCCCCATCGGTTTCGACGGAACGGCGCACGAGGTTGGCGAACTGGCTGGGCAGCACCTCGGCAGCGTCGAGCTGGCGCACATGGAGCTTGCCGGGGCCAACACCCTCCTCGACGCTCAACCCCAAGTTGGCCAGACGGTCCAGCAGCAGCGTGCGGCCCTCCTCGAAGGTGAAAATGACGGCATGGCCGCCGCGCTTGGCCGCCATGACGGCATATTGCGAGGCGATGGTGGACTTGCCCGAGCCCGCCGGGCCGACCAGCAGCGTCGCCGTGCCGCGATCAGTGCCGCCGCCAAGCAGTTCGTCCAGCGCCGCGATACCGCTGGGCACGACTTCGCGCTGGTAAGGCGAGCCATGCTGGCTGGGCTTCAGGCGCGGGAACACCTCCAGGCCGCCCTGCCGGATGACGATGTCCTGCTGGCCGCTGATGAAGTCGCTGCCGCGGAACTTGGTGATGCGCAGCTGGCGCTGTGCTGGCCCGTAGGGGGGCACATGGCGCTCCAGCGCAATGACGCCGTGCGCGATGCTGTGCAACTGGGTGTCGACGCGGTCGCTCGAACGGTCGTCCAGGAAGAGCACGGTGCAGCCGCGGCCGACGAAGAACTGCTTCAGCGCCAGGATCTGGCGCCGGTAACGCAGCGACGACTGGGCCAGCAGGCGCAGTTCCGACAGCGAATCCAGCACCATGCGGCGCGGCTTGCAGCGCTCGACGGCCTCCAGCACGCGCTTGGTCGTCTCGCTCAACTCCACCTCCGACGGGTGGTACATGGTCAACTCGGCGTCGCCGAACAGGTCGCTTTCACCAGCCACCAGTTCGACGACCTCGATGCCGTCGAGCGTCCACCCATGCGACGCCGCCCCGGCGCGCAACTCGGCCGCCGTCTCGCCCAGCGTCACGTACAGGCAGGGCTCGCCCTCGCGGACGCCCTGCATCAGGTACTGCAGCGCCAGCGTCGTCTTGCCGGCGCCGGGTTCGCCGTCGACCAAATAGAGCTGCCCGGCAATCAGCCCGCCATGCAGGACTTCATCCAGGCCGGGCACGCCGCTTGCGGAACGCGATCTGTTCCCAGTCATCGCCAATCTCCAGTCAGGAAATGCGGCCTCATGCCAGGCCGCCATGCACAGGTGACAGCCAGTGTATGTCCGCCAAATGGCCGGGTTCGGGTCGGGTCCGGGTCGGGTTTGCGCGTGCGAACTGGAGGTCAGGGACATCGTGCCCAGGCGTACACTGTCCCGGCTGTCGCGCGTCTGCTCACTGCCGCGGCGGCCCCCAGCAGACCGGGCGCCACGCATCACTTCTGCGTTCCCATGCTCGCCGGCTCCCGCCGTCGGCTTTGGTTGTCATCTGCTTGCAGCGGCGAGCCCCACTTCCACTCCTCGAAGACTCTTCGAGGCGCCCCTCCCGGCACCGCGGCCCGCCCCTTCCCGGAGCGCGCCAAACGCGGCCCCGCCCCCATTGACGACCTGCGTGACAGGGCCGCCGCTCGCACCGTCGGCGCCCGATGCCCACGCCCTGGAGATGCTGATGAAGCCGGTCCCCCTTGCACCCGATACCAAACGTGACGCGCTCCGCGATGGATTGCTCGCCACCGTCGACCTGCTCAAGCGCCGCCGCGCCGCCGAGATCGCCGAAAAAACCATCGAGGAGTACGTCGCCCTTCACTGGCTCGAGTGGCATGGCGGCTCACTGCGCCTGACGACGACGGGCGAGAACATGTGCCGGCACCTGACTTCGCAGCTGGACCGCATCACCCCGCGCCCGGCGTACTGACGCGCGGCGCCCACCCGGCCCCACGATGTCGGCACCCGATCCCCTGCTGCTGGCCATTGCGCGCATCGGCACCTTCGACGGCAAGCGCGCGCTGACCGGCGCCAGCGGCTTCTTCTTCCGGCGCGACGCCCGCCTCTACCTGGTCACCAGCCGGCACGTCTTCATCGACGAAGAGGCCGACCACCACCCCGACCGCGTCGAACTCGAACTGCATGCCGACGCCGACAACCTGACCGATGCCATCGTGCTGTCGGTGCTGCTCTACCGTGACGGCCGCGCCAATTGGCGCCAGGGCCGGGACGACGCCGGTGGCATCGACGTGGCGGTGCTGGAGATCGACGCGGGCGCCCTGCCCGAGACGGTCCAGCTCACTGCCTTCACGCTTGAGAGCCTGCCCGGCGCGGACGACGACGTGCCGCTGGGCCAGCCCATCCTGATCACCGGCTTTCCGCTCGGCTTTCACGATGACCTGCACCATCTCCCGGTCGTGCGCCAAGGCGCCATCGCTTCGCCCTATGGCTGGCGCTTCCAGGGCCAGGGCTGGTTCCTGACCGATGCGCGCACTCATCGCGGTATCAGCGGCGCGCCGGTCGTCATGCGGGCGCCGGGCCGCAAGCCCCTGCCCTGGCTGCTGGTGGGCATCCATTCGACGCGCTTCGACATCGGCAACCGCGACCTCGAGGCCGACGAGTCGCTGGGCCTGAATGCGGCCTGGTATCCCGACATCCTCGCGACCCTGACCGACCCCTCGCCGCGCCGCGAACCCCCATCCAAACCCGAGCCGGCGGCGAAGGCCTCGCCTTGAGCTCAGGGAGCGACGGCGCGCAAAGCCGGCTCGTTGCGCTGGAGCGGCAGATCGCCGCCGCCGAGGCGACGCTGCTGGAACTGCAGGCCGCCATCCTCGAAGCCCGCAGCGAACGAGGCCTGTCGGCCGCTCACGACGCCCGCCTGGAGAACAAGCGCCTGCAGGCGGAAAACCAGTTGGCGACGCAGGAAGTGGAGACCGCCCATGCAGCGCTGGAAGTTGCCGTCAAGGCATCCCAGACCGACTCGCTGACCGGGCTGAAGAATCGCGAGGTGCTGTGGGACCGGCTGAGCCACGACATCGCCCTCGCGCGCCGGCATGGTGAACGCCTGATCATCTATTTCCTCGATATCGACGGCTTCAAGCAGGTCAACGACGAGTTCGGCCACGCCGTCGGTGACCTGCTGCTGCAGCGTGCGGCGCGCGTGCTGCAGGCCACGGTTCGCGACAGCGACACGGTCTGCCGCATGGGCGGCGACGAGTTCGTCGTGCTGGTCGCCGCGGCCCGGCGCGAGGACGCCACACAAGTGGCCGACAAGATCGCTCGCGCACTGGCCGAGCCCTGCATGCTCGCCGGCCACCCCATGTCCATCTCGGCCAGCATCGGTTACAGCGTCTTCCCCGACGACGGCGAGTCGCCCGGCGTGCTGATGCGCAAGGCGGACGAGGCCATGTACCGCATCAAGCGGACCGCGTCGCACCCACGCTAGCCACGGCGGTTCCCGCCACCTGAACTTCCGCTTCTGTCGCAACAGTCCTCTGTACTGAGGATGTCGAGCCGACGCCATCGCATCACAGTGCATGGCACGCGCGCAGGTGACCCAGGGCCGTCCTGTGGGCTGAGCCTGCTGGCATGCGGAGGACTCGAAATGCGCACCATTCAACGCCTTGTTTTCTATTCCACAGTCCGCGGGCTGGTGCTTGCTGTCGTGGCTTGCCTTGGCTGCGCCGTCCCGGCGTTAGCACAGGCAGCGGCGCCTGCACCCTGCCTGCCCATCGAAGGGCCGGCATTCCTGGGCGGCAAGGACCCGAGCCGGACCTCGGTCGTGGTGTTTGTCCACGGTGTGCTCAGCAGCGCCAGGACCGCCTGGAGCGGCAAGGAAGATCAGTCCTGGCCCTGCCTGCTGAGGGCCGAACCTGCCTTCGACAACAGCAACATCTACCTCTACCGCTACGACACCCAACTGCTGGGCAGCAGCCCCGAAGTCGACAAGGTCGCCGAGCAGCTGCGCAAGGACCTGCAGAACGACGGCGTGCTGGACCACGCCCACATCACGATCGTGGCGCACAGCATGGGCGGCCTGGTCACGGCCCAGATGCTGCTACGCATGCATGCCAAGGAGGACATGCGCGACAAGCTCCGCCGCATCAAGCTCGTCAGTTTCTTCGGCACGCCGGCGACGGGCGCCGACATTGCCAACGTGGCGAGCTACGTCTCCGACAGCCTCCAGTTCGCCGGCATGAGGCCCGACGGCCACCAGCAGGCCCTGATCGACCAGTGGCAGAAAGTCGCCTGGCCGTTTCACTGGTACTGCCTGGCGGAGGGGCAGAAGATGGGCTTCTTTTCCTTTGCCTCCGCTCTGGGCGGCGGGGTGCTGGTGGTGCCCAAAGACAGTGCGACCGCGCTATGCCAGCGTCGACCTGACGGCGTCGATGTGCTGGAGCAGTTCGACCACAGCAGCATGGTCAAGCCGGTGTCGCTGCAGGACACGCCGCACCGCTATCTGAAGCGCTACTTCCTGTCCTGCGCAGGCGACGCAATTCCCAAGACCTATCCGAGCAGCGAGGTCAACACGCCCGATGGCCAGGCCATGCTGCAAACACTGGCCAGGCTGAGGGCCAGCGAGTTCAATCTCGACGCGGCGCCCACGGTCGTGCAGGAGGCGCTTTACCAGTCTGACACCTGGTCCGACAGATTCGTCCTTCCGTCCAACCTCGGCCAGCCGGCACTGATGACTCGATCCTTCGAGCGGCTCCCAGGCCGGGCGTTCGCACTCGAGTTCGTCAAGCTGTTCGCCGCAAACCCGGAGGAACTGGCGCCCGCCTGGGTAGGTCGGCTCGGCACCCTGGATCGATACCGCGCGGACGGCCAACTGACGGAACTCCGGCAGGCCTGGGTCTCCGCCGGTTACGCACAGGATTCCGACATCGTGCTGGTGCTTGAACAGCGCAGCAGCGGTGAACAGGTCGTCATCTTTGGCTCGGTGCAAAACGACGCCACGGGCGCGCGCCGGGGTCGAATCCGTGGGCTGCTGATCCTGCCGGCCCAGCCAAAGACCTGCACCTGACACCAAACCGGAACCGCCGCGCCCGCGGCCTGGCGCGGCTACGGTGCGCGCTTGAGTTCGGCGCGAGTCAGCCGACGCTGTATGGCACTGAGTGCGGCGCGACGGCGTTGCTGAGATCCAGATGATTTGAGCGTGACTGAGGCAATGTCGAAACATTGCATGCAGCGAAGCGCGCCGGCTTTGCAGGAACCGCGGGCAGCAAGGGAAGCTGCTGCGGCTGGCCGGCTTGCAATGCCGCGGGAGCCCATAGGCCTGCAGCCGGGACGCCACTGCGCGCGACGGTAGCAATCATCAGCTCTTGCAGCGCACCAACGTAGCGCCGGGGCAACTTGATGCGGGTGACGCGGCCGGCTCCGACAGCACTCGTGATCTCCATCGTTCCGCCCAGCAGCCTGCACAGGCGGGCGACGATGGACAGGCCGATGCCCTCGCCGGAAGCCGCGATTGCGGACGCGCCCGCTGTTCGGATGAGCCCGATGGGTCCACCGCTGCACAGCTCGCGGCCGGCGTCTCCGACATCGAAGTACCAGTGGCCAGCCTCCCCAGCGCCACAGTGGCCGTAGGTCAGCACCACGCCAGCGGCGCGCGTGTACTGGATCGCGTTGAGCATCAGGTTCTGCGCAATGCGCGCCACCATCAGCGGGTCGCTCTCCGCGACGAGGCTCGCCGGGCCGCTGATCTCCAGGCTCAGCCCGCGCGAATTCGCCACGACGCGCAGGTTGTTGCACATGTCGTCGAGCGCCTTGGCGACGTCCACCGTGCGAATCACCGGTCGTTCCTGCTGGGTGTCGAGCCGGGCCAGGTCGGCCACGCCGTTCAGCAGCTCTCGCAGGCCGGCAACGTTGCGATCCAGCACGGCCATCAATTCCAAACGGCGCAAGTCGCTGCGCGGCTTCTGCAACAGCGCAGTGACCGCCGTGACCACGCTGAGCTTGCCGCGCAGGTCATGGACGGCTTGCTGCCACAGCTCGGAGACCTGCGCGTGGGGGTCGGGCCCCGGATCACCCGTCACATCCCGCCAACCGACGTGCGAGCCAAATGAGCCGTGCGTGCCGGTCAGGATCGCCGCGCCCTGGGGCGCGACCGTCATGCCGAATGGAGGGTGTTGCGAGTTCATGGTGAGCAGCCGCTATATCGACGGCACAAGCATTCCCGAAGCCCCAGCGGCGTTCCGTGCGCTGCCGCACCAACGGTGCGTTTCCAACCCAGCCTCGGTCATCACCTGCGTCGCGGATTGCTGACAACAAGGACGATGCCCGCAAAGCCCGTCAGCTGGCGGCCGAAAGCCATCATCACCTGCAGGTTCTCCTGCCCGGTGCGGACGGCCGGCCTGTTGCCAAGCCTATTTCTTGCGCGGAGCGACAGAAATCGCCTCCGCAGCCTTCTCAGCCGAGGTGGCGGGAATCACAGGCGCTGGCGCATGGGCCTTCTTCGCTTTCTTCTGTTCCTTGTTGCCGCGTTGACCTTTGGACATGGGATCTTTCGTTGAGGGAGCGAGCACAGCGCGTCGCAAGGTCTTGCTTTTAGACATTGGGAGCGCTGGTGTCGGTGCGGCGGCGCACGGACACCTGAAGCATCTGCAGATTCCAGGCGGTCGCTGACAGCGGCGCTGTACTGCTGCCGGTGTCGCCGAGGAAGGCAGTTTCCTGAATCCGTGACCTTACCTCTGTAGCCCCGCACCCTGAGGGTGCCGCCCGATGGCAACGAGTTGCCTGAGTTTGGGGAAGATTTTGGCGATGCGCGCGGTACCAGGCCAAACAGGGCGGGCGCGCCCGCATGGCGATCAGCAGCGCTCTCGCCGGCTGATCACTTCAACCAGCGCAGATCGACGGCAGCGGCCATCGCCTGGTAGCCGACTTCGTTGGGATGCAGATGATCGCCGCTGTCGAAGGCCGGCAGCAGCTGATCGGGCCGGGCCGGGTCGCGCAGCAGGCGGTCGAAGTCGAGCAGCGCATCGAAGGCGCCGGCGGTTCTGATCCAGCGGTTGACCGCCTGGCGCTTGGCCTCGCTCTGCGGCGTCGGGCGCAACAACCCCTTGGCCTCGCCGCAGGGCAGCAGCGTCGCGCCCCAGATCTTCAGGCCGCTCGCATGCGCTTTTGCAATCAGGTCGCGCATGCCGGCGATGATCTGCTGCGCGCTGACGTCGTCCTGCGGTGTTGCCGGCGCCTTCGCCGCGGTGATGTCATTGATGCCCTGCATCAGCACGATCCAGCGCACGCCCGGCTTGCTCAGCGCATCGCGCTCGAAGCGCGCCAGCACGCTCGGGCCGACGAAGGGAGCGCGCCCGTCGTTGAGGATGCGGTTGCCGGCGATGCCCGCATTGGCCACGCCGATAGTCGCCAGCTGCGGGTCGCCCTGCAGACGCGCGGCCAGGAAATCCGGCCAGCGCGCATTGCGGTCGTCGGCCGAGCCGACACCATCGGTGATGGAGTCACCTACCACCACCAAGGTGCGTGCCGGGGCGGCGGCGCTCACCTCCAGATCGGTGACGAAGTAGCGGCTGTCGTCGGTGGTCGCGCCGGCCGGGAACAGCGTCGCCGCGCCGGCGTCCTCGCCCGGCCACAGCCAGGCGGTCTGCAGCGCCGCGCCATGCAGCGTCGATGGTCCGGTCTCCTGCGGCAGATACAGGCTCAGCGCCAGCTGCTGCAGCGCGGCCACGCGCAGCTCAACCGGATCGCTCAGGACGCTGTCGCCGGGGGCGATCGTCACCGTCGGCAGCTTTTGGAAGCTGAGTGCCCGATCGCTGCCCGGTTGGATGGCCGAGCCGGCGGCGTGCAGCGCCAGATGGACCGGTCCGAGGTTCAGCGGCGCGCTGCCGAACAGATTGGACAGGCGTATGCGCACCTGCGTACCGGCGACGCTGCTGCGCACGACCTGGCGTATCGTCTGCGGCTGCAGCGACGGGCCGGGCGAGTCCGGTGCGGCCGCCCAGCCAGTCACCCAATGCGGGTCGGCGGCGACGGCGCTGGCCGCGCAGCAGAGTGCCAGCAGGCCGGCGAGCAGATGTTTCACACGCATTTCAATCATTCCCGGCTTCAAGAAAGGCGCCGATTCTGCCCATCGGCCGCGACCTTTCCGTTCGTAATGGGCGACGCTGACTTACAAGTTTGAGCGGAGGAGTGCGCGATGGCATCACCGCCGTCACTCGCGACTTCGTCGGCACATACGGGGGCGCCAATTTCAGCCGCATACAGACTGATCTGTTCGATGCAGTCGCTCAACGTTCGAAGCTACGAAAAGCCTGTTTGATGAATGTCTGCGCTGCGGCCTGACTTACCTGGGTTGAACCGTTCCTCACCACTTGGCGCGACCCAACCCCCTTTGACCTCCAACAGCGAACCGACGGGAGCGAGCAGGCCGACGCCACTTTCAGATGCTTGCTCCCACGGGGCGTACGTGATCGCCGACAAGGTACTGCCGAGTTGTGCTTCAACTTCGGTCTCGCGGATCCACACCTTCGCTTGTGTTCCACGAAGCGAGTCGCGGATGACGGACTGAGCGATCTGCGAGCGAGTTTCGGAGTAGGCGAGTAACCGTGCTTCGAACTGCACGAGCAACCTCCTGTTCGCAGCCTCGCCAGCAGCTACGGACCGGGCGTACTGCCCCCGATAGCCGGCTGGTGAGTTGAAGAACGCATCGTAGGCAACCTCGGAAACGCGGATCAGGAAGGAGGCACGATGACAGCCGCGGATGGCTTGCCCAGAGAATTGCTCCCAGCAGAAACCTTCGACCAATGCCGATTCGAGGAGCCCGACAACGGCATCGAAGCTGAGGTAGGAGTGAAGCGTGCTCGCGCGCGAACTGTCGACTGAAGCACAGAACTGCCAAGTGCTACCGCTCATGAGCGGCTAGCGCATTCTCGACAGACCGTCAGTGCCTCTTAGGCATGCAGGCTGCACCCTAGATCGACGCGATTTGAAAGGTGCAAGCGCTTGATTCATTGAAGTCTTCTCCCAAATCTGCCGGAGCTAAACAGTCATCAAATTTCCGATCAGAGCGGCAACCCCCAGTCATAGGCCCAGCTGCCACTACCGCCGCCACGGCGCGCTCCTGATCGCCTCCGTCGCCTGCGCCTGCGGCAGCGCCTTGGCGAACAACCAGCCCTGCCCCACCTGCACGCCGAGCTGCTCAAGCAGCGCAGCCTGCTTTTCGTCCTCGACGCCCTCGGCCAGCGTCTGCTTGCCCAGCGCCAGCGCCAGGCCGACGATGGTGCGGACGATCTCCTGGGCCTCGCGGCCGGCGGCCAGGCGGATGACGAAGCTGCGGTCGACCTTCAGCGTGTCGAAGGGGAAGCGATGCAGATAGGCCAGTGATGAGTAGCCGGTGCCGAAGTCGTCAATGCTGAGCTTGAAGCCCATGCGCGCCAGCTCCTGCAGAACCTCGGCGCTGCGCTGCGGGTTGGCCATGGCCATGCTCTCGGTGACTTCGAGCTTGAGTCGGTGCGTGGGCACGTCGCCCAGCGCCGCGAGCGTGGCGCGGGCGTCGGCCAGCAGTTCCAGGTCGCGCTCCAGCTGCACGCCGGACAGGTTGACGGCCACCTCGCCGGTGAAGCCCAGCGGCTGCCAGCGTCGCAGCTGGCCCGCGGCCTCCAGCAGGGCCCAGCGGCCGATGGCGCAGATCTGGCCGCTGGCCTCGGCCACGGGGATGAAGTCGCCCGGCATGATCAGCCCGCGCTCGGGATGGCGCCAGCGGATCAGCGCTTCGAAGCCGAGCAGGGCGCGGTCCGACAGCCGCACAAAGGGCTGGTAGTGCAGCTCGAACTGCGTGCCGCTGGCCAGGGCTGCGTCGATGGCGTCGCGCAGCCAGCGGCGCGATTGTTCGACGAGCTGCTCGGCCGGATCGAACTCATGCGTCTGGCCAGGGCCGCCAGCCTTGGCGCGAGCGAGCGCCCCTTCAGCCGCCGTCAGCAGCTCGTCGGCCGTGGCCGGGCCATGGCGGCGCTGGGCCCAGGCGATGCCGGCGGTGAGCTGCAGCATGGGTGTCGCGACATTGAAGGGCGACTGCAGCAGGGCCTGCACGCGGCGGCCCAAGTCGGCCGCGCTGTCGCCACCGGCCAGCAGCAGTGCGAACTGGTCGGGGCCCATGCGCGCCACGAGATGACGCGCTCCGAAATTCGATTTGAGGCGGCTGGCCAGCTCGGTCAGCACGGTATCGCCGACGACGGGCCCATGGGTCTCGTTCAGGGCCCGGAAACCATCCAGGCCGAGCAGCAGCAGGCCGGTCTCGGGCGCCAGCACGCCGGACAGCAGCTGCGTCAGCTGCTCGCGGAACAGCACGCGGTTGGCCAGCCCGGTGAGGCGGTCGTGCAGGGCGTCGAAGCTGATCTGCTGCTGCAGGCGCTGGCTCTCGGAGATGTCGGTCAGCGAGCCGGCCATGCGCACCGGCTTGCCGCTCTTTCCTTCACCCTCGCGCACGGCCAGGCCGCGCGCCAGCAGCCAGCGCTCCTGGCCACCCTGATGGAAATGCAGCACCTGGTGGAACTGCAGGCTCTGCCCGTCCAGATGCGCCTGCAGCTCAGCCTCGAAGGCGTGGCGCATGGCAGGCTCCAGGGGCTGCGTCCACGCCTGGATGGCATGGCCGGCCTCGGCGGCAGACAGGCCCATCAGCGCCAGCCAGCGCGGTGAGTAATAGACCTCGCCCGTCGTCAGGTCCCAGTCCCACAGGCCGTCGTTGGCGCCCTGGGCCGCCAAGGCATAGCGCTGCTCGCTCGCGGCGAGCTGGCGCGCGGCCACCCGGCGCCGGCCCTGCTCGATGCCGGCACGCAGTGCGCTGCCGCCCAGCGTCGCGATGGCCAGGGCCAGCAGCGGCGGCGCCACTGCGAAGACGAAGTAGTGGCTCTCGAAGGCCCACTGCACGCCGGCCAGCAGGGCCAGCGTGCCCAACACGATGGCGGCCAAGGCGACACCCAGGGAGCGGCGGGCGAGCAGCGCCACGGCGGCAAAGGGCAGCAGGAAGACGGCGGCCAGTTCGGCCGCGCCGCCCCAGGCCGGACGCACCAGGCTGCGGCCCGTCAGCAGGTTGTCGGTGACGGTGGCGATCCTCTCCATGCCCGGCAGGCGGGCGTCGAAGGGCGTGGGCACGTGGTCGCCGGCGGCCAGGGCCGACACGCCCAGGACCACCACGCGCCCTTGCAGCCGCGCCGGCTCGACGCGGCCGGCCAGCAGCTCGGCAAAACCCACGCTGTCAAAGCTGCTGGCCGGGCCACCGGGGCCGTAGTAATTCACCCCGAGGCGCGACAGCTCGTCCAGGCGGAACTGCAGCCCCTTGCCGGCGGTGAATTCCGCGCCGAAGCGGGCTCGGGCTGCAGGCCAGTCGACACCGCGCGCGAAGGCGGCCAGGCGCAGCGGCAGGGAGGGATAGACCTCGCCGTTCAGGCGCAGCAGCGGCAGGTCGCGGCGCATGCTGCCGTCGGGTTCCGGCCGCACGCTGATGTGGCCCAGGGCTGCGGCGGCCTCGGCCAGGACGGCCTCCGGGGCGACGAGGCGGCGCGGCCGGTAGTAGCCCTCGCTGCGCGCCAAGGCCGCTTCGTCGTCATAGCGCAGCAGGGCCTGAGCCAGCACGGGCGCAGGCGCCGCGGCGGCGTCGGCCTTGCCGTCATCGGGCAGGGAGAAGGGAATGAGGGCGCAAGTGCAGGCTTTCATCGCCGCGGCCAGGGCGGCGCTGCCTTCGGGCGTGCCGCCGCCGGGCAGCAGCAGGATGTCCAGCGCCACGGCGCGCGCGCCGCCCGCCTGCAGGGCCTGCACGGCACGCGCCATCTCGGCACGGTCGGGCACGCGCCCGCCCAGGGCTTCCAGCGCGGCGTCGTCCACGCGCACCAGCAGCAACGGCAATTCGGTGCCCGGCGCCAGTTCACCGCGCCAGCGCGTCTGCCAGTCCAACGCCCATTGGTCGGGGCGTTCCAGCACAGGCACGTCGGCACGCCAGGCCAGCATCGCCAGGCCCAGCAGGGCCGCCGCCAGGCCGATCAGCACATAGCCGATACGGGATCTCAATCCAGCGACCCCAGCCGCTGTTCGACGCGAGCGACCTTGTCGGCCGCCCAAGCCATGGCCGCCACGCACTGGCTGCCATCGCAATGCGTGCCGTTGAGCTTCTTCTGCAGGCGCACCGGGTAGCGTGGCTTGATGCCGCGGGTCTGCGGGCCGGCAGGCTCGACGTCGACCTCGCCGGTCTTCACCAGCACGGCGGTCGCGCGGTCGTCGCCGACCTCGACGCTGAACTCGGTGCCGCGCACGGCGGTCACGGCGGTGGGCGTGCGCACGCGCCAGCTGCCGCCGCCCGACGGCGTCACGCGCTGGCCGATCAGGCCCGTTTCCAACAGCAACTCGGCGGCCCGCGGTTGGGCAGGCGCCACGCTGAAGGCCTCGATGCGCAGCTGGCTCTTGTCGGCCAGCACAACGACGGAACCGTCGACGAACTTCAGCCGCACGCGGCCGGCCGCGCCGGTTCGCAGCGTCGTGCCGACGTCGAGCTTGTCGCCCACCGCCAGCGCCTTGCCATCGACGCGCTGGGCCTCGCCGCTGACGGCCATGACCTCGCAGGCCTGCTGGGCCAAGGCGGCTGAACTGAACCCCAACAAAACACAGCCACTGAGCCACAGAGGCACAGAGAAAAGCCTGAAAACCCGCCGCAGACCTCTGTGTCTCTGTGCCTCTGTGGCTGTGTTCATCGGCTTGATCACGTCCCTGCTCCTATTTCGATGGATCACCAAACAATGCATATCCGGCCCAGTAGAACGGATGCGCCCAGCGCCCGCCACCGAGAGTTCCCTCGATCATCCCCACTTGAGCCAGGCGCAGTGCCTCGGCCCGCGGCGCCTTGGCCGAGAAGGTGGCGGCCGTCAGCACCGCGGCGGATGAGGTCTCTACCGCCCAATGCGTGGCCAGCACCGAGCGGCTGCCGGCGAAGAAGAAGCCGCGCACCAGGCCCGACATGGCCGCCCCGCCCTGCTCGCCCGCTGCCGTGTTGCAGGCCGACAGCAGCACGGCCTGCGCGTTCAGGCGCAAGGTCAACACGTCGTCGAGTTCGAGCAGCGGCGAGGCCGTGGCGTCGGGGCCAGGCGTCAATGCGAGCGCGGGCTTGGACACGCCTGGCAGCTCGCCGGGCATCAGCCCATGCGTGGCGAAGGCAACGACGCGGCGGTCCTGCAGGGGCGCGGCCAGCACCGCCTCGCGCGTGGCGGCGGCGCCGAGCAGCAGATCGGTGTGCGGGTTGGCGCCCAGGGCCTTGGCCAGCGCCGTCAGCTCGGTGCGGGTTTCGGGCAGCGGCGGGATGTCGCCATAGCTGAAACCCCAGGCGGCGTCGTACCTGGTGGCGCTGCTGTTCAACGCGGCGCGGCCGGCAGGGATCGTGGTTTTTGCGTTGGACTTGAACTGCGGGTCACCGACGCCGAACAGCGGCTTGGCTGCCAGCGCCGGCACGGCAGCGCGGCGCAGCGCGAACAGCGCGCCGGCCGAGGGCAGTTGGGTGACGGCCATGCGGCGGGCAACGAAGGCGCTGGGCTCGGGTGTGGTCAGCACGGCCGCAAACGGCAGGGCCGCCAGCGCACCATCGGCGGCGACAAGCAGGCTCTTCACATCGGCACCGGGCTGCAGCGGCGCGATGAGTTCGCGCCAGACTTCATGTAGGGCCGCCGCTGGCAGCGCGGGCGGGCGGCCACTGCTCAGGTCCAGCGCCGTGCGGATCTGCACCACCTTGTCGGCCCAGCCGGCCGCGCCGATGCTGGACGCGGCAAAGCGCGTCGGCGCGCCGGGCGTGACCCACCAGGCCAGCGTCGCCCCCTCCAGCGGCTGCACGACGAGCAGGGCCTCGCCGGGCGACATCAGCTTTTGCAGCGCTGCGGGCGGCGGAAGTGCAGGCGTGACGAGGTCGGCATAGGCCGGGTAGGCCTTGGCGACGCGTTCGCGCTGGGCGTTCAAGACCTCACGCGCGGCCTGGGCTTGCTCCCGGCCCTGGCGCACCTGCTCGCGCACGGCGGCGAGTTCATCGGCCAGGGCCTTCTGCCTCTTCTTGCGTTCGGCGTCGGGCAGGGCCTTGAGCTCGGCCTTGGTCTCCTCGCTGCTGTTGCGCCGGCGCAGGCGGTCCTCTTCGTTGAGCTGGGTGGCCAGAGCCCCATTGCGCGAGCTGGCGGCGGCGCGCAGGTTGGCCTCCTCCTCCAGCAGCGCGCGCAGGGCTGGCGTCGCGGCCAGCAGGCGTGCCGTGGCGTCGGTCAGCGCGCGATGGGCGGCGCCGGCCTGCAGGCGGTCGGCCACCTGCATGGCGCGGTCGGTCCAGGCCGGCTCCAACGCCTCGCCGCGCAGGGCTCGCGCGCCGATCTCGCGCAGGAACTCGTCAAACGCCAGGCCCAGCACGAAGCCACGCGCGCCGTTGAGGTCCAGGTCCTGCCAGCCGCCAGGGTTGTCCAGCAGGGCCGTGAACAGCGGCTGGTAGTCGCTCCAGGCGCCGGCCATATCGCCCTTGAGCATGCGCACCAAGGCGCGCACGCCGCTGGCCTCCTGCGTCTGCGGATGGGTCTCGCCGTAAAGGCGCTGGCGATAGCGCAATACGCGCTCGACGGCGTCCAAGGCCTCGTCGAAGCGGCCGTTCTTGGCGGCCAGCAACGCGCGCAGCCGCCAGTCGCTGGCGCGGTCCTTGGCCAGGCTGTCGGCGGGCAGGCTGGCCAGGAAGTCGCGGTAGAAGGCATCGGCCTCGGGCCAGCGGCGCAGGCCGATCAGCGCCCTCACCTGCTCCTGGCGCGCCAGCCAGCGGGTGTGGCTGGCGGCACTGGCGCCCGAGCGCTGCAGCATGTCGTCGGCGCGCTGGGCGTTCTCCAGCGCGGCGGCATATTGCCGCGCAGCCACCTGAGCCTGGCCAAGGCGGTAGCTCCAGCGCGCACCCAACGCATCACTCAGTTGGCCGGCCCGCCACAGCGCCAGATTGCCCTGGGCAATCTGGATGGCCTCGGGGGCGCGGCCGTGTCGCACCAGGGCATAGACCAGCATGCCTTGCGAGCCGTCGTACCAGCCATAGGCGTCCTGCACGGCGGGGTCGCGCAGCGGCCGCTGGCCTCCACCGGGGAGTCTGCGCGCGTCCTCCACGCCCTTCTGCGCCAGGCGCACAGCCTCCCGCATCGTGGCCACCGCATCGGCCAGGCGCCCGTCCCAGCGCTCGATCTCGGAGCGCACCTGCAGATGCTGCACGCGCAGCCTCAGCGTCGCAGCGGGGTCGCCGTCACCGAGGGCCGCCTGGGCCTGCTTGACGAGGCCTTGAGCGCGCGACCACATGCGCTCCAGCACTGAGCGGTCACGCGCCTGGGACAGCGCATAGACTTGGCGCAGCGCGGCCTCGGCACGCGCGGTTGGTGACAACGTCGTGTCGCTGGCAAAGGCATCCGCCGCAGCCAGGGATTGGCCCGAGCTGCCCCAGATGAATTCGGCGCTCAGGTATTGGCGGATCCAGATCTCGCCGCCGGGCTGGCTGCGGCCCAAGGTGGCCAGCTCGCGCAGCAGCTCGACGTACTTGCCGCGCTGCTCCAGCGCCTGGGCGGCACGAGCCTGGCGCTGCAGCAGCGCGTAGCGCGCCGCGGGTTCGGCCGGCAGCACTTCAGCGAGCAGAGCCTGGGCTTCGGACTGAGCCATGACGACGAGCGCCTCGCCGTCGTCATCCTCCACCTGCGCTACCGCCGTGGATGCAGCCAACAGCAGACCGGCAAGCCAGATCAGAAATCTCATCGCCCCACCTCCAGTGCCGGATGCTAGGGGGCTTGCGCCAACCGGCGCCAGAGAGCTATTGCTGACGCAGATGTCTGGCCGGCAGCTGGGCCACAAGCAACAGCGAGGCCATCAGCCACATCGGCGCTACCAGGGCAGTGGCCGCGGCGAGGATGCCGAAGCCGGCGGGCATGGCCACCGTCGCACCGTTGACCGTCAACATGCGCAGGCCCAGCGCCTGGCCATGGCGACCGGGCGGCGTCACGTGGTGCAGCATGGCCATGATCATGGGCTGCACCGAGCCCAGCGCCACGCCCAGCAAAGCGGAGCCGCACATCAGACCAACGGTGCCCGGCAGCCAGGCATAGGCCATGAAGGTCAGCATTGCGACCACCATGGCCGTGCGCAGGGCCTTGACCTCGTCCAGTTCGTCGGCGAAGCGCACGATGGCCAGACGCACGCAGGTGGCCGCGGCAGCGAAGCTGCCCAGCACGATGCCGATGCTGACTGCCGACAGGCCGCGCGCATGGCCCACCACGGGCACGACGAAGCTGTGCGCATCCCAGCAGGCCGACAGCACCAGGTTGACGAGGATGAGGCGGCGAAAGGCCGGCAGCCGGAACAACTGCCAGGCGGCGCGCTCGCGAAAGCTCTTGGTCAGTGGCTCGGGCTGATGGCGCGGTACCTTCTGCGCAAAACCCCAGGCCAGCAGCGGCAGCAGCGTCGCGAAGCCGAAGGCAGCCGTCATGCCGAACTGATCGATGAGAATCCCGGCAATCACCGGCGCCAGCGCGTTGGACAGGGCCGGGCCCAGGGCCATCCAGCTGAAGATGCGCTTGAGCTCGCCCGGCTCGTCGGCCATCAACCCGGCCTCGCGCTGCAGCGCCACGGCCGCGACGGCGACCGCACCGCCACACAGCAGGCAGCCGACGGCGATGGCCCAGAGCTGCTGCACGGCCAACGCCAGCAGCGCGCCGCAGCCGGCCATCAGCACACCCACACCCACGGGCCGATGAAAGCCGTGCCGGTCCGCCAGCCGCCCGGCCCACAGCGACAGCACGATGGGCGCGACGGCAAACAGGCTGAGCAGCAGGCCGACCGAGGCTTCACCATAGCCCCGGTTCAACACCCACAGGCTGGCGGTCACGCGCGTGGTGGCCATGCAGGCATGCACGCAGATCATCGTGGCGATCAGCCACACGAAGGCGTGGCGCAGATTGGCCTTCTTCCCCGCTGGGGCGGAGTCGGTCACTCGGCGTCCTCGCCGAGCTCAACGAGCTTGTCGAGCTGCAACATGCGCTGGGCTGCGTCGTCGGGCAGCGCCTCGACGCTCTTGAGCTTGCGCGTCATCTGGCGCGTGCGGGTCTCGGCCAGATCGATGGTGTTGCTGGCCTCTTCGAGCTTCTTCTTCGTCTTGGCCAGCACCTCGCCGAACTTGCCGAACTCGGTCTTGACCGCTCCCAGCACTTCCCAGACCTCAGCCGAGCGTTTCTCCAGCGCCAGCGTGCGAAAGCCCATCTGCAGGCTGGTCAGCGTGGCCAGCAAGGTGGTGGGGCCGCAGAGCATGACCTTGTGTTCGCGCTGCAGGCTCTCCATCAGACCCGGGCGGCGCAGGGCCTCGGCGTACAGGCCCTCGGTGGGCACGAAGAGGATGCCGAAGTCGGTCGTATGCGGCGGGGCGATGTATTTCTCGCGGATGGTGCGCGCCTCCATCCGCAGGCGCATTTCGATGGCCTTGGCCGAGGCTTCGGCGGCCACGGGGTCGCCCTTTTCCTGGGCGTCGAGCAGGCGCTCGTAGTCCTCGCGCGGGAACTTGGCGTCGATGGGAAGCCAGAGTGGCTGGCCATCGTCGCGCTGGCCGGGCAGCTTGATCGCAAACTCCACGCGTTCGGACGAGCCGGGCAGCGTCGCCACGTTGGCTGCGTACTGTTCCGGCGTGAAAACCTGCTCCAGCAGGCCCGCCAGTTGCACTTCGCCAAAGATGCCGCGCGTCTTCACGTTGGTCAGCACGCGGTTCAGCGAGCCCACGTCGCGGGCCAGGTTCTGCATCTCGCCCAGGCCCTTGTGCACCTGCTCCAGGCGTTCGGCCACCTGCTTGAAGCTCTCGCCCAGGCGCTGCTCCAGCGTCGCGTGCAGCTTCTCATCCACCGTCGCGCGCATCTGCTCGAGCTTCTTCTCGTTGTCCTGCTGGATGCTGGTCAGGCGCAGCTCAACGGTATGGCGCAGCTCGGCAAAGCGTTGCTCGTTGCCCAGGGACATGGCCTGCAGCTGATCGCGCATGCCGTCGGCCAGGCGCTGCATGGACTCGGCCTGGCCCTGTGCACTGCGCAGCGCGGCGGCATCCTGCGCCTCGCGGGCAGCGAGCGCTTGTTGAGCCAACGAGTTGTTGTTGCCCTGCAGCCCCTGCGCCAGCACCTGCTGGAACTGGGCCAGGCCCTGCACCAACTCCTGGCGCGTGCCGCTGGCGCTGCGGCCCAGCTCGTCGCGCAGTTCGCGCTCCAGCCGCTCGTTGCTCTGCAGCAGCTCGGGCGCCACGCCGGTTTGCGGTTTCTGGCGAGCCCAGATCAACACCAGCAGGACCAAAACCAGGGCCAGCAGGCCCAGCATCAACACGTCGAACAGGCTCATGCGGGCCATTGTCGCCCGGCGCGCAATCTCTTTCATTGGTATCTTATTGGTATCGCGTAGAGTCGAGCATCTGGTCTTTTATTGGCATTGTCAGGCGGGCGATGGAGCGACGACGTTTTGTTCTCGGGTTGGGCGGCGCGGCGGCGTTGAGCGGCGGGCTGGCCGGCTGCGGCGGTGGTGGGAATTCGGCACCTGCGCCCTCTCCTGCGCCGGCGCCTGCCCCACCGGCGGGGCTGGACTGGGACGGCCTCTCGCGCCAGCTGCAGGGCCAACTGGTGTTGCCCACGCAAGCCGACTTCGACCGCCTGCGCCGCGGCGCAAACGCCCGCTACGACAGCCAGCTGCCTCTGGCCGTCGCGCGCTGCGCGAGCGCCGCCGATGTCGCCTCCGCCCTGGCCTTCGCCAGGCAACAGAAGCTCAGCTTCACGGCCCGCAGCGGCGGCCACAGCTATCTGGGCGCCAGCACGGGCAGCGGCCTGCTCATCGACGTGGGCGCCATGGACAGCGTGCAGTTAGACGGGGACCGCGCCACCGTCGGCGCCGGCGCCAAGCTCACCGACGTCTACGACAGCCTCATCACCGCCGGCCGTTGCATCCCCTCGGGGAGCTGCGTCAGCGTCGGCATCGCCGGCATCACACTGGGCGGCGGCATCGGCGTGCTGGACCGCGCCTATGGCCTGACCTGCGACGCGCTGCTATCGGCCCGCGTCATCACGGCCAACGGCGAGCAGCTCGAATGCAGCGACACGCTGCGGCCCGATCTCTTCTGGGCCCTGCGTGGCGGTGGCGGTGGCCAGGTCGCCTTGGTCACGTCGCTGACTTTCCAGACCCACGCCGTCGCGCCGTTGACACAGTTCGGCGCGAGCTTCGCGCTCAGCGAACTGCCGGCCGTCCTGGCGGCCTGGCAGGCCTGGCCACAGACCCTGCCAGACACGGTCTGGTCCCAGCTCGCGCTGTCAGGCCAGGGGGCTTATCTGTGGGGCATCGCCATCGGCGACGCGGCCACCATGCAGCCGCACTGGAGTGCCCTGCTCGCCCGCATCGGCCGCATGCCGCTGGACGCCACGCTGCAGGCGCGCAGCTACCGGGACGTCATGCTCGGCAGCTGCGCGGCGCTGAGCCGCGCCCAATGCCATCTGCCGAGCCAGAACGCCAACGGCCAGTTGGGCCGCGTGGCCATGGCGGCCAGCTCGGACTATTTCGACAACGCGCTGGATGCCACCGGCGCCACCGCCCTGGGCCAGGCCCTGCAACAGCGTCGTGACAGCGGCCGCGCCGGTGCCGTGCTGCTCAACCTGATGGGCGGCGCCATCGCTCGCGTCGCGCCCGATGCGACGGCCTTCGCGCACCGCCGCGCCCTCTTCAGCGCCCAATACCTGGCCGAGTTTCCGGTCAGCGCAGCGGCTGCGACGCTGGACGAGGCCGCGGCCTGGACACACGGCATGCGCACGACGATGCAGGCGTGGAGCAGCGGCGGTGCCTATGTGAACTATCTGGACGGCCTGCTGGCCAGGCCGGCCGAGGCCTATTTCGGCGCCAACCTCGCGCGGCTGCGCCAGGTCAAGCAGGCCTACGACCCGGCCGGGGTGTTCAAGGCTGTGCCGGACCTAGGGTGAGACGAGAGAGGCCACGGCGCGCGGGAGTTCGGCCTCGATGAGGGCCTCCAGCGCCTTCACGCGCTGCTCGGCCGTCGTGGCGGCCCAGGGGTTGGCAGCGGCCTCGCGGTCCACCGGCAGGCGTGCCGCCACGGCGAGCGACTGCTCGCGCCTGAGCTTGAGATCGCTGAGGTCGATCAGCGCGACGCGGATGGATACATAGGACGCGAACACCGGCAGGGCGCCCTGGCCATCGAAGCTGATCTGGCCGCTGGGGCGCTGGTCCAGCACAAAGCCCGGGCCTTCCAGGGTCGCAAGGATGCGGCCCGGCAAGGCCGCGGCCAGGGCCGGCTCCTGGCGGCTGCGCGTGACCAGCAGCAGCTGGGCCGCGCCGCTCTGGCGCACCGCGTCGCCGAGCTTGCCAGGCAGGCTGAGCCTGCCGTCAACGAACAGGTGAGCCGGGTCGCCGAACAGGCTGCGCGTGGTCGAGGTGTACAGCTTGACCTCGCGACCTTTGGCCGAGGCCGTGATGGCACCGTTCAAGGCTTGCAGCACCGCGTTGTCCAGGCCCCCGGCGGGCGTGGACGTCCAGTCGCCGGACTGCACCGTGTCGCCACGCGCCGGGCTCAAGGAGATGAGCTGCACGTTGTCGCCCAGCAGGGACAGGACTGCGAACTTGTTGGGGTCTCGCGGCGTCTTGTCCTCGACGACGGGCGCGGGCGGTGGCGGCGCGCCCTTGTTCTTGACGGACTGGCCGAAGGCCAGCGCGGGCAGCAAGGAAAGCAGGCAGATCAGGCGGCGGTTCATGCGGAAATGACTTCAGGGTTCAGCGGCGTGAGGGGTTTGGCACCGGTCAGCGCGGCGACGAGGTTGTCGGCAGCAAGATCGGCCATGGCCAGGCGGGTGGGCATGGTGGCGCTGGCGATGTGCGGCGTGAGAACGATGTTGGGCAGCGTCAGCAACGCCGGATTCACACGCGGTTCGCCTTCGAAGACATCAAGGCCGGCAGCGGCGATGCGGTTCTCGCGCAGTGCCGCGGCCAGCGCATCTTCGTCGACGATGCCGCCGCGGGCGATGTTGACGAGAGTCGCCGTCGGCTTCATCAGCGCCAGCTCGGGCGCGGCGATGCAGTGGTGGGACTCGACCGAATAAGGCAGCACGAGGATGAGGTGATCGGCCTGGCGCAGCAGCGCTTCCTTGGTCAGATAGCCTGCGCCAAGTTCAGCCTCGATGTCGGCCGGCAGCCGCGAACGGTTGTGATAGATCACCTTCATGCCGAAGCCGAAGCGGCCACGCCGCGCAATGGCCTGGCCGATGCGGCCCATGCCGAGGATGCCCAGCGTGGCGCCATGGACGTCGGAGCCGGCCAGGAAGTCCCAGGCCCAGCTCTTCCAGCGCCCGTCTCGCAGCAGGCGCTCGCCCTCGCTCATGCGTCGGGCCGTGGCCATCAGCAGCGCAAAGCCGAAGTCGGCCGTCGATTCGGTCAGCACATCGGGCGTGTTGGTGACGAGGACGCCGCGCGCCGTGCAGGCGCCCAGGTCGATGTGGTTGTAGCCCACGCTCATCGTGCAGACGGCGCGCAGATCGGGGCAGGCGTCGAGCAGCTCGGCGGTGATGCGCTCGGTGCCGGTGATGTAGGCGCCGGCCTTGCCTTGCAGACGGGCGCGCAACTCGTCGGGGGTCAGCGGCGCCTCGCCCTGATGGAAGTCCACGTCGAATTGGGCCGCGAGTTTTTCAACGACGGCCGCTGGCGCCCTGCGCGCGATCAGGACTTTCTTCATCGCATCCATATCCAGCCCATCACGAAGAGAAGCGGCAGCAGCACCGCGCAAGACCAGAGCAGATAGCCACCAAAGCTCGGCATCTTGACACCTCGCTCCTCGGCAATGGCCTTGACCATGAAATTGGGCGCGTTGCCGATATAGGTCATCGCGCCCATGAAGACGGCGCCGCCTGAGATGGCCGCCAGCACCGATGCACCTTCATTCATCAGCTGGGCTGCATTGCCGCCGGCGAGGTTGAAGAAGGCGAGATAGGTCGGCGCGTTGTCCAGCACCGAAGACAGGCCGCCCGTCAGCCAGAAATAGGCCATCGGCGAATCGAGCATGGCGGCCAGCGACGCGAACACACCGGCCGGGCCGGCCTTGAGCATGGCGATGACGGGCACCATGGTCAGGAAGATGGCGATGAAGAGCTTGGCCACTTCCTGCATCGGCGCCCAGCTGAACTGGTTCTTCTCGCGCACACCGGCCGGTGTCAGCCACAGCGACGCGAACGTCACGACGACGAGGCCCACGTCGCGCACCAGGGCCTGCATCGGCAGTGGCGTGCCCCAGAGGTCGAAGACGATGCCCGGCTTCCAGGTGCCGCTCATCAGCACCAGGCCGATGGCCACGACGAGCGGCAGCAGGTTGATGACGCCTTCCAGACCCGGCCGGGGCGCGTCGGGTGTCGGGTCAGCGGGCGTGATGCCTTCCTTGCGGTAGAGCCAGGCGTCGATGCCCCAGAACACGGCGAGCAGCGCAGCGAGCAGGAACAGCGTTTCCTGCCACAGTTGCCCGGCCGTCCAGAAGAAGCTGACGCCCTGCAGGAAGCCGAGAAAGAGCGGCGGGTCGCCCAGCGGCGTCAGCGACCCGCCGACGTTGCTGACGATGAAGATGAAGAAGACGACGACATGGGCGTTGTGGCGGCGGTTGTCGTTGGCGCGGATCAGCGGGCGGATCAGCAGCATGGAGGCGCCCGTCGTGCCCATGAAGCTGGCCAGTGCGGCGCCCAGCAGCATCAAGCCCGAGTTGAGCGCCGGGCTGCCATGCAGATTGCCGCGAATGAAGATGCCGCCGGCCGTCGTGTACAGCGCGCCGAGCAGGATGGTGAAAGGCAGGTATTCCTCGACCAGCGTGTGCACCAGCACGCCGCCGGTCTCTACCGCCCCGAATGCGAGCGCAAACGGGATCAGCAAGGCCAGCGTCCAGCCCGCGGCGATCTTGCCGAAGTGGTGGTGCCAGAAGGCCGGCGCGGCCAACGGCATGACGGCGATCGACAACAGCAGGCCCGCGAACGGCGCGGCCCAGGTCAGGCCGAGTTCGGCGCCGGAGAAACTCATTCGATGAAGCGCGTGAACTCGGCCACCGGCGCGCGCTCGGTGACGAGGCTGTTCTCGATGGCATCCGGGTCGGCATAGCCCATGGACATGCCGCAGACCACCATCTGTTCACTGCTCAACTGCAACTCCTCGGCGATGACGCGGTGGAACTGCGTGAACGCGGCCTGCGGGCAGGTGTGCAGGCCGCGCGCACGGGCCGCCACCATGATGTTCTGCAGGAACATGCCGTAGTCCAGCCACGAACCCTGCTGCATGACGCGGTCGATGGTGAACATCAGGCCGACCGGCGCGTCGAAGAAGATGAAGTTGCGGCCATGCTGGTGCTGCATGCGCGACTTGTCGGTCTTGGCGATGCCCAGCAGCCCGTAGAGATCCCAGCCCACCTTGCGGCGGCGGTCGATGTAGGGGCTGCGCCATTCGGTGGGGTAGTAGGCGTATTCCTCCTTGTGGCCGGCGTTCTGCTCGGGGTCGAGGTAGGCGGCCTGGATGCGGCCGGCCACGCGCGTGAGCGCCGCACCCGTCATCACATGCACCTGCCACGGCTGGGTGTTGGTGCCAGAGGGCGCCCAGGAGGCGACCTCAAGAATGTCCTCGATGGTCGCGCGCGGCACCGGGTTCGGCAGGAAGGCGCGCAGCGAGTGCCGGGTCTTGATGGCGGCATCGACCGCGGCGGTCTGCTCGGGCGTGGGCGTGGCGAAACGGCTCATGGCGTCAGGGTCTTCAAGGCTTGGAGATAGGAGGCCGGCAGCTCGGCCACCGGGCGGCGGCTGACGCGGTCGACGTAGACATGCACGAAATGACCCCGCGCTGCGCACGCGGCGGCGCCTTCAGCGAACAGGCCGATCTCGTAGCGCACGCTGGAGCGTCCCTGCTGGGCCACGCGCACGCCGGCCTCGATGCGCTGCGGAAAGGCGAGTGACTCAAAGAAGTTGCAATGCGTCTCGACGACCAGGCCAATGACCTCGCCGCCATGGATGTCCAGCGCGCCGGCCTCGATGAGCAGGCTGTTCACCGCCGTGTCGAAGAGGCTGTAGTAGACGACGTTGTTCAAGTGGCCGTAGGCGTCGTTGTCCATCCACCGCGTCGTCAGCGGCACGAAGCGGGGGTATGTCTCGCGGCCATCGGGCTGGGGGCGGGTCGTCATGGCGGCATTCTTCCATGCACGTCCGCCGGGCCCGCTTTACGGGGCTGATTGCGGCTTATGCACTTGCACGATCTGTTTTTCCGGAGCGACACTGGGCCGCAGACAACGATTTCACAACGGCTGGCAAGGAGCTCGCATGAACCGATCCCGAGTAGTGAGTTTTGCATTTGCACTGGCGGCCGTCTTCGGCGCCCAGGCCGCACTGGCCGACAACGCGACCAAGGATGACGCGGTCGCCACCGTCAAGAAGGCTGTGACCTTCATCAAGGCCAACGGCAAGGACAAGGCCTATGCCACGATCACGGCCAAGGACCCGCAGTTCGTCAAGGCCGACCTCTACATCGTCGTCTACGGCATGGACGGCAAATGCCTGGCCCACGGCGCCAACGAGAAGCAGGTCGGCCGCGACCTGATCGACCTCAAGGACATCGATGGCAAGCCCTTCATCCGCGAGCGCGTCGAACTGGGCAAGTCCAGCCCCAAGGGCTTCTGGCAGGACTACAAGTTCACCAACCCGGCGAGCAAGAAGATCGAACCCAAGCAGATGTACTGCGAGCGACTGGACGACACCATCGTCTGCGGCGGCATCTACAAGTAAAGCGCGGATGGCTGGCCGTCCCCTGCCCTGCCGCCGGCTCGCGCCGGTTGCTACTCTTGAAGGTTGCCGATGAAGCTGGCTTCAAAGATGTTGCTGCCGCCGATGGTGGCACTGGCCGTCGTGCTGGCCATCGGCCTGGGCAACAGCATGCTGTCCCTGCGTGAGGTCGTCGCCTCCAACGAGGCCGGCCAGCAGCGCAACGAGGTCTTCATGACCACGGTGTCCGTGCAGACGCAGGTGGGCGAGATGCATGGCGGCGTCTATCGCACCATCGCTTTGATCGGCTCGCTGGACGACGCCAAGGTAAAGGCCCTGCGGGGGCAGTTGAAGACCCAGGTTGAGGGCCTCACGCGCACACTGACCACGTTGGCCGAGATGGAGGCCACGCCCGCCGAGACCGACGCCCACATCAACGCGACCCTGCCGCTGCTGAAAGCCTACCTGGCCAAGGCCGACGCCGCCGTCGACCTGGCCTCGGTCGACCCCAACACCGGCGTTGCCGCGATGCAGGACGCCGAGGCCCGCTACAAGGAAGTCGCGACGCTGATGGGCAAGATCGTGCAGAGCATGGGGGCCGATCAGCAAGCCGCGTCGGAATCCCAGCAGGCCACGGCCCGCCAGCGCGCCTGGGTCTTCGCCCTGATCTCTCTGCTGACCGCTGGCGCCGGCATGGGCCTGCTGCTCGCCAACCAGCGCAAGATCGCAGCCGACGTCAACGCCTCGCTGTCGCTGGCCGAATCGGTCGCCGCGGGTGATCTGACCCAGCGCGCCAACCCGCAGGGGCAGGACGAACTGGCCGGCCTGATGCGGGCGCTGAACCAGATGTGCGAGCAACTCGGCCAGACGGTGGGCGAAGTCATGACGGTGGCCGACTCCATCCGCACCGCGTCGTCCGAGATCGCCTCGGGCAATCAGGACCTGAGCCAGCGTACCGAGCAGACGGCCTCGAGCCTGGAGATCACCAGCTCGTCCATGGCGCAGCTGACCGGCATCGTGCGCCAGAGCACCGACAGCGCGCAGACGGCCAACCAACTCGCCACCAGCGCCGCCACCGTGGCCCACCGCGGCGGCAGCGTCGTACAGCAGGTGGTGGACACGATGAATGACATCACCGCGTCCAGCAAGCGCATCGCCGACATCATCGGCGTCATCGACGACATCGCCTTCCAGACCAACATCCTGGCGCTGAACGCGGCGGTGGAAGCCGCCCGCGCCGGCGAGCAGGGCCGCGGCTTTGCCGTCGTAGCCGGTGAGGTCCGCAGCCTCGCGGGGCGCAGCGCCGCGGCGGCCAAGGAAATCAAGACCCTGATCGGCGCCAGCGTCGAGCGCGTGCAATCCGGCGCCCGCCTGGTGCAGGACGCCGGCTTGACGATGACCGACATCGTCGGCGCCGTGCAGCGCGTGACCGACATCATTGGCGAGATCAGCACGAGCGCCGCCGCCCAGAGCCGCGGCATCGACGATGTCACCAGCGCCGTCACCAAGGTCGACGACATGACGCAGCAGAACGCCGCCCTCGTCGAGGAAAGCGCCGCGGCCGCCGAGTCGCTGCGCGAGCAGGCGCAGCGCCTGGCCCAGGTGGTCAGCCAGTTCCGCGTGCGATAGCGGCCCAGGCGGCCCAGGACTGGGCGGCCAGATTCAGCGTGTTGATCTGCACGGCGACCGTCGTTGCCAGGTCGTGACCGTAGCCGCCGGCCATGCTCAGCGCCACGGGGATGCGGCGTGCGCTTAAGCCCGCCAGTACGCGCCGATCGCGTTCGGCCAGACCTTCATAGGTCAACTTCAACCGGCCCAGGCGGTCGCCTTCGTGGGGGTCGGCGCCGGCAAGATAGAACACCAGGCCCGGATCAATGCGACGCCAGACCTCGCCGAGTGCCGCGTCCAGCGCAGCCAGGTAGTCCGCATCGCCGCAGCCGTCGGCCAGATCCACGTCCAGATCGCTCGCCTCCTTGCGAAACGGGAAGTTGCGCGCGCCGTGCATGGAGAAGGTGAACACCGTGTCGTCGTCGCGGAAGATGGCCGCAGTGCCATTGCCCTGGTGCACGTCCAGGTCGATGACGAGGACGCGCAACAGGCTGCGGTGGCTTCTTGCCCACTCGGCCTGCATCAAGCGCGCAGCGACGGCAACGTCATTGAAGACGCAATAGCCGGAGCCCTTGTCGGCATAGGCATGGTGGGTGCCACCCGCCATATTGGCCGCGACGCCCTCGACCAGGGCCGCCCGGGCGGCCGCGATGCTGGCGCCCACCGAGCGCCGCGAACGCTCGGCCATGGACGGGCTCCACGGGAAGCCGATCTCGCGCTGCTGGGCGGCGCTGAGGTGACCGAGCAGGACCGCATCCACATAGTCCGGCGTATGGGCCAGGGCCAGTTCACCCTCGCTGGCGGCCGGTGCCGGCTGCATGCGCAGCAACCCCGGCTCGCGCTCGAAATGCTCCCGTAACAAGCGGTACTTAGATTGCGGGAAGCGGTGCCCCGGCGGCAGGGCCAGGCTGTGGGCATCGGAATGGAAGGCCTGCATGGCCGCCACGATAGCCGTGGACCTTTGTCACACCCCGACACCCCTAGTTTGCTGCACTGCACAAAATAGTTCTTGCAATCTGGCGCCCGGCCCCTATCATTCAGTTCATGTTGCAGTGCAGCAAAAGAAGCACAGCAAACGGTTCAACCACCTGAAATCGGAGTCTCACCATGCTGACCGCTGAACAAGTCCTCGCCGCCCACAAGGCCAATGTCGAAACCCTCTTCGGCCTGACGAACAAGGCGTTCGAAGGCGTCGAGAAGCTCGTCGAGCTGAACCTGCAAGTCGCTCGCACCGCGCTGAGCGAAGCCGCTGACACCACCGCCGCCGCCCTGTCCGTCAAGGACGCACAAGAGCTGCTGTCCCTGCAAGCCGCCCTGCTGCAGCCGACCGCCGAGAAGGCCGCCTCCTACAGCCGCCACATCTACGACATCGCCTCCGCCACCGGCGCCGAAGTCGCCAAGGCTGCTGAAGCCAAGTTCGCCGATGTGCAGAAGAGCTTCACCGCTGTTGTCGACAACGCCGCCAAGAACGCCCCGGCCGGCACCGAGAACGCCGTCGCCCTGGTGAAGTCGGCTGTCGCTGCCGCCAACAACGCTTTCGAGTCGGTCCAGAAGGCCACCAAGCAAGCCGTTGAAGTGGCCGAGTCCAACTTCCAGGCCGCGACCAGCCAAGCCGTCAAGGCCACGCAGACCGCGACCCGCGCCGCCAAGCGCGCCGCCTGATCCTCAGGCTCTCGCCTCCCGAAAGCCCGGTGCACCCGCACCGGGCTTTTTCTTTGCCCGGCGCTATTGAGGAGCAGATGCCCTTGATGCAGGACCATGCCTGTGGATTTAATCAGGCATGATCTAGCGACCGTCGTAGTTGCGCCGCTGAACCGCAATTTCGCAGAGTGGCCGACAAGAAGCGGCGCGACTCTCGCAACCCGATGCCAGCTTCGATCGCGGGCAGGAAGGTGGGTTCTGGCTGATCGATCATGCGTATCGGAGCAACTCTGGGCGTGTCGCCTTCATGCCCGTCACATGCCACACGTGCGCCCTTAAGTCATTGATCCAGCTGACTTTTGGCGCCTGCTACTCAATAGCGTTGCCCGGCGCAAGTGCACCGGGCTTTCTCCTTTCCGACATTCGCGAACCCGGCTGTTGATTCGTCGCCGGCTGGCGTCGATTCGCCGATTCGGCGGCTCGCCGGTTGCGACGGGCGTGTCTACTCATGCCATCGCAAGTCGAGAACCGCACCATGAGATCCAACCGCATCCGCCATCGCCCGCCGTACCACCCGGCACACCGCGTCGTCTTCGGGCTGGGCGTTATCGGCATCGGCACGCTGGCCCTGCTGGACAACCTCCATGTCTTCGGCATGCCGCTGCTGCGCACCTTCTGGCCGCTGGCCCTGGTGCTGTTCGGGCTGAGTCGCATCGTCTGGCCACGCCACGCGGGCAACTGGCTGTTCGGCATCGCCCTGGTCATCGTCGGCGCCGTGATGACCGCACAGAACCTGGACCTCGTCAGCATCCGGCTGCGCGACTGGTGGCCCGTCTTCATCATCCTGGCTGGCCTGTCCATCCTGGCGCGTGGCATGTTCCCGCGCTACCGCGGAGCAGGGGCTTGCGCCGACACGCCGTCGACGCTCGAGCACGGCGACCGCATTGCCATCGACGCAAGCTTCAGCGCCATCCGCCAGCAGAACGATTCGCGCGCCTTCAAGGGCGGCCGCATCGACGTGACCTTCGGCGGCGTCGAGCTGGACCTGCGCCAGGCCGCGATCGAGGGCCCTGAGGCCGTGCTCGAGATCTCGGCCCGCTTCAGCGGTGTCGAGCTGCGCGTGCCGCGCGACTGGCAAGTCATTGTCGACATCGCGCCAACGCTGGGCGGCGTGGAGGACCGTACGGTGCCGCCCATGAACCCGACGCAACGCCTCGTGCTGCGGGGCGACGCGATGTTCGGCGGCGTCGAAGTCAAGAACTGAAGTGCACCCGCTGCTGGTGCACCGGCGCGGCCTGGCCGCCTGCCTGCTGGCCGCCGCGTTGGCCGGCACGGCGCTGGCCGCGCTGCTGGGCAGGCAAGGCCCGGTCGACTTCGCCTGGGCCTTGGCCTGGGCGCTGCCGCTGAGCACAGTGCTGAGCTTTGTCGCACTGTCGCTGTATCACCTCTGCCGCAGCCAGCCCTTCGGTGCCGGCCGCTGGCCGCGGGCACTGGCTGCACGGATTGCGGCCGTGCTGCTGCTCGGCGGCGCGGCGCTCGCACTCGCGGCAGGCTGGAATGCAGCGGGCCTCGCCCTCGGCCGCCCGGCCGGCCTGGTCACGATGACCCCGGCGACCTGGGGCTTCTTGCTGCTGGCCAATCTCATCCTGCTGACGCTGTCGGTGCTGGCCCACGACCTGCTGCTGGCCGTCGAATCCGCGCAAGCCTCCGCCACCCGCGAGGCCGAGGCGCGGCTGCTGGCCCGCGACATGGAGCTGCAGCTGCTGCGCCTGCAGATCGACCCGCATTTCCTCTTCAACAGCCTGAACTCCATCAGCGCGCTGACCAGCTTCGACCCCGCTGGCGCGCGGCAGATGAGCATCGACCTGGCCCAGTTCTTCCGGCAGACCCTGGCGCTGGCCGGCCGCGAGCGCATCCGCCTGGAGGACGAGCTTGAACTCATCGGCCACTATCTCGCCATCGAGCGCCAACGCCTGGGCGACAAGCTGCGCAGCGACTTCGACACACCGCTCGAAACGCTGGCCGCCCTGCTGCCGCCGCTGACGCTACAGCCCCTGGTCGAGAACGCACTGAAGCACGGCTTGCGAGCGCTGGACGATGGCGGCCTCGTACAGATCCAGGCCCTGGTGCGCGACGGCTGGCTGCACCTGGCCGTTCGCAACCCCGTTCCCGCAGAACCATCACGAGAACCCGGCATGGGCCAAGGCCTGCGCCACTTGCACGAGCGCCTGGCCGCCCAATACCGTGAACGGGCCCGCGTGAGCTGGGGCACCACGCCCGAGGGCTTCGCGGTCGAGATCAGCATTCCATTCGAGAACGAGACGCCATGACGCTGCAAGCCCTCATTGCCGACGACGAACCCCTGGCCCGCCGCCTGCTGCGCGAGTTCCTGAAGGCCCACGCCGACATCGCCATAGCCGCCGAGGCCGATAACGGCCTGGACGCCGCCCGCGCCATCACCGAGCTCAAGCCCGACCTCGTCTTTCTCGACATCCAGATGCCGCGCCTGACGGGCCTCGAAGTGCTGGAGCTGACCGGCCGGCGCGACGGCGTCATCTTCACGACGGCACATGACCAGCACGCCATGCGCGCCTTCGAGCTGCATGCGGTGGACTATTTGCTCAAGCCCTTCAACCAGACGCGCTTCGACACCGCGCTGACACGCGCGCGCCGCCTGCTAGGTCAGGCTCAGCCCGGGCTGGACAAACTCGTCTCGCCGCAGGCGCTGAGCCGTGTGCTCGTACGCGACGCCGAGCGCAGCGGGGGCATGCAGGTGCTGGCGGTCGACGCCATCGACTACATCGAGGCTCAGGCCGACAACGTCGCCTTCCACAGCGCCGGCCGCGACCACCTGAAGGCCCAGCGCATCTCGGACCTGGAAGCCCAGCTCGACCCCAGCCGCTTCGTGCGCGTACACCGCTCCTTCATCATCAACCTCACGGCGCTGCAGGCTCTGGAGAAGACGGACAGCGACGCCCACGTCGCGCGCATGAGGAATGGCAAGCRCATTCCCGTCAGCCGCAGCGGCTACGACAGGCTGCGCGCGGTACTCTGACGCTCGGCGCGAAGGCTGCGGCGGGAAAACACGGAGCGTCATAGGCGGCATTGACATTAGGATAGCGCTATCCAAAGCCCTCAGATCCGCTCTCGCTCGCGCCCCATGACCCACCTTGCGCTCGAATCCCTCGTCTTCATGGGCGTCGCCGGCAGCGGCAAATCCGCGCTGGGCGCTGCCGTCGCCCGCAGAGCCGGCCGTGTCTGGCTGGAGGGCGACGACTTCCACAGCGAGGCCAACCGCCGCAAGATGGCCCAGGGCCAGCCGCTGACCGACGATGACCGCGCCGGGTGGCTCGCCGCGCTGTGCGAGCAACTGCGTTGCCACCCGCTAGGCGCCATGGCCGCATGCTCAGCGCTCAAGCGCCGCTACCGTGACCAGCTCCGCCAAGCCTCACCGGGCCTGCGCTTCGCCTTCCTGGATGTCGACCGGGCCGAGGCCCGCCGTCGCATCGAGGCACGCGGCGGCCATTTCTTCTCCGTCAGCCTGGTCGACAGTCAGTTCGAGACGCTGGAGTCGCCCGTCGGCGAGCCGGGCGTGCTGCACCTGGATGCACTCGCCCCGCTGGACCAGTTGCAGGCGCAGGTGTTCGCCTGGTTGCAGAGCACAGCATGAGCGCGCGCCCGCTCACTCGGCGCGAGATCGTCGGCTACGGCCTGGGCGACATGGGGTTCAACTTCTACTGGACCAACATCTCGACCTTCCTGCTGATCTTCTACACCGACGTGTTCGGCATCACCGCAGCCGCCGCCGCGACGATGTTGTTCGTCATCAAGATCTTCAACGCCTTCACCGACCCCATGATCGGCGCCTTCGCCGACCGCACGCAGACGCGCTGGGGCAAGTTCCGGCCCTATCTGCTGTTCATGCCGCTGCCGCTGGCCGTGATCGGTGTGCTGACCTATTCCACGCCCGACTTCGGCCCCACGGGCAAGCTGGTGTGGGCCTACGTGACCTACCTGCTCTTGATGACGGTCTACACCAGCGTCAACCTGCCCTACAGCGCCTTGTCGGGGGTGATCTCGGGCGACGCGCGGGAGCGCAATGCTGTCAACGCGTCCCGTTTCGTCTGCGGCTTCGCGGGCGGCACCCTCGTCACGGCCGTGTCGCCCCGGTTGGTGAGCTGGTTCGGTGGTGGCGATCCAGCCCTGGGCTGGACGCTGACCATGGTGTTCTGGGGCATCGCCGCGGCGCTGATCTTCGCCTTCACCTTCAGCGCGACGACCGAGCGCGTCCAGCCGGTACAGGCCGAGCCCTCCAGCGTGCGCCAGGACCTGGCCGACCTGCGCAGCAACCTGCCCTGGATCCTGCTGTTCTTCCTGGCGCTGATCATCATGCTCAGCATCACGCTGCGCATGACCAGCGCGGCCTACTACTTCAAATACGTGGTCAACCGGCCCGAGCTTCTGGCCACCTTCATGCCGGCCTACCTGCTGGCCGCGGCGGCCGGCACGGCGTGCACGCCCTTCCTCACTCGCTTCATCGACAAGCGCAAGCTGCTGATCGGGTTGATGCTCGCTTCCACCGTGCTGTCGATGGCCTTCCTGTTCGTCGACGCCGATCAGATCGCGCTGATGTATGCGCTGCAGATCGCGCTCGGTCTCGTCCTCGGCCCGAAATCGCCGCTGTCCTTTTCGATGCTGGCCGATTCGGCCGACTTCAACGAATGGCGCAACGGCCGCCGCGCGACGGGCATGACCTTCGCGGCCAGCTCGTTCGCGCAGAAGCTCGGCACGGCTGTCGCCGTCGGCGTCATCGGCACGCTGTTCACGGCGCTGGGCTATGTGCCCAACGCGGTGCAATCGGCCGACTCCCAGGCCGGCATCGTCTGGCTGATGTCCGTGATCCCGGCCGGCTTCACGCTGCTGGCCGCCGTCATCATGGTCTTCTACACGCTGGACAACCCCACCATGGCGCGCATCCAGGCCGACCTGGCCGCGCGCAAGTTCTCCACTTCACCGGTCTGACGCCCATGCTGCAACACCTCGATGACGGCGAGCGCTGCGAGCTCACCAGCCCCACCGCCCTGCCCCAGGCCGCCGGCTTCCTGTGGAACCGCCGCATGATGATCCAGGTGACCTGCCGCGGCTACGCCACCGCGCAGTTCATGCAGCCCGAGCCGGCCAAGTACGCCCATGCGCCCAACCTGGAGGCCAAGACCTTCATGCAGCCGGAGCAGGCCTACTACGCCCACCACCCCGGCCGCTTCGTCTACGTGAAGGACGAGGACACGGGCGAGCTGTTCTCGGCGCCGTATGAGCCGGTGCGCGCGCCGGTCGACAGCTTCAGCTTCGTCGTCGGCCGGTACGACCTGAGCTGGACGGTGGAGCACCTCGGCCTGCGCGTGGAGATGGCGTTAGGCCTGCCGACCGACGATGTCGTCGAGCTGTGGGAGGTTCGCGTCACCAACCTTTCGGGCCGGCCACGGCGCATCAGCGTCGTGCCCTACTTTCCCATCGGCTACATGTCGTGGATGAACCAGTCGGCCGAGTGGCGCGCCGACCTGGGCGGCATCGTGGCCAGCAGCGTCACGCCCTACCAGAAGGTGGCGGACTACTTCAAGAACCTGCAGCTCAAGGACAAGACCTATTTCCTCTGCGAGTGCGCACCTGATGCCTGGGAGGCCAGCCAGAGCGCGTTTGAAGGCGAAGGCGGCCTGCACCGCCCGAGCGCGCTGCAGGTCGAGCAGCTCGCCGGTGGCGACGCCCGCTACGAAACGCCTGCTGCCTGTGTGCAGTACAGGCTGACGCTGCAGCCCAACGAGGGCCAGACCTGGCGCTTCCTCTTCGGCCCCGCGCTGGACGACGCCGAGATCGCCAGCGTACGCGAGACCTACCTCAGCGAAGCCGGCTTCGCCCGCGCCCACGCTGCCTATGCCGACTACGTCGACGGCGGCCGAGGCTGCCTGCGCATCACGACGCCCGACGCCGACTTCGACCGCTTCGTGAACCACTGGCTGCCGCGCCAGGTTTTCTATCACGGCGACGTGAACCGGCTCAGCACCGACCCGCAGACGCGCAACTACTTGCAGGACAACCTCGGCATGGCCTATATCGCGCCGAGCGTCACGCGCGGCGCACTGTTGCATGCGCTGAGCAAACAGGCCGCCAACGGCTCCATGCCGGACGGCATCCTGCTCATCGAAGGCGCCGAGCTGAAGTACATCAACCAGGTACCGCACACCGACCACTGCGTTTGGCTGCCCGTGTGCCTGCAGGCCTACCTCGACGAGACGGGCGACTTCGCGCTGTTGGATGTAGTGGTGAACGACCTCACCGTCGCCGAACGGCTGGACGCCGCCATGACCTGGTTGCAGCAGGACCGCGACGCCCGCGGCCTGAGTTTCATCGCCCAGGGCGACTGGTGCGACCCGATGAACATGGTGGGCTACAAGGGCCGCGGCGTGTCGGGCTGGCTCACTGTTGCGGCCGCCTATGCGATGCGGCTGTGGGGCGGTATCTGCGCCAGCGCCGGCCGCTCCGACCAAGCCGCGCGCTGGCAGGCTGCGGTCGAGGACCTGAATGCCGCCGCCAACCGTCACCTGTGGGATGGCGCCTGGTTCGCACGCGGCATTACTGATGACGATGTGATCTTCGGCGTCAGCGCCGACACCGAAGGCCGCATCTATCTCAACCCGCAGTCCTGGGCCATGCTCAGCGGTGCCGCGAGCGGCGAGCAGCGCGTGAAGATGCTGGCCGCCATCGACGCGCAGCTCGACACGCCGCACGGCATGGCGATGTTCAACCCGCCCTACTCCGGCATGCGCGACGACGTCGGCCGCGTGACGCAGAAGCATCCCGGCTCGGCCGAGAACGGCGCCGTCTACAACCACGCTGCCAGCTTTTACGTTCATGCGCTGTACGACGCAGGCGAGAGCGACCGCGCCTACAGCGCACTGCGCCGCATGATTCCGGGGCCTGACGAGGCCGACTATCTGCAGCGCGGCCAGTTGCCGGTCTTCATTCCCAACTACTACCGCGGCGCGCACCAGCAGTTCCCGCGTACGGCCGGCCGCTCCAGCCAGCTCTTCAACACCGGCACCGCGGCCTGGGCCTATCGCTGCGTCATCGAAGGCCTTTGCGGCCTGCGCGGCGATGCGAAAGGCCTGCGAGTGAAGCCGCAACTGCCCTCGGGCTGGGACGAGCTCAGCGCTGAACGCGAGTTCCGCGGTGCGCGTTTCCACCTGCAGGTTCGCCGCACCGGCCAAAACCGCGTACTTCTGGATGGCCAGCCATTGCCAGATGGCCTGGTGCGCGACATCGAGCCCGGCCGCAGCTACCGGCTGGACGTCGAGCTAGGTTGACGCCCGCCGCACGACCTGGAAGCCCAGGTCCACGTTCGGCTGCTCCACCGGCTGGCCGCGCATCAGCTTCATCAACATCTGCGCCGCCTGCTCGCCGATCTGACGGCGCGGCGTGGCCACGGTGGTGAGTGGCGGCACCATCTGGTCGCTGCCCGGCAGGTCGTTGAAGCCGGCCACCGCCACGCGGCCAGGCACGGCCACCCCCAGGCGCAAGGCCGCCAGCAGCGCGCCCTGCGCAAGGTCGTCGTTGCAGAAGAAGATGGCGTCGGTTTCGGGCGCCTCGCGCAGCACACGCTCCAGCATCGCGCCACCGAGCGCCATGGACGAGGGCTCGGCGATCAGCACCTTGTTCACGCTCTCGCCCAGGCCGGCTTGCACCAGCGCCTCCTTGTAGCCCTCACCGCGTTCCAAGGTGCGTGGGTCGAGCTGGGCGGCAACGTAGACGACGCGGCGCCGACCCGAATCGAGCAGATGCTGCGTGATGGCCCGCCCGGCATCGCGTTGCGAGAAGCCCACGCTGTGGCTGCCCGGCTCCACCTCCATCACATGCACGCAGGGAACGCCGCTGCCCTCGATCAGAGCGGCCGCCGCCGGGCTGCGATCGCGGCCGGTGACGATGAGACCGGCCGGCCGGTGTGCCAGAAAGCTGCGCAGCACGGCCTCCTCTTCGCTGGCGTCGTAATGGGTGACGCCGATCAGCGTCTGGTAGCCGGCCGGCACGAGGCTGTTCTGCACCGCGTCGAGCAGCTCTACGAACAGCGTGTTGCTCAGCTTGGGGATCAGCACCGCGACATGGGAGCTGCGGCTGGAGGCCAGCGCGCGGGCGGCCGGATCGGGCACGTAGCCCAGCGCAGTGGCGGCGGCCTGGACGCGCTCGCACAGCTCCTGCGCCACCGCCCGCTCGCCACGCAGGGCCCGCGACACGGTGATAGGGCTGACGCCGGCGGCCTGCGCCACGTCCGCCAGCGTCACCCGGCCGGTGGCCCTGGTGCGTCTGGGGGAGGCGGCTGATGTCGTCTTGCTGCTCGGCATTTCTACATGGTATCCCCCATATCGGAGGGGGAATTCGATGCCTAGGATAGCGCAATCCCGAAACGCGATAGCCCACGGCGCAGCTGTTCAAACCTTGGGGATCGCGTGTTCGGGCGAGTTTCAACCTAAGCCATCCGGTTTTTTTAAGCTTCCCGGACAGCGCTATCCAATAACCAAGTTTGTTTACCGAATACCGGCTCAACGACCACAAGGCAGCGGCCCACCGTGCCACCTCAGGAGACCTCCCATGCGAAATCCCGGTTCCAAGACCCTGATCCATCTGGCGGCCCTCACGGCTTGCGCCGTGCTGGCGCTTCCCGCCCTGGCCCAAAGCGCTGAGACACCGGCCACAACGCCTGACGCCGCGCCAGAGGTCAATCCCGGCGCCAGCGTGCTGAGCACCGTGGTCATTACGGGCTCGCGCATCTCGGCGCGCGGCTTCACGCAACCGACGCCGACCACGCGCCTCACCGCCTCGGACCTCGAGAAGGCGGCTCACCCGAACATTTTCCAGAGCCTCGTTGAGTTGCCTGCGCTCCAGGGCAGCACGGGTCGCACCACCTTCACCAACAGCACCAGCAGCGGCTTGCAGGGCCTCAGTTCCCTGAGCCTGCGCGGCCTCACCCCGATCCGCACGCTGACCCTGCTCGATGGCCAACGCGTGGTGCCGGCCAACGTGACCGGCGTGGCTGACATCAGCCAGTTCCCACAGCTCCTCGTCACACAAGTCGACGTGGTGACCGGCGGTGCCGGCGCCTCTTACGGCTCCGACGCCGTCGGCGGCGTGGTGAACTTCATCACCGACAAGCGCTTCAAGGGCTTCAAGGCCAACATCGAAGCTGGCCAGACCAACTACGGCGACGACAAGAACGGCGCACTGCAAGCCGCCTGGGGCCGGAGCTTCCTCAACGACCGTGCGCACGTTGCCGTGAGCGTGGAACTCGTCCGTGAAAAGGGCGTGCCCTCACCCCGCTTTGGTGGCCAGGGCGCCAACGGCCGCACCTGGTTCAACAACCCGGCCTGGCAACAGCGCCCTACCGGCCAGACCACGGACGGCAGGCCGCAGCTGTTCGACATCCGCAACGCCCAACAGTTCCAGTACTCCAAGTACGGCTTGATCACCCAGGGCCCGCTGCAGGGTACCGCCTTCGGCAAGGACGGCGTGCCCTACAAGTTCGACTACGGCTCCAACGGCGTGCCCACAGGCACGGGTGCAGTGACAGGCTGCATCACACCCTTCTGCGTGGGTGGCGACCTCTCCGGCACCATCGGCGGCGGCACCACCATGGGCATGAACCTGCAGCGTCAGGTCTTCTACACCCGTGGTAGCTATGAGCTGGACGATGACAACGAGGTCTACTTCACGGTCAACCTGGCCAGGACCAACGCTCGCAACACGCCAAACCCCGGTTCGCCCAAGCTGGACAACTTGACCATCCAGTGCGAGAACCCCTACGTGCCGGCCTCCATCAAGCAGGCCTGCGTGGACAAGGGCATCACCAGCTTCAAGTTCGGCACGGCCTACGGCAACCAGCCCAAGGACATCGAGGTCAACCCGATCCGCGAACAGAAGCGGTTCGTGCTGGGTGCGACCGGCAAGGCTAGCGCGCTAGGCCAGACTTGGTCGTATGACGGCTACTTCGAGCACGGCGAAAACAGCATCGATCTGAAGGTCAGCAACATCATGCTGAACCCGCGCTTCAACGCCGCCATCGACGCCGTGCGCAATTCGTCCGGCCAGATCGTCTGCCGAAACGCCACCGCCGTGGCCGCGGGCTGCGCGCCGCTGAACATCATCGGCGATGTGCAGCAGGATCCGGCCGCGCTGGCCTATGTGTTCCCGGCCGTCGGTCCGCATCAGTTGTCGGTGCAGCGTCAGACGGTGGCCAGCTTCAACCTCAACGGCCAGCCGTTCTCGAACTGGGCAGGACCGGTGGCCGTTGCCTTCGGGGCTGAAGCTCGCAAGGAAGGTTACTGGGTGACGGGCGACCCCTACGGCAATGGCGTCTACCCCGCAACGCCCAATACGGCCGACTACCCGGCTGACCCGCTCCTCAACACCACTGTGGGCAACAACTGGTTCGCCGGCAACTACCACGCTGCGGCGGGCGCCTACAACGTGAAAGAAGCTTTCGTCGAAGTGAACGCTCCGATGTTCAAGTCCGACAGCCTGGGCGAGGCCAACCTCAACGCGGCCGTGCGTCGCACGCTCTACAGCACCGCCGGCGGCATCAACAGTTGGAAGATCGGCTCGACCTGGAAGACCGGGGTCGATGGCCTGCGCGTTCGCTACGTCGCCTCGCGTGATGTGCGTGCGCCGAATCTCTCCGAGCTGTTTGCCGCGCCGGTGGTCATCAACCAGGCCGTCAACTTCCAGGGCAACACCTACAACGTGCAGCAGCGCACCATCGGCAACGTCAACCTTCGCCCCGAGCTGGCCAACAACCGCATCCTCGGCCTGGTGTTGTCGCAGCCCAAGTGGGCGCCAGGCTTCAGTGCGTCGATCGACTACTTCGACATCAAGTTGAAGGACGTGATCTCCACCCTCGGAGCCCAGCAGGAAGTGGACCTCTGCGCTGCCGGCAACCAAGAGATCTGCGCCGCGATGGATCTTGTCAGCCCCGTGAAGTACGTGACGCTGCAGGCCTTCAATCTGGCCAGGATGCGCAGCAAGGGCTTCGACATGGAAGCTCTCTACCGATTCAACCTGGCCAGCGTCAATCTGCCCGGCAAGCTCACGCTGCGTGGCCTGGCAACGCACACCAACAGCTTCCTGGTCACGTCGGGCATCGTGGGCACCATCCCGGCCGAGCGCGCAGGCGTCAACCTCGGCGACACGCCGACGTGGAAGGCCCAGTTCTCGCAATCCTGGGAAGGCGAAAAGGCCAGCTTCACGGTGGGCCAGCGCTGGGTCAGCAATGGCGTCTACAGCAACGAGTTCATCGAGTGCCAGACCACCTGCCCAGTCTCCACCGCCATGCACCAGACCATCGACAACAACCACATGAAGGGCGCTTTCTATTGGGATCTCGCCGGCAACTACAAGATCAACAAAAACATCACCGCCTACTTCAAGATCGACAACGTCACCGACGTCGCGCCGCCCAACGCCCCGGGCACCAACACCGGCTATGGCGTGAACCCCTCGCTGTTCGACGTGCTGGGCCGCCAGTACCGCGTGGGCGCCCGCATGACGTTCTGACGCCGGTCGCGTCCTACAGCGGCGGCCAGCGCATGCCGCGAGACTTCGCGCATGCGCTGGCTTGATCAGATCCGACCGCTGGGACGCGTGCTGAAGCTGACCTTCGACGGCTTCCTCGACGACCGCGGCCCGCGCATGGGCGCGGCACTCGCCTACTACACGCTGTTCTCGCTGGCACCGCTGCTGCTCATCGTCGTGTCGGTGGCCGGCCTGGTCTGGGGCGGCGAGGCGGTGCGCGGCGAGCTCTTCGACCAGCTCGCCGCGCTGCTCGGCGCGACGGCCGCCTCGACAGTCGAAAGCATGCTGAAGTCGGTCTCCTGGCCGGCCGGCGGCTGGCTCAGCACGGTTGTCGGGCTGGGGCTGATGCTGGTCGGTGCGACGACGATGTTCGCCGAGCTACAGGATGCGCTGGACACCATCTGGCGCGTGCCGGCCCGCCCGGTGCAAGGCTGGCTGAACTGGCTGCGCGCGCGCCTGCTGAGCTTCGGCCTCATCTTTGGCCTGAGCTTTCTGCTGCTGGTGTCGCTGCTGCTGGACGCCGTCATGTCGGCCGCCCAGACCTGGTGGCAGCCCTGGTTTGGCGACTGGCTGCGCGTCGCTGCTCTGGCCAACACGGTGTTCAGCCAGGGCCTGGTGGTGGCCGTGTTCGCGCTGATCTTCAAGTGGATGCCACGCGTTCACGTCGCCTGGCGCGACGTGCTACTCGGCGCCTTCGTCACGGCGGGCCTGTTTGCCCTGGGCCGCTATGGCATCGGCGCCTATCTGCAGCGCAGCGGCGTCGCCTCGGGCTTTGGCGCCGCGGCCTCGGTCGTGGCCCTGCTGGTGTGGGTGTACTTCTCGGCGCAGATCCTGCTGATCGGCGCCGAGTTCACCTGGGCCTACGCAAGAGTGTTGGGTTCGCGACGGGAAACGGAAGAAGCTCGTGCAAACTTGCGCACCGATTCCCAGACCGCGACGCGATGACGACCACCACCACCGACGACGGCCTCAAGCTCCACCTGCGCCACTGGCCCACCACCGCGGCTCCCGCACGCGGCCAGTTGCTCATCTGCCATGGCCTGGGCGAACACATCGAACGCTATGCCCATGTCGCCGCGGCACTGAACGCGGCCGGTTGGGATGTGCACGGCTGGGACCACCGCGGCCACGGGCGCAGCGATGGACGCAAGGGCGACATCCCCGCGCACGACGCGCTGCTGCGCGACACGGCACGCGTCATCGACGCCGTGCGCCAGCCGGGCAAGCGTTTCGTGCTGCTCGGCCACAGCATGGGCGGGCTGATCGCCGCGCGCTTTGCGGCGGAGGCGCTGACAGGCAAGCCCGCGGCCTGGAGCCGGCCGCTGGATGGCCTGGTGCTGTCTTCCCCCGCGCTGGATGCGGGCCTGTCCGGTTTTCAGAAGCTGCTGCTTGCCGCGGCGGGATCGCTCGCCCCGGGCCTGGCCGTCAGCAACGGCCTCAAGCCCGAATGGATCAGCCGCGACACCGCCGTCGTCAAGGCCTACGCGACCGACCCGCTGGTGCATGACCGCATCACGGCGCGGCTGACGCGCTTCATCGTCGACAGCGGCGCCCGTGCCATTGGCGACGCACCGCGCTGGAAGCTGCGCACGCTGCTGATGTGGGCCGGCGCGGACCGCTGCGTGTCACCGCGCGGCAGCGAGGCCTTTGCGTCTGGCGCACCCGCCAATGTCGTCGCCACCAAGCCCTGGCCCGGCCTCTTCCACGAGATCTTCAACGAGCCCGAGAAGGCCGAGGTGCTGAAGACGCTTACCGATTGGCTGAACGCGTAAGCGCGTCAAGCCGGTCGACGATGAGCTCCAATCTCAGCAGCGGGTTGTCCATCACCATCAGCCGCTGGCGCGCCTCGACCGGCATGGGCAGCAGCTCGGCCCAGCGGTTGGCCAGCCAGCCCGCGTCGTCCCACTGGTAGGGCGGCTGCACGGGCAGGTCGTCCGCGGCGCCGCGGGCCTTCCAGCCGGCGAGCAGGTCCTGCAGTTGCTGGGCGGCCTGGCGCAGATCGTCTGGCACCGGCACCGCGACGTCGCCGGCCAACAGCTCAAGCCGGCCGACCCACAGGCCATGGCTGAGGTTGCGCGAGCCCTGCACGCGAAAGCGCTGTGTGCCGCAGATGCGGATGTTGATGAGGCCGGCCTGCGCGTGCTCGAAGTCCTCGATGCGGGCCAGCGTGCCGACGTCGTGAAAAGCCTCGGCCCGAAAGCCCTCGCCCTCGCGCCGGCGCACCTCCTCGCCCGAAGTCAACGCCACGATGCCAAAGGGCTCGCCGCGCGCATGGCAGCGCTGCACCATGTCCAGGTAACGCGGCTCGAAGATGCGCAGCGCCAGATGGCCGCCGGGAAAGAACACCGAGCGCAGCGGGAACAGCGGCATCTCGGCATCCATAGCTTCAGCGGGTTTTTTCAGCGATGCGCTGGCGCAGGATGGGCAGGATGGCCTGAGCAGCCTCGCGGCCAGCCTGCACCGCACGGCGCCGCGCCGTGAAGTCGGCGCTGCCCACGCCATCGAGCCTGGGCCGGATGACGACATCCGCCTCGCGGAGCTCGAACATGTTGATGCTGCGCCCCATGATGGAAAAGGTCTGCATCAGCATGCGAAAGGCGTCGCCCGGCGGGTCCTTCTCGGGCGGCGAGGTGATGTCCACCGCGACGACGAGCTGCGCGCCCATTTCCCTGGCAAAGCGCACCGGCACCGGTGACACCAGGCCGCCGTCGACAAATTCGCGCTGGCCGATGCGCACCGGCTGGAACACGGCCGGTACCGCGCTGGAGGCACGGACAGCCGTGCCGGTGTCGCCGCTGCGGAACAGGATGGAAGAGCCGTCGGACAGGTCAGTGGCGACGATGCCCAGCGGCACCACCATCTGCTCGATGTTCTTGCCGCCCGTCTTGTCGCGGATGAAGCGCGCCAGCGCCTCGCCGCGGATCAGGCCGCGCAGCGGGAAGGACCAGTCGGTGATCGCGCCCTCGTCCATGGTCTCGGCCAGGGTCTGCATCTCCTTGCCGGTCTTGCCCGAGGCGTAGAGCGATGCGACGAGGCTGCCGGCCGAGGTGCCGGCGACCAGGTCGACCTTGATGCCGTTCTCTTCGAACACCTGGATGACGCCAATGTGGGCAAAGCCGCGCGCGGCGCCGCCGCCCAGGGCCAGGCCGATGCGTGGCGGTTTCGGGGCTGGCTTGATGACGGGTGGCGGCTCAGGCGGCGGCGTCGGGACGACGACGACCGGCGGCTGGGGTGGCTGGCTGGGCAGCATGGAGCAACCGGCCAGCGCGACAAGGGAGGCCGCGAGCCAGGCACGGCGGATCAGGACAGGATTCATTTCAAGGCAGAGGGAGCGCGGCGCACGATAACCGAGGCCGATCAGGCCAGCTTGTAGCTTTGCAGATGGATGGAGGTCTCGGTGCCGGCGATGCCCTTGATGAGGCGCACCCGCTCCAGCACGTCGGCCAGCTCCTGCAAGCTGGAGCTGCGGATCTCGGCCAGCAGGTCCCAGCGGCCGTTGGTGTCGAAGAGTCCCGTGATGCCGGGCTCGCCGAGCAGCATGGCCACCACCTCGCGCGTGCGGTTGCCTTCAACCGTGATGCTCATCCATGCCGTGATCTGGTCGGGCACCGAGTCGGGCCGCAGGCGCACCGTGTAGCCGGTGATGACGCCGCTGTCTTCCAGCCGTGCGATGCGGTTGGTGACGGTGCCGCGCGAGACCTTGAGCTTGGCCGCGAGCGTGGCGACGCTGGCCCGGGCATCGGTGCGCAGCAGGGCGAGGAGTTGCTGGTCAAGGGCATCCATTTTGAGCAATTCGGCAATTTCCACTGCCATTTTGCCAAATCGCGATGCATTACGTGGCAAGAGTTGAGCTTCTGTTTGGCACATAGCCCCGGAAGAATCGCCTCAACACATTCCGCGAGACTGCCATGACCACCGTCCTCACCACCCAAGACGTCGCCCGCCTTGTCCAACGTGTCGGACTTCCTGATTTACTTCGCCGCCTCGTCAGCTACCTCGAATCCGACTACCTGCGCTGGGCCGAATTCGACAAGACGCCCCGTGTCGCCGCCCATTCACAAGACGGCGTCATCGAGCTGATGCCCATCGCCGACGCCAGCCTCTACAGCTTCAAATACGTCAACGGCCACCCCAAAAACCACCGCTTCGGCCTGCCGACCGTGATGGCTTTCGGCGTGCTCGCCGACGTGGCGACCGGTGCCCCCGCCCTGCTCTCCGAGCTGACCCTGACCACCGCCATGCGCACCGCCGCCACCTCGGTCATGGTGGCCAAGCGCCTGGCCCGCCCCGACAGCCGTGTGATGGCCCTGATCGGCAACGGCGCCCAGAGCGAGTTCCAGGCCCTGGCCTTCCACCACCTGCTCGGCATCCGCGAGCTGCGCCTCTACGACATCGACCCGGCCGCGACGGCCAAGCTGGTGCGCCACCTTCAGCAAACGCCCGGCCTGACGCTGACCGTGTGCGCCTCCACGGCCGAGGCCGTCAAGGGGGCCGACATCGTCACCACCGTGACCGCGGACAAGACCAACGCCACCATCCTGACGCCGGACATGATCGAGCTCGGCATGCACATCAACGGCGTCGGCGGCGATTGCCCGGGCAAGACCGAGCTGCACCGCGGCGTGCTGGAGATGGCCCGCGTGATCTGCGAGTTCGAGCCACAGAGCCGCATCGAAGGCGACATGCAGCAGATGCCGGCCGATTTCCCCGTCACCGAGTTCTGGCGAGTGCTCGCCGGCCAGGCCCCGGGCCGCGAGTCGGCCAGCCAAGTCACAGTGTTCGACTCGGTCGGTTTCGCGCTGGAGGACTTCTCCGCGCTGCGCCTGCTGCGCGACGTGAGCAATCAGCTTGGCCTGGGCGCGCCGCTGGACCTGATCCCGCAGATGGCCGACCCCAAGGATTTGTTCGGCGAACTGCATCTGACCCACCAGCTTCAGGTGGCTTAGGGCCTGTTCACGCTACGGGAATCGGTGCGAGAGGGTCTGCGCGGGTGCAGGGCTAGGCGTGCGGCGCCGCCTGGGCTCGTGCCCAGGCCAGGCGCGCAACAACGCCATGCGCCCGCGCAGGCCCTCTCCCGAAGGGTTGCCACCCAAAAGCCCGCGCGCGGCGTTGCGAAGCCTCGCTGGGGCCGACCCCAGCTTCGACTTTGCGCCTTGCTCGCGGGCTTTTGGGTGGCAACGCATCCGATCCCCGTAGCGTGAACAGGCCCTGGCGTCCGCAACTTTCACGACGTTCCTCGCCAGCGCGCGCCCCCAGAATCGGTGGCGCACGCTGCCGGAGGGCTCGCATGGGATCTGCCGCTCGACTGACCCGCCACTTTTGGCCACTGGGTCTGCTGCCCGCGCTGGCCGCGGCCGAGCCACTGCCTACCGATCCGCTGGAGCGTCAGTGCTGGCTGTCACACACGGCCCAGCGCACGGCCCTCGACCTGCGTGAGCCGGTCTCGGTGCACTTCAGCAACGTCAAGACCGGCTACCGCGTGCGCTCGCCCTTCTGGGTGGAGTTCGGCATCCGTGGCATGGGCGTCATTCCGGCCGGCAATGCCAACGAGAAGGCCGGCCACCACCACATCCTCATCGACACGCCGCTGCCGCGCGACCACACCGCACCCATCCCCTTCTCCAATACGCACAAGCATTTCGGCAAGGCCCAGACCGGCACCGAGATCGACCTGCCGCCGGGCCGCCACACCATGCGGCTGCTGTTCGCCGACCACGCCCACAAGCCCTATTTCGTCTTCAGCAATGAGATTGCCATCGTGGTCGTGGGCAAGCGCGCCGACGCCCCAGCGCCCAAGGTCGTTGCGGGTGACCGCGACACCTGCGAAGCCTGGTACGAGGACTTGCGCGCCGCGCCACGCGCCGCAGCCGGCCGCGAGGTCTATGTGAAGAACCTGCGCGATGAAGAGGCGGTGTCGAGCCCCTTCACGCTGTCCCTGGGCGTGCTCGGCGCCGGCCTGGGCGTGGCGCCGGCCGGCACCGCCATCAAGGACACGGGGCATTTCCGCCTCAGCTTTGCGCCCAAGGGCGGCGGCAATACCGTGCGCCAGAACCTCGTCGACGGCCGCACCGAGGCCATCGTCGACCTGCCCCTGGGCGAGTACGAGGCGGTTGTCAGCCTGCACGACGGCGCCGGAGAGTTCCTGCTCAAGGCCGCGCCGCTGAAGTTCAGCGTCACCCGTCACGACAGGTAGGCGCCAACGTCCTCCACGTCGATCAGCGCTGCCGCCATGAAGCGCCGCGCATAGGTCAGGCACACGCCCGAGCGCAGGAAAAGTTCAAACAGGCCCGGGTCAAGATGGCCCTCGGCCACCATGCGCCGCATGAGGCCTAAGGCCTCGGACAGGCGCTTGCCCGGCTTGTAGGGCCGGTCATCGGCCGTCAGTGCCTCGAAGACATCCGCAATGGCCATCATGCGGGCCTGCGGGCTCATCTGTGCGCCGGTCAGGCCGCGCGGGTAGCCCTTGCCGTCCATGCGCTCATGATGGCCACCCGCGATCTCGGGCACCTCGCGCAGATGCTTTGGGAAAGGCAGCTCGTGCAGCATCTTCAGCGTCTGCACGATGTGGTCGTTGATCTTGTAGCGCTCCTCCTCCGTCAGCGTGCCACGCGAGATCGTGAGGTTGTGCAGCTCGCCGCGGTGGTAGAGGTGTTCGGGCTGCTTGAGTTTGAAGCCCCAGCGGTTGTCGCCGCCCAATTGGTCGGTGGCGGGGCGCGGCAGGATGTGCTCGGGCCGGTCCTGCAGCAGGCGCTCAGGTGCAGGCAGCGGCGGGCGCGGTTTGGGCTGGCGGCGCAGCTCCTCGATGGACAGGCCGAGCGTGTCGTCGAGCGTGCGCAACCAGCGCCTCTCGCCGATGCGGCGCAGCCGGGCAACGGCTTCGGGGTCCAGCGTTTCGCCACCCACATTGCTGGTCGCGACGAAGGCGTAGTCGGCATCCAGTTCGCCCTGGACCGGCGCCGCCGCGGCACGGGCGCGCTGCACGCCCGCGTCGCCCAGCTCGGCCTCCAGCTTCTCGATCAGCGCGTCGCGCTTGAGCACCTCGAAGCGCGTGCGGACCTCATGGACGCGGTTGTAGATCGTCTCCAGCTTGGTGGCCTTGTCGACGACGTACTCCGGCGTGGTGACCTTGCCGCAGTCGTGCAGCCAGGCGGCGATGTGCAGCGCCTCCCACTGGTCAGCGTCCATCGTGAAACCGGCGTACGGCCCCTCGGTCGCCTCGCAGGCGGCCTGGGCCAGCATCTTGGTCAGTTCGGGCACGCGCTGGCAATGACCGCCGGTATAGGGGCTCTTGGCGTCGATGGCGCCGGCAACGAGCTGGATGAAGCTCTCCAGCAGCTCCTTGCGCGCGCGCAGCAGCAGCTGGTTGTCGATGGCCACGGCGGCCGTGCCCGACAGCGCACTGACAAAGGCCACGCGTGCGGCGCCCAGTGGTTCGGACGGCCCATCGGCCGACAGCGGGAAGGTCAATGTCAGCGTACCGATGGTCTCGTGCTGGCTGTTCTTCAGCGGCAGGGCCAGCAGGCGCATCCTCGCGACGCCCAGGGCGGCGAACAGCCGCTGGTAGGCGGCCAGGTGGGTCGGGTTGTCCCAGCTCAGATCGATCTCGACCGGTGCGTTCGTCTGCAGGGCACGCACCGGCGCGGCGACGCTGTCGGGCACGTTCACCTGCCATGTCAGCCCGCGGCGCGACGCGGTCTCGCCACGCACGCGCGAAGCCGCGGGCTCCAGCGTCTGGCCATCGGCCGACAGCAGGTGGACCGAGCCGCCACTGGCGCCGGCCACGGCGATGGTCTCGCGCAGGATGAGGTCGAGCAGGGTGTCGAAATCTCGCTCGGCGCTCAGCGCGTTGCTGATGTCGAGAAAGCGCCGCAGCGAATGCTTCATCGCCGTCATCGCGATGGCCAGGCGGTCGACCTCGCGGATCAGGCTGCGTTGGGGATCGGGCCCGTCGAACTCGAAACGCTCGATCGCCTCGGCCTGGCGGGCCAGGTTGCGCAGCGGCCGCGACACGCGATCGGCCAGCAGGTGAACCAGGGGCAGCAACAGCAGCATCAATCCCAGCGAGATGTAGAAGCTCTGGCGGCGGCTCTCGATCTGGAAGGCCTGCAGCTCCTCGCGCGGCGCGGCCATCAGCAGCACCAGCGGCGCGCCGGCCTCCACGGCACCCTGCAGCGGCAAGGCGTGGCTGACCCATTCGCGCCCGTCGACCACCTGCACGGGTGTGAGATGACCCTCGCCATCGCGGCGCTGCCACAGCGCGCGCATCAGCGCCGACGCACGCTCGGCCACGCGCGGCAGGGCCTGGCCGTCCTTCGGCGGCGTGCCGCTCTCGCGCCGGGCCTCGGCCAGCATCTCGCCGCCTTGGGTGGCGATGAGCAGTTCGGCCGAACGGCTGATCTGCGGCCGCGTCAGCATCTCGCTGAGAGCCTGCAGGCTGACGTCGGCGCCCACGACGGCGCCACCATGGGCTTGGGCCAACGTCACGCCGGGTTCGCCGGTCGTGAAGAACAGATAGGGCGCCGATTGCACGAGCTTGCCTTCGCCGGCCTCGCTCGCCAGCGCGAACCAGGGCCGGGTGCGCGGGTCGAAGTCGTAGTCGGGCCGATCACGGCGCTGCAGCTCGCGCAGCGCTGCGTCGTAGAAGCGGTAGGCGCCACGCGGGGCCGCGCCGCCATCGCGGCTCACGCTCTGCAGGCCGAATGCAGCCTCGGCCGGCGCATCCATGCGCTTGCGTGTTGCCGCATCGACAAGGCGGCGCAACAGCACGAAGGATCCGCCCGAGGTGCCGACATAGACGGCCGACACCGAAGCATTGGCGCGCAGGGCCGCCGCCATCTGCGGCAGCGCAGTCAGGCGCTCGGCCTCGTTGCTGGCCCGGCCCAGGGCGCCGGTCGCCAGCAGGGCCACGCTGACCCGCGCCGGCCGCAGCTCGGTCTCGACGGCCGCCGCGGCCTCGCGGCCGATGCGCCTGGCCGCCGCGCCAGCCTGCTGCAGCATCAGTGCATCGCTGCGTGAGCGCTCGTACAGCAGCAGCACGCTGTACACCAGGGCGACCAGGCCCACCATCAGCAAGCTCAGCGTGATGTAAAGCGTCTTGGGCTTGAGATGCGGCATGGAACCTGACGGGCAGCAGCGTTGCAGCAGTATCCCTGTGCCGCCAGCACTTTGCCTGCGGTTACCAGACCAGCCGGCAAGAGTGCCCAAGTCCTACAAGTCGAGCCCCCAGCGCCAATGAGGATGGCTTGGCGATGACCGGTCGCATATCGCCGCAGGCCCCACCCGGCGCCTGCGCTCCGATGGATGAAGTAGGAGAGAAGTTCCCCATGAAAAAGATCGCAATCAGCCTTGCCGCCCTCGCCCTGGCCGCTGGCGCCCAGGCCCAAAGCACCCGTTCCAGCAGCAATGCGGAGCACAACTACGGCCTGTTGTCCCTGGGCCAGGGCCATCTCAACGTCGACTGCACCGGCGTGCAGACCTGCGACAGGAACGCATTCGGTGGCAAGGCCATGTTCGGCCATGCCTTTGGCAATGGCTTTGCAGTCGAAGGCGGCTACACCAATTTCGGCAAATTCCGCGCGTCCCAGGGCACCGTGGGGCTGAGCGGACGACCCGAAGCCCTGTCGCTGAGCGGCGCCTACACGGCCAACTTGAGCCCTGACTGGGGTCTGGTCGGCCGCCTGGGCGTGGCCCGCGTGCGCACCAAGGTGAACGCAGAGGTCGGCGCGCTGACCGGCTCAAGCAGCGAGAGCAAGACCCAGCCCATCGCTGGCCTGGCCGTCAACTACGCGCTGACGCCGTCGACCCGCGTCGAGCTGGGCGTGGACGCAACGCGGGCCCAGATCCAGGGTGAGCGCCAGAACGTGCGCATGGTGTCGCTGGGTGCGCGCATGGCCTTCTGACGGCCCAAACACGCCGCTGCGAGACCACCCGAGCCGCCTGGCCGCCTAAAGCGCGGCCAGGCGGTTTTTTTCACATCGCCCCCGAGCCGGGGGCATTGCCGTCTCATCCGCGCGACAACGTCATCAAGGGCGTACAGGCGCCGCGAATAGCATGCGCGCCGCCTCAGAAAGGCGCCGAGGCCGGCCACGCCGGTCGGCCCATCCATCAAGAGAAAAAGGGAGTGTTCTCATGAAAAAACAAACCATCGTCCTGGCCGCACTGCTGGCCGCCACCGCTGCCCACGCCGAATCGCAGGCCCACGGTTACATCGGCACCGCCGGTGGCGTCTCGCACGCCAATCTGGACTGCACGGGCTCCACCAGCTGCGACACGAGCGACACCGGCGCCAAGCTGGTGGGCGGCTACAACTTCGGCAACGGCTTCAGCCTGGAAGCCGGCTACATCGCCTTTGGCAAGTTCAAGGCTGCGGACGCCACGATGTCCGTCGCCATCAAGCCGACCGCGCTCATGCTGGGCGCTGCTTTCGCGCTGCCGCTGAGCACCGACTGGGGCATGAACGTCCGCCTGGGCGTCGCCCAGGTGAAGACCCAAGCCAGCGCCACCCTCGGCACGTTGAGCGGCTCCGACTCCGAGAGCAAGGCCAAGGTCTACGCCGGGCTGGGCCTGACCTATGCCATTACCCAGAGCGTCAAGCTGGAACTGGGCGTCGATTCGACCCAGGCCCAATTCGCTGGCGAAAAGGGCACGCTGCGCCTGGTTTCCCTGGGCGCGATCTTCGCGTTCTGATCGAGAACGCATCCCACTCGAAGGGCCGCCTCGTGCGGCCCTTTCTCATGGCTCTTCCTACACTGCGGCCATGGACTACGCCTCATTGATCAAGGAAATGGGCCGCGGCGCCCGAGGTGCGCGCGATCTGAATCGCGAGCAGGCTGAAGCGCTCTTCGGTGAGATGCTCGACGGCAAGGTGCCCGACATGGAGCTGGGCGCCATGTTGATCGCGCTGCGCGTGAAGGGCGAGAGCGCCGACGAGGTGGCTGGGTTCCTGGCCGCAATGCAGGCACGAACGGCCCGCCTGGCCGCCCCCGACGGCCCGCGCACCGTGCTGCTGCCCAGCTTCAACGGTGCCCGCAAGCAGGCCAATCTGATGCCGCTGGTCGCGCTGCTGCTGGCCCGCGAGGGCGTGCCGGTGCTGATCTTCGGACGGCACGACTTCGACAGCCGCCACAGCCCCTTCGAGTTGCTGGGCGCCCTGGGGCTGCACGCCAGCCCCTCGCTGACCGATGCCCAGACGCGGCTGGCAGGCGACAGATTGGCCGTCCTGCCTTTGCAGATGCTCAACCCTGGCTTGAACAGCTTGATGGCCTTGCGCCCGCGCCTGGGCGTGCGCAACAGCTCCCACAGCCTGGCCAAGCTGCTCGACCCCTTCCCGGTCGGCCGCGGTGTGCGTGTCGTCGCGGTGACGCATCCGGAATACCTCGACAGCATGAGCCACGCCCTGCCCACACTGACCGCCGGCGGTGGCCGGGCGCTGTTGATGCGCGCCAGCGAGGGCGAGGCCTATGCCCATCTGCGCCGCAAGGCCCATCTGATCGGCTTCCAGGACGGCGACACCGCGCCCTTGCATCCGGCCGACACGGCGGATCTGGACTGGCCGCTGTCGCCAGGCTGCACGCCAGCCGAGAACGCCGCCCTCATCCGCGCCATGTTGGAGGGCCGCGAAACCGTGCCGCCGCGCATCCTGGAGCAGGTCGCCGCACTGCGGCTTCTCGCCACAAACTGAAGTTGCTTATTCGGCATGGGCATATAGCCCCAAAAATTCTGTAGTTCTTCCGCACCGCAACATTGCTTAGAGTCGCGCCCTCGGGTGGCATGGGCCGCCCCAGGGGACAGCGTGCTGGACGGAATTGCGATTGCAAGCGGATTGGGAGTCGGCCTCATCGTCGGGATCACCGGCGTGGGCGGCGGCTCGCTGATGACGCCGCTGCTGCTGTCCGTCTTCAAACTCCACCCTGCAGTCGCCATCGGCACCGACCTGTGGTTTGCCGCGCTGACCAAGATGAGCGGCTCCGTGGCCCACGCCCGGCATGGCCATGTGCACTGGGCCATCACCCGCCGCCTGCTGACCGGCTCCATCCCTGCGTCCTTGGCCACCGTGGCGTTGATGCACCTGACTGGCGTCACCAAGGGCTGGGCCTCGGCGCTGACCTTTTCGCTGGGCATCGCGCTGTTGCTGACGGCCGTCGTCGTCGCCTTCAAGAAGAGCTGGCTGGCGCTGGGCCTTCGGCTGGAGCGCTGGATTCCCGAAGCCCGCAAGCCGGCGCTGACCATCCTCAGCGGCGCGGTGCTGGGCGTGCTGGTATCACTGTCTTCCATTGGCGCCGGCGCCATCGGCGCGACACTGATCCTGCTGATCTACCCGCGCATGCAGGCCCGCGACATCGTCGGCACCGATATTGCCCATGCCGTACCGTTGACGCTGGTCGCCGGCATCGGCCACGCCACGCTGGGCAACGTCAACTGGACGCTACTGGTGCCGCTGCTCATCGGCTCTTTACCTGGCATCTGGCTGGGCGCCCAATTGACCCGTCGGCTGCCCGACGGCGTCGTGCGCAGCCTGCTCTGCGTTTCTCTTCTGATGGCCGGCTGGAAGGTCATCCACTAACCATGTATCAGTACACCGACTTCGACCGCCGCTTCGTCCACGCCCGCGCCGCGCAATACCGCGACCAGCTCGAGCGCCACCTCGCCGGCACCCTGGGCACCGACGAGTTCCGCGCGCTGCGCCTGCAAAACGGCTGGTACATCCAGCGCCATGCGCCCATGCTGCGCGTGGCCGTGCCCTATGGCGAGCTGTCGTCGCGCCAGCTGCGCCAGCTCGCCAAGATCGCCCGCGAGTACGACCGCCAGCCCGACGGCCCGTTTGCCGGCCAGGGCGGTTACGGCCACTTCACGACGCGCCAGAACCTGCAATACAACTGGATCCCGCTGGTGGACAGCGCCACGGTGATGGAGCTGCTGGCCGAGGTCGACATGCACGGCATCCAGACCAGCGGCAATTGCATCCGCAACATCACCAGCGACGCCTTCGTCGGCATCGCGCCGGATGACATCGTCGATGCCCGCCCCTACTGCGAGATCCTGCGCCAGTGGAGCACCCTGCACCCCGAGTTCGCCCACCTGCCGCGCAAGTTCAAGATCGCCGTCAGCGGCGCTGCCGAAGACCGCGCGGCCATCGGCTGGCATGACATCGGCCTGCAGCTGAAGAAGAACGAGGCCGGCGAGGTCGGCTTCCAGGTCTTGGTCGGCGGCGGCATGGGCCGCACGCCCATCCCGGGTGTGGAGATCAACGCCTTCGTGCCTTGGCAGCAGATCCTCGTCTACATCGAGGCCATCGTGCGCTGCTACAACCTGGCCGGCCGGCGCGACAACCTCTACAAGGCCCGCATCAAGATCCTCGTCAAGGCCGAGGGCCAGAAGTTCTTCGACGCCGTCAACGAAGAGTACCGCCGCATCCTGGCCGACGACAATGGCGGCCACGAGCACATCATTCCCCAGGCCGAACTGGACCGCGTGGCGGCCTGCTTCGTCGACCCGCAAGGCGTGGCGCCCGCCGCCGAGCCCGTGCTCGACACCAGCGACCCGGCTTTCGCACGCTGGCTGGCGCGCAATGTCGACGGCCACCGCGTCGCCGGCTACCGCGCCGTCACGCTCAGCCTCAAGCGCGTCGGCATCGCGCCGGGCGACACCAGCGCTGACGTGATGGACACCGCCGCGGCGCTGGCCGACCAGTTCAGCCATGGCGAGCTGCGCGTGACGCACCGCCAGAACCTCGTGCTGCCCTGGGTGAAGGCGTCTGACCTGCCCGAGCTCTTCCAGGCCGCCCGCGCCGCCGGTTTCGCCACGCCCAACGCCCGCTTGCTGACCGACCAGATCGCCTGCCCCGGCGGTGAYTTCTGCKCGCTGGCCAACGCCCGCTCGCTGCCGCTGGCCGCCGAAATCGCCGAGCGTTATCAAGACCAGGATGAGCTCGAAGACCTCGGCGAGATCGACCTGCACATCAGCGGCTGCATCAATAGCTGCGGCCACCACCACAGCGGCCACATCGGCATCCTCGGCGTCGACAAGGACGGCACCGAGTGGTACCAGCTGACGCTGGGTGGCAGCGACGGCACCGTGCTGTCGGGCACGACGGTGGCCGGCAAGGTCATCGGCCCGAGCTTTGCGGCCGACGAGATCGCCGACGCCATCGATGCCGTCATCGACACCTTCAAGCGCGAGCGCTTGGCTGGAGAACACTTCGTCAACGCGGTGAAGCGCCTGGGCCTTGACCCCTTCAAGACGGCGGCCAACGCCGTTCGCGTCTCGACCGCGAAGGCCTGATCGATATGAAGTTCATCAACGCCACCACCTGCCAATGGAAGCACGCCATCGGCGAAGACGGCCCCAAGCCCGATCCCGATCCGGCGCCCAACCGCCTGCTCTCGCTTGAGCAATGGCATGCCGTGAAGACGCGCTGGCCCACCAACACGCCGGTCGCCATCGAGTTCCCGAACGATGCCGACATCAACCAGCTCGCTCCCGACCTGGACCGCATCGCCGTCGTCGTGCTCGACTTCCCGAAGTGGACCGACGGCCGCGCCTACAGCCAGGCCCATATCCTGCGCAGCCGCTTCAAGTTCAAGGGCGCCATCCGCGCCCGCGGCGAAGTGCTCGTCGACATGATGCAGTTGCTGGCCCGCACCGGCTTCGATGAGGCTGTCATGCGCGGCGACCAGTCGCAGGCTGCCGCGCAGAAGGCGCTGGACCTGTTTGCGCCCGTCGGCTTCTATCAAGGCGACGTCAGCGAGACCCGCCCTTGGTTCCAGCGGAGCGCGGCGTGAGCGACGAAGTGAGCAGCCTGCCCTGGGCCGCTGCGCCTGCGGCCGGCAATGCGATTGGCCTCTACGCCAAATGGACGCCGGCGCTGGACGCCAAGATCGAGGCCGCCCTGCAGCGCTTGCGTGACGCCAGCATTGAGCATGGCGACAGCCTCGTGCAGAGCAGCAGCCTGGGCGTGGAGGACATGGTCATCACCGACCTGATCGCCCGCACCCAGCTGCCCATCGCCATCGCCACGCTGGACACGGGCAAGCTGCACGCCGAGACGCTGGCGCTGATCCCGCGCATCCGGGAACGCTATGGCCGCGAGGTCGAGGTCTTCAAGCCGGCGGCCGACGCCGTCATCCAGTTCGTCCGCAAGGAGGGCGAGGAGGCGATGTACAAGAGCATCGAGCTGCGCAAAGCCTGCTGCGGCCTGCGCAAGATGGAGCCGCTGGGCCGCATGCTGAAGGGCCGTTCAGCCTGGATCACCGGCCTGCGCCGCGAGCAGAGCGGTGCCCGCGGTGACGTGGCCTTTGACGAGGACGACGGCAACAACCGCCGCAAGATCAGCCCCATCGCCGACTGGACCTGGGCCGAGGTCTGGGCGTATGTTCAAAAATACGAGGTTCCGTACAACCCGCTGCATGACCACTTCATGCCCTCGATCGGCTGCGCACCCTGCACGCGCGCCATTGCGGTCGGTGAAGACTTCAGAGCGGGCCGCTGGTGGTGGGAAGACTCCACCAAGGAATGCGGCCTGCACGCCAAATCATGAATGCTGCTGTGAAACCCGAACAACTCATCGCCGACGTCGACCACGCCCATCTSGATGCGCTGGAAGAGGAARCCATCTTCATCCTGCGCGARGTRGCCGCSRSCTTYGAGCGCCCKGCCCTGCTSTTYTCGGGCGGCAAGGACAGCTGCGTCGTGCTGCGCCTGGCCGAGAAGGCCTTCAAGATGAAGAACGCGGCTCACCCGAGTGGCTACTCGGGCAGCCTGCCCTTCCCGCTGGTGCACATCGACACCGGCCACAACTTCCCCGAAGTCATCACCTTCCGTGACCAGCGCGTCGCCGACATGGGCGAGCGCCTGGTTGTTGGTCACCTCGAAGACTCGATGGCCAAAGGCACGATTCGGCTCTCCCACCCGCTGGAAAGCCGCAACGGCCACCAGACGGTCACCCTGCTGGAGACCATCGAGGAGCACAAGTTCGACTGCCTGATCGGCGGCGCSCGCCGCGACGAGGARAARGCSCGCGCCAAGGAGCGCATCTTCAGCCACCGCGACAGCTTCGGCCAATGGCAGCCCAAGGAGCAACGCCCCGAGCTGTGGACGCTGTTCAACACGCGCATCCGCCCGGGCGAGCACTTCCGCTGCTTCCCCATCAGCAACTGGACCGAGCTGGACGTGTGGCTCTACATCGCCCGCGAGAACATCCCGCTGCCGCAGATGTACTTCGCGCACGAGCGCCAGGTCATCCGCCGCAAGGGCCTGCTGGTGCCGCTGACCGAGGTGACGCCGCCGGAAGAAGGCGAAACCGTCGAGACCGCCACCGTGCGTTTCCGCACCGTCGGCGACATGACCTGCACCTGCCCGGTCGAGAGCCCSGCCGCCAACGCGAGCGAGGTCGTGGCCGAGACGCTGACCGTCACCGTGAGTGAGCGCGGCGCCACGCGCATGGACGACCGCACCAGTGAAGCTTCCATGGAGAAGCGCAAGAAGGAAGGGTACTTTTAATGACCGCCCCCACGTTCACTTTGTTCACTGCCCCCCGAGGGGGCGTCGCGGCCCTTCGGGCGGCCGGGCGGGCCGCGCGATGAAGGCGCTGCGATTCCTCACGGCGGGCTCCGTTGACGACGGCAAGTCCACGCTGATCGGCCGCCTGCTGTTCGACGGCCAGGCCATCCTGGCCGACCAGCTCGACACGCTGGAGCGCCGCGCCGCCGGCCGCCCCATCGACCTGAGCCTGCTGACCGACGGCCTCGAGGCCGAGCGCGAGCAGGGCATCACCATCGACGTGGCCTACCGCTACTTCGCGACCAAGACGCGCAAGTTCATCATTGCCGACGCCCCCGGCCATGAGCAGTACACCCGCAACATGGTCACGGCTGCCGCCGGCAGCGATGCCGCCGTCGTGCTGGTGGACATCACCAAACTGGACCTGACGCAGGACGAGGTGGTGCTGCTGCCGCAGACGCGCCGCCACTCGCTGCTGGCCCAGTTGCTGCGCGTGCCGAGCATCGTCTTCGCCATCAACAAGATCGACGCGCTGGACGATCCCGCCGAAGGCTTCGCCAAGGTCAAAGCCGCGCTGGACAAGTTCGCTGCCGCCGCTGGCCTGAACGTGGCTGCCACCGTGCCGGTGAGCGCGCTGCGCGGTGACAACGTCACCCAGCCGCTGGATGCGCCCTGGTGGAACGGCGAGAGCCTGCTGCAGGTGCTGGAGCGCCTGCCCACGCTGAGCGAGCGCGCCGACGCGCCGCTGAGCCTGCCCGTGCAATACGTGCAGAAGGACGCCTACCAATCCAAGGGCACCGGCGTGCAGCCACGCGTGCTGTGGGGTCGCATCGCCCACGGTGCCGTCAAGGCGGGCGACACCATCGAGGTGCTGCCGTCGAAGCAAACGGCCGTCGTGTCCGAAGTCCGCCTGGCCGGCGAGACCGTGCCCAGCGCCGAAGCCGGCGAGTCGGCTGGCCTGGTGCTGGACCGCCAGCTCGACGTCAGCCGCGGCGACTGGATCGTCACGCCCGGCAGCGCAGTGGTCACCAAGAACTTCTCCGCAACGCTGGCCTGGCTGGACACCGAAGCGGCCAAGCCAGGCCGCAAATACTGGGTGCGCCACGGCAACCGCTGGGTGCAGGCGCGCATCTCGGTCATCGACTCGGTGCTGGACATCAACACGCTGACGCCGCATGACGCGCACGAACTGCCCGTCAACACCATCGGCCGTGTGCAGATGGAAGTGCAGCACGAGCTGCCCGTCGAGCCTTTCGTGGACAACCGCGTCGGCGGCGCACTGATCGTCGTCGACCCCGCCAGCCACCGCACCAGTGGTGCCCTGCTGGTAGACGTGCAAGCCGCTCCGGCGGAAGAGGCCTGGTGATGAGCCAAGGTCGTGTGATCTTCGTCAGCGCCGGCCCCGGCGCCGCCGACCTGATCACGCTGCGCGGCGCGCGGGCGCTGTCGCAGGCCGACGTCGTGCTGGCCGATGCGCTGGCCGACCCGGCCCTGCGCGACCTGGCGCCGCAAGCCAAGTGGATCTCGGTCGGCAAGCGTGGCTTTGAGCATTCGGCCAAGCAGACCGAGATCAATGCGCTGCTCGTCAAGGCCGCGCGGGAGCACGCTCTCGTTGTGCGGCTGAAGGGTGGCGACGCCAGCATCTTTGGCCGGCTGGAGGAAGAGCTCATCGCGCTGGCCGAAGCTGGCATCGCCAGTGAAGTGGTGCCCGGCGTGACCGCGGCTCTTGCCGCCGCCGCCCAGGCGCAGCGCCCGCTGACCCGCCGCGGCCGCGGTCGCAGCGTGTCGCTGACGACGGCGATGACCGAGGCCGGCGAACTGCATGCCGCGCAAAGCGCCGACACCGAGGTCTTCTACATGGCCGGCCGCCAGTTGGCCGCGCTTGGCCGCCAGTTGCTGGCCGCCGGCTGGGCGCCGGACACGCCGACGCTGGTCGTCAGCCGTGCCGGCTGTGCCGATGCCATCACCAGCGAGCACGCGCTGGCTGACCTCGCCCACGCGGCCCTGCTGCACCGCGGCCGCCCCACGGTCGTCACGGTCGGGACAGGAGCCAGCAGCGTCCGCGCGCAGGATCAAAACCACGCCGACCTTAAAATCGTCGTTTCGCCCGAATCATTGCCCATCGGGGCGCCCCTTACTTCCCAGAGCCGCTCATGACCCACGTCGTCACCGAAGCCTGCATCCGCTGCAAATACACCGACTGCGTCGACGTCTGCCCGGTCGACTGCTTCCGCGAAGGCCCGAACTTCCTCACCATCGACCCCGATGAGTGCATCGATTGCGCGGTCTGCATCCCCGAATGCCCCGTCAACGCGATCCTGCCCGAGGAGGACGTGCCCGGCGATCAGATCCACATGATCAAGATCAACGCCGACCTCGCCAAGGGCTGGCCCAGCATCACCAAGCGCAAGCCCGCGCTGCCGGACGCCGATGAGTGGAAAGACAAGACGGGCAAGCTGCCCGAGCTGATCCGCTGAACTTTTCCCCCTCCTCATGCAGGCAGTACAGATCAGGCCCGACGCGATTCAGACAGACGCCGTCATCGTCGGCGCCGGGCCGGTAGGCCTGTTCCAGGTCTTCGAACTCGGCCTGCTGGAGATCAAGGCGCACATCATCGACAGCCTGGCCTATCCCGGCGGCCAGTGCATCGAGCTCTACCCCGACAAGCCSATYTACGACATYCCGGCCGTGCCCGTGTGCACCGGCAARGAGCTSACCGACAACCTGCTCARGCAGATCSAGCCCTTYGGYGCGACCTTCCACCTGGGCCAGGAAGTCACCGTCGTGCAAAAGCAGGACGATGGCCGCTTTCTGATCGAGACCAGCAAAGGCACGCAGCTGCTGGCCAAGGCCGTCTTCATCGCCGGCGGCGTCGGAAGCTTTCAGCCGCGCACGCTGAAGGTCGACGGTGTCGAGCCCTACGAGGGCACGCAGGTCCACTACCGCGTCAAGGCACCGAACCAGTTCGCCGGCAAGAACCTGCTCATCATCGGCGGCGGCGATTCGGCCCTGGACTGGGCGCTGAACTTCTGCGCCGCCAATCCCGACGGCAACCCGCACAAGGCTGAGAGCGTCATCCTCGTGCACCGTCGCGACGAGTTCCGCGCCGCGCCGGCGAGCGTGGCCAAGATGCGCGCACTCTGCGACGCAATGGAGATGCAGTTCATCGTCGGCCAGGCCACCGGCATTGACGAAGCGAACGGGCAACTGACCGGCGTCAAGATCACCGGCAACGATGGCATCACGCGCGTCGTGCCCTGCGACCAGGTGCTGGCCTTCTTTGGCCTGTCACCCAAGCTCGGCCCCATCGCCGAATGGGGCCTGGCCCTGGAGCGCAAGCAGATCGTCGTCGACACCGAAAAGTTCGAGACCAGCGTGCCGGGCATCTTTGCCGTCGGCGACGTCAACACCTACCCGGGCAAGAAAAAGCTCATCCTGAGCGGCTTCCACGAGACCGCGCTGGCGGCATTCGGCGCGGCGCCGTATGTGTTTCCGGACAAGCGCATCCACCTGCAATACACGACGACGAGCCCCAAGCTGCACAAGGTATTGGGCGTGGAGTCACCGGTCTTCGACTGAAGGCATCGGACCTGCGAAATGACGCCACAGCGGCGTTGCAAAGGCTAGCCGTAGCGCTGCTACTGTCTTCACCTTTGCGCCTTGCTGCGACGCCATTGCGCAAGCCTGGCGAGAGCCTCAATGCGGCCTGCGCGGCTTTGCCGTTTCGGCATCGCCATAGGCCAGCCCTGACTCCCAGACCTCCCGCATGCGCGACAGCAGCTCACGCGGGATGCGTTCGTCGGATTTCGCTTCCTGCAGCGCCTGCTGCATGCCCTGCGCCAGGCGTTGAAGCATGGTGGCCGGCGCCTTCACATTGCAAACCTTGGCGCCAAAGGCGAGCAGTTCCTGCGTCGTCGGATAGGCCTTGGTCGTGTGCGTGCCAGCAAAGAGCTTGAGCGCCAGCGTTCGGTCCTCAAGCTCGGGGCCACCGGCGTACTGTGTGTAGCGGTAGATGGCCGTCGTGACGACATCGAACATCGGCGCCAGCCAGATGTCGCTGGATGAGCGGTACAGCAGGCCAAAGTTCTTCAGATGCGCGTCGCCATTGCGGACCATGACGGAGAAGGCGACCTGCTCGAAGAAGCGGTCGAGGTCGGCTTGGGGCAACTGCAACTGCCTCAGCAGCCCCGCGATGCGCTCGTAGCTGCCGTGGTATTTGCGGTCGGAGAGTGTGTCGCGCACGCGCTGGCCGGACAGCGCTGCGATGTCTTCGAAGCCGAGGCGCTCCACCGTGCCGTCCGCTTTTGAGATGGCGTCGAAGCGTTCCAGCACCAGCATCTGGCCGTCATTCGAAAGGTCAAACACCGACGTCTGGATACCGGCCAGGTTGGCCGCGCGCAGACACAGGTATTCGTTGGCCGCCAGGCCGGGATAGGCCTCGCTCGCTGCCTTCACGATGAGCGTCGGAATGGGTACCGCAATCCGTACCTCGGGCACCATGATCTTCGGCTGCATGCCGGCAATGCCGGCGCCCGTGCTCAGGTAGGCTGCCACCAGATCGTTGAACACCTGGGGCGAGTAGGCAGTGCCGAGCAGGCCCTCCTTGCTCAGCGGCACCGCGGCCTGCGGCGCATCAGCGCCGGGGATGCGATAGCCGAGGCGACCGATGCCGTTGTCGCCGATGAGGGCGAGCATGTGCATGGCCGTTGTCTGCTGCTTGGGGAACAACGCCCGGATGCGCATGAACAGATCGCCCTCGGGCAGGTTCTGATCCATGGGCGGGAAGAGGTCGCCATCCGTCCAGGTGAGCCTGGCCGATGCCGGCATCAGCAGCGCGACGGAGGGCTGCTCGGCCGCCGCCTCCAGGTATCGGAACTCGTAGGTTGACGCCTTGAGCAACTGGCCCGCACCCACGCGCGACCCGATGGACACATCGAGCTGCGCGATGCGCTCAGGCAGCATCGTCATCCTTGTTGAAAGCCGCAGCCACCTCCTCCATCGTCGGCAGGCCCACCGGCTCCAGGCGCATGGCCAGATTCAAAGAGCGCAGCACGTCGAACAGTGACGACACGGAGGCCTCCTCGCCGCCCTCCAGGCGGTAGATCACTTCACGCACCCGCCCCGCCCGCTCGGCCACGGCCTTCTTGCTCAGGCCCAGGGCTTCGCGCCGCTGCTGCAGCAGTTCGCCAAGTTCGGCGGGAAGTCGAATATTGGCAGTCATAGCTTGCATTTTCTATAAATATCAGAACTTTGCAAGCCATGACTTGCATGCATCACCACTGCAGATCTGCAGCGAGCCGGGCCAAGTCGCCAAGCGCGAAGGCCGGAACGCTCCGTAACCCATAGAATCCGACCCGCGCGCCGCCCCGTGTGGCGCGTCTTCGCTAGGGGTGTTGATGGCCTGGCGCCATCGACTGAGACAGTCCCTTTGAACCTGATTGAGGTAATCCTCGCGCAGGGAAGCACGCTGAAAGCCCAGGCCGAATCTTCGTCTCCCGCCCCTGAGCTCTGTCGTTTGCCGACCTGCCATCGCTTTGCAATTCGATGGCAAACCACCGTATTTCTCTTTCCATCCTCGCCGCAGCCTCCGCGCTGCTCGCCACCAGCCTCGCCTCGGCCCAAACCCTGCCCCAGGTCAGCGTGACCGGCAAGGCCACCGAGGCCGTGCCCAGCCTGTCGGGCTTCAACGACCCGCCGGCCAAGTTGCCGATGCAGGCGCTGAGCCTGTCGGCCGAGCGACTGGAGGAGCTCGGCATCACGCAGCTCTCGGGCATCACCAAGCTCGACGCTTCCATCTCCGACGCCTACAACGCCGTCGGCTACTGGTCGCAGCTCAAGATCCGCGGCTTCGACCTCGACAACCGCTTCAACCTGCGCCGCGACGGCCTGCCCATCACGGGCGAGACCGCGCTATCGCTGGTCAACAAGTCGGGCATCGAGGTGCTCAAGGGCAGTTCCGGCATGCAGGCCGGCACCAGTTCGCCGGCCGGCATCGTCAACTTCGTCGTCAAGCGCCCGCTCGCTGAAGACGGCACGGCGCTGATGTTGGAAGCCATCCAGGGCGGCTCGGTGCAGGCGAGCGTTGACCACTCGCAGCGCTTCGGCGCCAACCGGGAGTTCGGCGTGCGCGTCAACCTCGCCGCGGCCCACCTGGACCCGACGCTGCGCGACAGCAAAGGCCGCTCGCACACCGCGGCGCTGGCCACCGACTGGCGCATCGGCCCCGACACCCTCGTCGAGGCCGAGGTCGAGTTCAACCGCCAGAGCCAGCCCAGCCAGCAGGGCTTCAGCCTGCTCGGCAACCGCCTGCCCGACGCCAAGAGCGTCGACCCCAACCTGAACCTGAACAACCAGCCCTGGAGCCTGCCCGTCGTCTTCGACAACACGCACGCCTCGCTGCGCGTGCAGCAAAAGCTGGGCAACGACTGGCGCGCCCAGGCGCACCTCGGCATCCAGCGCCTGCGCACCGACGACCGCCTGGCCTACGCCTACGGCTGCAGCGACGCCAATGGCGACTACTACGCCGACCGCTTCTGCCCGGACGGCAGCTACGACCTCTACGACTTCCGCAGCGAGAACGAGCACCGCGACACGACGGCGCTGGACGTCTCCGCCAGCGGCCCCGTGCAGCTCGCCGGCCTGCGCCATGACCTCACCGTCGGTGGACTGAGCAGCCAGTTCAAGAGCCGCTTCCAGCGCCAGGCCTACAACTACGCGGGCACCGGCAACGTCGACGGCAGCGCCGTGACGCCCGCCGCGCCCGACCTGACGGACGAGAACACCAACCGCGACGAGCGCAGCAACGAGCTCTACCTGCGCGACCGCGTGGCGCTGAGCGCCGACACCAGCGCCTGGCTGGGCCTGCGCCATACCCGCCTGCATCGCGAGAGCGTGCGCACGGACGGCTCGCGTGCAACGGATTACTCACAGGGCGTCACCACGCCCTGGATCGCGCTCAGCCACGCCATCGCCAGCGACTGGCTGGTCTACGCGAGCTGGGGCCAGGGCATCGAAAGCGAAGTGGCGCCCAACCGCAAGCGCTTCGTCAATGCCGGCCAGGCACTGCCAGCGCTGAAGAGCCGTCAGACGGAGATCGGCCTGAAGACCGGCACGCAGCGCGTTGAAGGCTCGCTGACCGTCTTCGACATCCGCCGCCCCGCGTGGCGCGACATCGTGCTGCCCGGCTTCACGGAATGCAGCGCCGACAACAGCTGCGAGCGCCGCGCCGACGGCTATGCCCGCCATCGCGGCATCGAAGCCAGCGCCGACCTGAAGTGGAGCGGCGGCGGCCTGTTCGCCAGCGCCATGCGCTTGCAGGCGCGCCGCCAAGGCAGCGCCGACGCCAGCCTCAACGGCCTGCAGCCGCCCAATGTGCCGGAGACGACCCTCAAGGCCCATGTGCACCAGGACCTGCTGCCCGGCCTGCAAGCCCAGCTCGGCATCCGCCATGAGGGCAGCCGCTTCGCGACGCCCGACAACAGCACCGCCGTGCCGGCCTGGACTGTGGCCGACGCGGGCCTGCGCTACATGCAGGGCGTGGGCAACCAGACCTGGATCTGGCGCGTGGCCGTCGACAACCTGACCAACCGCCGTGCCTGGCGCGAGTCGCCGTGGCAGTTCGAGCACAGCTACCTCTACCCGCTCGCACCGCGGACTTTCCGCACGAGTCTCGAGGTCCGGCTCTGAGGCCCCCGAAAGAACTGCTATAGTCACGGGCTCTGTTCCTCGATAGCTCAGTCGGTAGAGCGCCGGACTGTTAATCCGTAGGTCCCTGGTTCGAGCCCAGGTCGGGGAGCCACAGAAAACCCGCAAAGGCTGGCCCATCGCCAGCCTTTGCAACAACAGCGAGCCGCAACCGCACGGCAAGCAAAAATACCGATCAATTCCTCGATAGCTCAGTCGGTAGAGCGCCGGACTGTTAATCCGTAGGTCCCTGGTTCGAGCCCAGGTCGGGGAGCCAAATCAAGCCTCATTCGCGAAAGCGGATGGGGCTTTTTCTTTGGCACGTTGGCAACAACTAGTCGAATCATCGAGTCAGGCACATTCGCTGGTCAACGCATGCCCTAGCGCGCGAGGCGCAGGACACGCAGGACACTGGGATTACCCTACCGCCCTACCCGCAACGTCCGCGCCAGTCCTCTTTATCATCAACAAACTTGACATGATGTTCACAGGGGATGATGTCTTCTGTGGGCTGCAACACCCCGCTTGCGTCCCCGTAGGAAATTCTGCCGGGACTTCAACACTGTCGGGCATCTAGTGCACTGAGGGATCTATGAAATCAAAAGCTGCTGCGCTACTTCAATCGGAACTAGATACTCAGCGCCGTCAAGTGGACGTCGACAATTTTGACTTAACGCTCGGTGAATTAGTCCGCATGGCCGAGGCCGGTGAACTAATACGCGCACCCGAATATCAAAGAAAGTTCCGGTGGAGCTTAGAAGATGAGTCCTATTTGATCGAGTCTCTATTTCTAGGGCTGCCCGTGCCGAGCATTTACGTGGCGTCGAACCCCGATGGGACTTGGGAGGTCGTTGATGGCTTGCAGAGACTATCAACTCTCATTCACTTCATGTCCGGCTCAGACGAAATGCTGACTGAGCTTGATGTTAAAGGCCCCTTGAGATTAGCGGAGCTTAAAAAACTGCCTTCGTTCAACGAGCTGACTTTCGATGAATTACCAACGCCCCTTCGCCTTCAATTCACAAAACGTTCCCTGCGGGTAACTGCTCTTAGCGACAAGAGCGACCCCGAAATTCGATTTGAAGTGTTTGAGCGTCTAAATAAAGGTGGCGTATCTTTGTCGCCGCAAGAAGTACGCGCATGTATTTATCGAGGCCCATTTGCAGAGCTGTTGCGCGAACTCGCTTCGATGCCGCTCTTCCGTAAACTGGTGAAGCTACAACAAGTACATCAAAGCGATGGCACTCGGGAGGAGCTTGTGCTCAAGTTCTTCGCATACCTGCATAATGGAGATAACTATGACGGGAACGTCAAGGCATTTCTCAATGCCTTCATGAAAGATCAAGGCCCGAAACTTGATATTGCCGCTAGCCGCGCGCTTTTTTCGACCGTAGTTGAGCGTGTACTAGGTCTCGCGGGCGGACCGATTCTAAGAAAAGGCTACTCAGTCACGCCACTTAATCAGCTTGAGGCAATTCTGGTTGGCGCCGGCCATTTATTGAAAAGCAAGAAGAAATTGAAAGCCCCGCCCGCCGGCTGGTTGAATGACTCGGAATTAATTAAGTTCAGCACGAAGGGGACCAACACCCGAACAGCCTTTGATGGTCGAAATAAGCGAGCAGCTGAACTGTTTAGCTGACTCAGGCCATGAGCCATCGCTTTGGAACTGAACTCGGTAGTGCGGGCAAAGAGTTGACCCGCATCCAAGGTGAGATAGTCCATGCTGACTCGATAGCTCTGTCTCCTATTTCAACTCAGAAAGAGCGCGCAGCCGCGCAAAGAGCGGCAGCCTACGTCTGGTTAGCCGCGCTGCTCGAACGAACAGTTCGTGATGCCTTAAAAGCAACAGTAAGAGAAATAACTGCGGCAGCGCCTCCACTTAATCAGATACGCGCGAGCCTCCATACTCTGCTCTGCGACGCACACTTTGCTTCGATAGCAGCACAAAGACGCTCTGCGTCATGGGAAACTAAGAGAAAGATTTTCGAAAGTACCGCCGCAACCGATGCTGCCGTTTTTTCAGAAGATCTGCTTCCACTTGATGGAAAAACTCTTCGCGGAGAGCATTTTGATGTAATCTGGGCGGTGTTTGATATTCATGGCGACAGTTTACCCACACCTCGGCATCGCATTGCACTGAAAGATCTTGCCGAAGGTCGAAATGATGTCGCCCACGGCAATATCGATCCAATTGTGTTCGGCCGAACGAAGGCGACGACAGATATGCTGCGACTCGCCAGCCATATTGACGACGTAATAACACACTTACTCGTCAAGCTTGACGACTATTTGTCGAATGCGGGCTTCAATAAATAAAATAGCGAAAGCCCCGCCCTCTGACAAAGTGCGCCCTATTGCGACTGCATCAACATCCCTACTGTGGACTACAGATAGTATTCAGCACTCCACGGCGTGCACTCGGTTCAAGCCCAGCCAATCGCTTATTTGATGTTGCAATGGGAGCTCCAGGGCAAGCAAAGGCATGGCTTCTGACGATGGATTCGCAGGTACGGGATATGGTGCTTTCCTCTCACTACATCTCTGATACTGCAATCAAGGCTCTTGAAGCTGATGATCACCGAATGTTTGTCGAGGAAAGGACAAAAACGCTGATCTCACTCGAACGAGAATTTATGGTCGAGAAGGGCGTCTCTTTGCCGAAATCGGACCAGCCGGCCCCGAGCGCGATCGACGTCGAAGACGAGGTGCCTCTCAGTGAAGCCGGCGGTCAATAGAACCCAAGTTGCTTTTCGCTTATGGCCGGGAGGCCTATAGCGATTCTTCGAGAGCCTTGAGGAGTTGGCACTTCTTCGCCTTTGAGAGCGCGTGCCATCGCAGCAATAGCTCGGCCGTCTGGTCGTCCGGCGAGTAGAAGTACTCCACAGGCACGTCCAAGGCCTTCGCCAGGTTCTGCGCAATGTTGAACCTTGGGGTGTGCACACCCCGCTGGTACTGGCTCATCCGCACGCTGGCGGCATCCTCGATCTCGGCCACAACAGCCACCTGCTCCAGCGTCATCCCCGCGCGCTCTCGCGCCTGAACAAACCTTCGAGCGAACACCGGCAAGCCCTCAGTGCTTGCTGAGCGCTTCGTCGCGGGTTTTCAAGGGAAGCCAATCACAAGGGAACACGCTAAAGCATGTGAGGCGGTTCATGCGATGCCTCGAGGGCAGAGCAAATCCCTCCCATGACAATGCCGACTTCCCATTCATTTCCCATCGAACCCCTGCATGTCCGCCCTGCCCGCCTGCCCCAAGTGCCAATCCGCCTACACCTACGAAGACGGCGCGCAGTTGGTCTGCCCCGAATGCGGCCATGAGTGGTCGGTCGAGGCAGCTGCTCCGGCCGCCGACGAAGTGCGTGTGATCCGCGACGCGGTGGGCAATGCACTGCAGGACGGCGACACCGTGACGGTCATCAAGGACCTAAAGATCAAGGGCTCGTCCCTGGTCGTCAAGGTCGGCACCAAGGTCAAGAACATCCGGCTGACGGATGGCGATCACGACATCGACTGCAAGATCGATGGGATCGGCGCCATGGGCCTGAAGTCGGAGTTCGTGAAGAAGGTGTGAGCACCCCGCGCTGACCGACATGCGGGCTCACGGATCGGACATACACCTGTTAGTCCGTAGGTCCCTGGTTCGAGCCCAGGTCGGGGAGCCAAATCAAGCCTCATTCGCGCAAGCGGATGGGGCATTTTTCTTGGCGTCGATGTCAGCCCTCGCGCAAGCCTGTCTTCTCGCAGGCGCCGACCGCCAGCCAAACGCCCACGAACTGGCACAGGTGCCGCGAGAGTTGCCACTGAGACAAAGGGCCAGCCAAGCGGCCACACGCGCGCCACATTAGGGAGGGCATCAATCTTGGTGGCCACTATCCTTTGCACGGCAATAAGGTCACGTTCGAGCTGACGGTTACCCCATCCCTGAGCCGACCCCTGGCTGCTCGGCACGCTGGGCGCACGGGTCTTGCTGTCGCGCCGGCGGCTTCTGCCGGTTCGCCTTTAATTCGGAGATTGACATGGCCGCCTTGAAGAAATTCCTCCTTGCCGTTTCGACGGTGGCAGTCATGGCTCCGGCGTATGCCGAGAGAGATGTCTCCATCCCGCTGCTCCCGCCGAATTCCTTGGTGGGGCAGATCCAGATCGCGGCTTTCCAGCCGTTCGGCCAGTCGTTTACGCCCACGCTGCCGAGCGTCGGAACCATCTCGCTGTGGGTGATCAACATGAACATTGACTCCCAGCTGGCGCAGGACAAGACGCTGACCTTGAATCTGTATGCCGGAGAAGGTTTCAACGGCCCCGTGCTGGGGAGTTCAACGGTCAACGTCGACTCGCGCATCGGCACGTTGCAAGGCTGGGTAGGGCTCGTCGAGTTCAACGTCGGCAACGTCGCGGTGCAGAGTGGCCAGCCGTACAGCTTTGAAGTCACTGCGGCGTCCGCGCGGTACGGCGTCTACTGGTCGAGTGAGGGGAACTACGCTGGCGGCAGCGCCATCCTGCTCGGCACGCCTTCGGCGACGGATCTCTATTTCGGTGTCTCGACGGTGCCGGAGCTTGCTTCCTACCAGCTTCTGCTACTGGGCCTGGCTTCAGTGGCCGGCGTGCAATTCATGAGGCGCCGAGATCGCCGCGGGTTGGACTGCTGATCACGAGTGAACGGGGACCTGTGGGGGCTCTTTCTTTGCCGAACTGTGGCGACCGGCGGCGCACCTCCCGAATGGTTCCCTTGGACCAACGACGCCCCGCATCGTGAGGTCGGCCGGTCCATCTCGTCAGGCTTGTTCAGTGCGTCGCGCTCGATTACCGCGACAACCGAATTCACCGCAGGCGCGGTGGCCTGTTGGCTGCGAGCCATGCAGGCCCAGACTCCGGCCTCGCCCTTCGGGTTTTGGCGGAACAGCGAAGTTCCTCCCCTTGAGAGCAAGGGATTGCTTGTGAGCTGCGAATGCATGCCCAATGGCCGCGCAACTGCATTCCGCGTTGCATACAAACTATGGAATATCAAATGATTAACAAGCTAATTACGGCAGTCTGTGCAGCCGTTTTCGCATTCGCTTCGAATGCCGCCACAGTGACAGGCGACGGCTTTGAGATCGAATATTCGACCAATCTGGATTATGTGAGCAGCTACAGCGCGGGGCCCATTGGGGGCGTAAATTTTGCAACCGACACTCACCACATGGGCACCTTCACGATTGAGAGCAATTATTTTCAATCGGCGGACCCGACAGACAAGCGTTACACCCTTTTGATTGAGACGGGCCTCTCGGTTGTTGAACCGAAAGATATACAACTTCGATTCTCATATTGGAGCGTCGACTATCAACTCGATATTTTTGATGTTACGTCTGGAACCTTTCTTCAAAAGATTAACTACAAATTGTCTGGCGCCGGCGCTGTTGGGTGGGACGATGGCCGTCAAATCAACTTATCAACAGAAAGTAGTCATGAAATCCGCATTACCGGTAGCTATACGTTTTCTCCAGGGCATGTGCTCACACCGTCGCCAGATTCAAACTGCCAAGCATTCACTTGTATGACCGCAGAATCGGACAAACTAGTAGGAGCACACGTGCGCTTTGCCGTTAGTTCGCCTGTCCCCGAGTTGCAAACCTGGCCTATGTTGGCCATGGGGCTAGGCGTGATCGGAATCGTTGGTCAACGTCGAAGGCGCGCGTGAGAGACGCGGCGCAGTTCGCACTCCGGCTCTGCATGCACGTATCAGCGCCGCCGCCCCGCGCGCAGCCGCACACCAGCGAGCCAGCCGCCGCCGATCAGCAGCAGCGCCGCAATGCCCGGCTCCGGAACTGCGGTGACGTTGAACGTCAGGTCGCCTAGAGGCTCGCTTTCGAAGGCGTTGAACATGTGACCGCCTGGATAAGCGTCTTCGCCGAGTACGGAGTAGTAGGACACCCCGAAGCGTTCGTCCGATGCAGTGAGCTGAAAGGAATACGTTTGCCCTGGCTGCAACTTCACGGCTCCAAGGTTGAAGTCCACCAGCGCCGCGCCGCCTGTGTCGCCAAGAAGGGCCCGCACATCCACGCTGCTGGATGCGAGCAATGTGCCGCCGCTGCCCTCACCCTCGTACAAGCTCAGAGAGACAAGGCTTCCCGGCCGAGACTTGTTCATGTTGCGCAACTCGACGCCAATGGTGTCGATGCGCGTACCAACCGCGGTGAAGGTTTGCCCGGGCATGAAGGGGTACATCACACCGAAGCCCATCGACTGTGGTTGGTCTATCACCACCACCGCGTGCGTCGTGGCAGGCGCCAACGCAAGTGCGAAAAGCGTGCCCATCAGAAGAGGCAGACGAGGGACAAGCCGGCGGGTTTCAGCTTTCATCATCGACTCCTTAAGAACTAAGGCATCACACAAGCTTAACTGGTTAGGGGCCCCATGTGGTTCGTGGACTGGCCTCTGCGAATGTCGTCACACATGCCTCACTGCGCTGCTCTCATCGGCGAGGTCCTCGAACTTTGCGCCAACATCGCCATGAGATGCCCCGCGTCGCAGGGCCAACCGAAGACAGATTGATTCTGGTCTGCGCCAGCATGCGAACCACCACGATCGACGAGCCGGTGAAGACCCAGCCCTTTACGGTGCGATGTCGGATTGCATGCCAGCCAAGTCAACGCTGTGAGCGGCGCCCCCGAAGCATCAGCACGGCCAGCCCGAATGCCAGCAGACCCACGC